>JAPLHZ010000069.1 GCA_026389365.1 Cyanobacteriota bacterium
CAACGAGTATCAAGACTCGTCAGAAAGACTTTATCCTTTTCCAAGAAGTTGGAAAATCACATCGGAGCCATTTGGAATTTTATTCATCATTACAACGCTTCTTTACCTGCTCGTTCATCCTTTCCTTTTTAGGACTACCATCGTTTGAGCTTCTTCGTTGCCACTGAACCGAGCCGTTCTATTTAGGATAGGCTACCGTCACCCCCGCGCCGCCATCGTACTTTTCAGCAGGTTCAAACTTTGCAATCCGATCGTGCCGTTTTAAATAAGCATGAACGCCTTCCTTGAGTTTGCCTGTACCGTGACCATGGATAATCCAAATGGGTCCGTAGTTTGCTGAAATTGCCCGATCGATCACAATTTCAGCTTCCGCGACCCGAGTCCCACGAATATCAAAGGTTGTACTATCGGTTCGGACTGCCGGAGCAGAGAGGGCCGGAGCGGGTTGGGCTTTAGTTTTGTCTTTAGTCTTACTAGTTTCTTTAGCCTGCTTCTCCTCCCGTTCAACCTTTTGTCCCTGGAGTGATTCGATTTCGTAGATTGAGACAATCATCTTCATGATGCCAAACCGAACCGTCAAATCATCAGAATCAGCCACCAACACCTCTGCCGTTTGCCCAAGACGCGGAATTCGGACCCGATCGCCCACTTTCGGCATAAATCCTGGCTTTTTCTTTTTGGGTTCGGCGGGTGGCAGATGTTTCTCCGCGAGCTTGTTTAACCGATCGGTTGCGAGTTGAGCATCTTGGCCTGTGGGCGTGCCTTTTTGGAGTTGTTTAATTACCTGTGCAACTTGAGACTTTGCATCCAAAAGCATTTTCTGAACAGCGTCTTCTTGGGCTTGTTTTAATTCACGTTCGCGTTCTTTTAAGACTTGCGCTTTAGCCGTGACTTGTTGATAAAAGAACTCTGCTTGTTTGATTAATCTGGAGGCTTCCTTAGCTTTTTCTTCTTGATCACGACGTTGGGCTTCGAGTCCCGCAATTACGCCATTAATATCCTGAGAAATGCCGCCAATATAGCGCTGAGCATCTTCCACAATAGCCGATTGCAATCCTAATCTTGATGCGATCGTTAATGCATTCGATCGACCTGGAATCCCCCAAAGCAATCGATAGGTCGGGGCGAGCAACACATCATCAAACTCAACGGAAGCATTCTCAAACCGATCGTCTTGATATTTCAATGCTTTAAGTTCACCAAAGTGAGTGGTGGCAACTGTGAGTTTGGCCGAATTTGCGAGGTGCTTTAGAAGTGCGATCGCAAGGGCCGAGCCTTCAGATGGATCGGTTCCCGCACCCACTTCATCCAGCAATACCAGAGCATTCGCTTGCTCCACCCCTTCCTCGTCCAAAGCATCAAGAATCCGACCAATTCGACGAATATGACCCGAAAAGGTCGAAAGACTTTGCTGCAATGATTGTTCATCACCAATATCCGCCAATACTTGCCCAAACCACGGCAATTCGACAGGCTCCCGCGCCGGAACAAACAATCCAACTTTGGACATCAATACCGCTAAAGCCAGCGTTTTAAGGGTAACTGTTTTGCCGCCTGTATTCGGTCCAGTGATGGCAACGACGCGAATCTTAGGATCAATACTTAAATGCGTCGGAATGACTTCGCGGCCTTCTTCATTTTTGTTTTGCCAAACCAGCAATGGATGGCGTAAATTTCGCAGCGTAATATTTTGCTGGGGTGTTCCGGGTTCCGCGTCGCTCCAATCAATAAACGTCGGCGGATTCGCTTCGAGCCAATAGCTATAGCGCGATCGGGCAGAGGCGAGATCCAGCACAGTACAAGTCGCCACAAGTTGTTCTAAATCGTCTTGGACTTCTGCAACTAATGCGGTCAATTTACGACGTACGGCTTCTTCTTCGGCTTGTTCTTGACGCAAAAATTGGCGCAAAGCATTGTTCATTTGAACCGTCGATTGTGGCTCAATGAAAAGGGTTGCGCCACTGGTCGAGGCATCGTGAACAATACCGGGAATATGTTCTTTGTAGTTTGATTTGACGGACAACACATAGCGACTATCGCGCTGGGTAATCACGGATTCTTGGATCGCGCTGGAATTACGGCTCATCATTTTATTCAAAATGTCTAAAATCCGATCGCGAGTCGATCGAATTTTTTCACGAATGTCCGTCAGTTTTGGACTCGCCCGTTCCGTAACTTTGCCCCGATCGTCAATACATCGATAAATTTCTTTTTCAATCTCAGGATACGTCCGAAGATCCGCCACCAACGCCATCAAAGTCGGCACATCTTCCGAATTCTCAATCGCCCGCCGCAACGATCGTGCCCCTAACAATGTGGTAGAAATATTCAGCAATTCCTCGCCCGACAATAGCCCAAAAATAGACGATCGTTCCAGCGACTCACCAATATCCTGAATCCCCGCAAACGGTAGCCCACCCGACACAGAACTCTCAAGCTTATAGGTCTCTTGAGTTTGTGCCAACAGGTTCAAGGTCTCGGCTTTTGTCGCGGGAATCACCAAATGCTGGGCGGCGATCGAACCCAATTTTGTGGCGGCAAAGGTGGCTAAGTGTTGACAAAGCCGTGACCATTCCAATAAATTTAGCGTCTCTTGCTGGATCAAAGGTTCATGCAGGGAAATCGGGACTTCTCTATTTTAGGGGATGAGGGCAGAGCATGGGGGTCCACCGTATAAGTTTTCCGATCACCCTCTGACGGCGACCTTAATAACCAAACTTTTAGCAATTTTTAATAAAAGATTGACTTTTAGTTTTGGTAATTTATACTAAAAACACCCACCTCTACAATCCTAAGTCAGACCATGTTCACTACCGCACCTGTTGCTCAAACTGCGCCTAAAAATGTCCTGCCAAAAGATTTATTTGGGGCGATCGAAGCCTTGAAAAAAGAGATGAATGCCGTCATTTTGGCCCATTATTATCAAGATGCAGACATTCAAGACATTGCAGATTATCTTGGTGATTCCCTAGGACTGGCTCAGCAAGCAGCTCAGACAGATGCGGATGTGATTGTCTTTGCGGGCGTTCACTTCATGGCGGAAACGGCGAAAATTCTGAATCCGACCAAGCTTGTGTTGTTGCCCGATTTAGATGCCGGATGTTCCCTGGCCGATAGTTGTCCTCCTGATAAGTTCGCCGATTTCAAGCGTCAACATCCCGACCATTTGGTAATTTCCTACATTAATTGCACGGCAGACATCAAAGCCATGAGCGATATTATTTGTACGAGTTCTAATGCGGTGAAGATAGTCCAGCAACTCCCCGCAGATCAGCCGATTATTTTCGCACCCGATCGGAACCTGGGTCGTTATGTAATGGAGCAAACGGGGCGCGATATGGTGCTTTGGCAGGGAAGTTGTATTGTTCACGAGACGTTTTCGGAAAAAAAGTTAGTGGATTTGATGATTAAGTATCCCGACGCTGAGGTGATTGCTCATCCTGAATGCGAACCACCACTTTTAAAATATGCAAACTATATTGCATCTACGACGGGATTATTGAACTATTCACAGAAGAGCGATCGCAATCAATTCATTGTATTAACCGAATCTGGAATCATTCACCAAATGCAAAAAAAATCACCCAATAAACAGTTTATTCCAGCCCCACCTATAGCAAATTGTGCCTGTAATGAATGCCCTTATATGCGGCTCAATACCTTAGAAAAACTATATCTAGCCATGCTCAACAAAAAGCCTGAAATCACAATGGATGAAGCAACCCGATCGGCAGCACTACGACCCATGCAACGGATGTTAGAGATGAGTTAAGCGATCGGTAAATTACCCATATATTCAGATCCTATTCAATCAACGATCGCAATCCGATCGTTGATTCAGAGTTAAATCAATTATTGCCCCAACATTTGTAATTTATACAATCCTGCATACAATCCATCTTGGGCGAGCAATTGATCATGACTACCGGACTCGACCAGTTCACCACGTTTCAACACAAGAATACGATCGACATTGCGAATTGTACTCAAACGGTGAGCGATGATAATAGCGGTGCGATCTTCTAACATATGTTCTAACGCCTCTTGAATCTGGGCTTCTGTCCCCACATCCAAACTCGATGTCGCCTCATCAAGAACTAGAATTTTCGGGTCACGGATGGCAGCGCGGGCAAAGGCAATGAGCTGCTTTTGACCACCGGAAAGATTAGTTCCACGCTCTCGGAGTTGCGTATCGTAGCCGTGGGGCAATTGCTGAATAAGTTTTGACACATTCGTCTTTTCTGCCGCCGCCTGAATCTCTTCCAGAGGATAGGTTTCACCCAGGGTAATATTGCCCTTCACATCGCCTGCGAAAATGAAACCATCCTGCAAAATAATCCCAATCCGTTTACGCAATTCCGCTTGAGGTAAATCTCGAATATCAATCCCGTCTAACAGAATTCGGCCTTCCTGTGGATCATAAAGCCGACTGAGTAAACGAATAATTGAACTTTTCCCCGCACCCGTGGGACCAACAAGCGCAACTTTTTCACCCGATCGAATCGTAAAGTCCAAGTCGTGAATCACATATTCACCTGGCTTATAACCAAATGTCACATGCTCAAACTGAATTTCACCTACGGTTTTGCCATCAAACGTTTTATGGTCAAAAGCCGGAAGAGATTGAGTGGTCAGCCGATCGCGGATTTCTATTGGCTCGTCCATCACATCATTAATCCGTTCGATCGCCGTAAATCCAGCCTGAATTGCTGTGAATTTTTCGGCAAACTGTCGCAATGGATCAAACAATGTCTGGGCAAACAGAATGAACGCAGACAACGTACCAAAATCCAGGGTCTTACCCATCACAAAACTACCGCCAACAATCAACACTCCGGCAATAGCGACTAACGATACCCATTCCAATGTTGATGATACTGCCGAGTCATAAAAAATTGTGGCATCAACTTCTTTAATGTATTTGCGATTGGTATTAAAAAAATTCTCACTATTCAGGCGTTCTCGGCGGAACAATTGCACCACACCAACGCCCAAAATATTTTCTTGCAACATGGAGTTAAGACTGGAGAGTTCTTCACGGGCATCATAATTTGCTTTGCGATACTGCTTTTGCCAATACACGATAAGCAACGCCGTCGGCACCAACATCAACACCAATAGCAATGCTAACTGCCACTGTTTCATAAACATCAACACCGTAATCGCCGACATCAACACCAAATCGCCAATAATGCCGATCGCGCCCGTTGAAAACACTTCTCCTAGAGCATCCACATCGCTAGTCAACCGAGTAATCAATTTGCCGACGGGAGTCCGATCGAAAAAACGAACCGCTAACGAAGTTACATGGGTAAATAAATCGCTACGAATATCGGCGGTGATACGTTGCCCCGATCGTTGGACCAGAAATCCCTGCATCGAATCACAAATAACGCGGGCCACCATGGTCGCCAACAGCAACAATGCAATGATATTGAGTCCGTCAGTGATGGGAATATTTTTTAAAAACGACCATCGAGAATCTTCTTGGCGCAGCAATGAAACGACTTGACCCACAATAATCGGTTGGACTGCCCGAGCTAACGCTGCTGGAATTAACAAACAAATCGCGACAATGATGATGCGAGCATTTCGACGAGCATAGGGGACGAGTTTTAGAAATAACCGCCAGTCGCTTGATTTTTCTTCGGAGTGGGATGCGATCGTCATGAAGTGGAGCCTAAATCTCGTAAAGCCACACACCATTATCTCGCATTAAGCTGCATTAGATACTACATTCTGACGTAAATCTAAATTCAATCAATTTAAAAACTAATTACACACCACTAATTACGCACCAATTACATACTTTCGCCATTCTTGATGTGACCCGGCCTTAATGTGACGCGAGACTTCGTAAAACAGACTGCTATGGGGTTGATGGGGCTGCTTTGATAAGGGCATTCCCGCTTCTTTAGGGGTACGATTCCCCTTTTTCGTATTGCATCGACTGCAAGCAATGACAACATTATCCCAGGTATCTTTTCCACCCCGCGATCGAGGAATAACATGATCTAACGTCATCAGGCTTCCTGTCACACCACAATATTGACAGCTACAGTCATCGCGATAGAGCAGATTTTTGCGGGTTAACGGCACATCATTGTAGGGAATACGAACATACTGGCGCAGTCTAATGACGGAGGGCATAGGAAAATCTGCATAGATAACGCGTCCCGTCTCTTCGAGCTGCTCGGCTTTGCCTTTGATTAATAAAACAACTGCTCTCCGCCAACTTGTGAGATTCAGCGGTTCGTAGGAGGCGTTGAGGACCAGAACCTTACTCATTGAATGGATGGGTGATGAATTATAATGAATTATGTTTGATGCTAGCACAATTTCATCAGACCTGCTATTGGTTAGCGATTAGGCAATTTGGGTTAAATTTCGCTGTTATGTAGCAGGTTGCGGTCATTCGCGTTGTTTTTATTTTCGGTCACTTTTAGATTTCTGAAGTAAAATCCGATTCAAGTGCATAGATTATTTGGACAGTAGACCCGTATGGTGTGTGCGCTTAAGATTAATTAATTGAAATCTACAGACTACTGTGTGGGGTGATGAGTGTGACGGAATCAATTAAGCTAGAAGAACGATCGCGGTGGAGTGGAAATGCTTTTGGGTCGTTTTTTAATGCGAATCTGCCCAAAGATGATTATGGTTCAATCAGTGATAGTGAACTGAATAATAGAGGAATAAGTATGAGCTATGCGGCAATTCCTCCAGAGCAAGATCCGTCTATTATCCAAGCGGCTCGGGAGATTTATGAAACCTACTATACTGTTCATCCTGAGGTAACTGAATTACCATTAGGCGTTGCGATCGATCGCACAAGCTATCGCGGAAAACTGATTTTCAAACAAAAGCCAGCATTGTTACCGAAAGAATGCTTTATTCCATTTAGTTCAATTGATGCGCGGTAATATTGATGCGCGGTAATTTAGGGTGAGTAGTGGTGATGGACGTTTTATTTGACGGTTCGGCGATTTTACTCGTTGCAATTTTGGGAGCGTCCATTGGTAGTTTTCTGAATGTGGTGGTCTATCGATTACCCGCCGGAATTTCCTTAAGCCATCCGCCCTCACGCTGTCCCGATTGCTTAACGCCCCTTCGTAAACGGGAAAACGTTCCGATTTTTGGCTGGTTGATCTTGAAAGGGAAGTGCGCCCACTGTGGCACCTCAATTTCACCGCGCTATCCGATCGTTGAGACGTTGGTAATGGTCTTGTTTTTGGCGACATTTTTGTTTTTTGGCTTTTCGTTACAGACGATCGGCTATTGGGTTTTCATTAGTTTTTTGTTGGCATTAGCATTAATTGATCTGGATACTCTAACGTTATCAAATCGATTAATGAAATCTGGATTATTGATTGGTTTAGCGTTCCAAACGGCGATCGCGACGGGCAATGGTTCAGGACTGTCTAATGTTTGGGGTTTCTTGTGGGCCGTGTTTTCGGCGGTGTTGGGGCTTTGGTTATTGGATGTTGTGACGTGGATCGGTCGTTTATGTTTTGGACCGAATGCGATGGGCGGCGGCGATGCGAAACTGTTTGCGATGATTGGGGCATGGTTGGGTTGGAAGTTGATGTTGATGTCTGGTTTTTTGGCCTGTTTAGCTGGAGTCATTTTTGGGTTTGGGGCGATCGCACTTAATATATTGAAGCGCGGTAATCCAATGCCCTTTGGACCATTCTTAGCATTAGGTGCTATTGTATCAATCTTTTATGGTGAGTTTTTGGCATCGGGATATTGGATGATGATGGGCAAATTGTATGGTAATTAGTTGTACAGCAATTATTAGTTTGTTGAAATGATGAGACGATTAAAATCTAGTTTGAGTCATCTGGTGTCGGATCATTCTTGGCATGAAGGATTGAAATGGGTTGAGAAATTTACAGCTAAAATCCTATCGATCGGATTAGTCATTGTAATTTTTATGTCACTTTTTGATCTCAGTCGTGTGTTAATTCAGGAGATCGTTCTACTTCGCGTTAGTGTTTTGGGAAAGAGTTTATTTAATTTGTTTGGGTTGTTCTTAAATGTTCTGATTGCATTGGAGTTACTGGAAAATATTGGTGGCTATCTTCAGAAAAACGTAATCCAGGTGGAGTTAGTGATTGTCACGGCAATGATTGCGATTGCACGTAAGATTATTATTTTGGACTTTGAAAAGATATCTTCAGAGGAGTTGGTTGCATTAGCGCTATCCATGCTAGCCTTGGCCGCAAGCTATTGGGTCATCCGAAATTCTCCCTCTAAACGACCGGATTCTTGATCTAAAATTCCTGGACTTTAGATTTACGTCTCATAGAAAAGCTCCGATCGCGATCGGAGCCTCTTAATACCTAAAATTAAATTTAATTAAAGCTAAGCGGCACCATTTCTAGAATTAGAGTCAATATCAGGGCCATTAATCAAATCACTCACCGCCTCATTCAACACGCTTGGATTCATAAAGATAATCTTTGAATTATCACTCTTACTCATCGCCTCATTGGATGCTACATAATCTTTCGCAATCAAGTAATGCAACATCGCCTTTGGATCCTCTGAACCCTGCAACGCCTCAGCAATCTGCTTAATGGAATTCACGGTGGCGCTAGTCTTCGTCATGGTCGCTTGCCCTTCAGTCTTGGCTGCGATCTGCTTCTCTAAGGAATCACGTACAGTCTGAGACAGAATGATTTCCTGCACATCAACCCGAACCACTTCCACACCCCAAGAATCCGCAGGCTTCTGTAATTCCACCTTCAATGCTTCATTGATTTTGTTCATCGCCGACATTGCTTCATTGAGATCCAACTGACCAAGCTCATTTCGCATCACACTTAGCACCAAATTGGTGAGAGAGGCTTCCAGATCCTCGACCTTGTAATAGGCAGTGTATAAATCCTTAATCTTCCAATACACCACTGCATCCACCTGAATGGGCACAGAATCTTTGGTAATGGCATTTTGTGGAGCAATATCCAACAATTGTTCGCGGACCGTATCGACCACAACACTGTCCATCAACGGGACAACAAAATTAAGCCCAGGCTGTAACGTGCGTTGATATTCTCCCAATCGCTGCACTAAGCCCTGATCACCTTCTTCGATAATGCGAACCGAGCCAATTAAATATCCCGCAATCATGAGGGTAATGGCACCCAAAATGGACTCAATCATAATGCTGTCCTAGTAATGAAACTGGCTGTGAGCCTAAAGATTAATGCTGACGACAGCTCTAGTGTAGTCGTTCTCCTTAAAAGTGACACGACACAATTTAAGAAAATTCTCTCACCATCATTCTGATTAGCGCCGATCGTTCCATGCATTGCCAATTCCTTTGATAATTCCTTGCCCCACCAGTCCGATTCCGCGCCCCACGACTTCCGTTAATACATAAACGACACCCGTCCCAATCAACGCAATCACCGATCGGAGCCGGGGTGAAATGGCATCCCGTGTTTCTAGGACTAACGTAACGGCCAAGGGCAACCCAGACAAGTCGGCTAGTTCCTGCTGACGAGGGGCATAGATCACCGTCTCCCCAATGCCATTTTCCGCTAAATAAAGCAAACGATATTGACTTTCAAAAATATCCTTTGGTGTATCCAGCCACCGATCGCGACGATAGCGCCAAGATAAATCATTGCGAAACTCCATCAATTCCCGACTGGATGCGTATTGAATTTTGAAATATTTTGCCTTCACCCACTCCACATCACTAAATTGATTTAATAAGGGCTGAATGACGGCATTAGCCAACCGCAGCACTGTGTTCTCTAGTAATAACAACGCGCGATCGTCCGCTTGAGGCGTTCCCACACCATAGGGCTGATTATCCAAACTCAATGGCATTCCCCATAAACCATAGGCCACCCAATCGGCCACCAATGGAATAAGCTTCAGTAGACCATTTACCCTAGCCGAAGATTGCTGCAACCCATTCACTAATGACAGTTCGGAGGATGGTTCTGATTCGCAGCGGAAAAACTGAATCACCACAATTTCCCATACGGTTTCTAGCATCACTGGAATTCGATCGTGCAAGGCCGCCAGCCCAATCTCCCGCAGTCGCCCGACCTCCGCCTGTAATACCGTTGCGATCGTTGTCAAGAGTGCCACTTGCATTTCCATCGTCAACACATCGATTTCCAAGGCGATCGGAAGCAAGTTGTCCAACCTAGAAATAGGCGAAATTCGGGCTGCTTCTAGTTTTAAAATCAACCGATCGAACATCTCCCGTAACGCAGTCTCACGAACAATCCCAGTCCCAATCTCAAGTCCGCGATCGGAAGAATTTGACGATCGGATTAAAGACGACCCTAACCTCCGCTTCGACACACTTGATCCATTGGGCAGATTAGACTGAGAAGATGGCTTCACCAGACGAGATTCTCGCTGTACTTCACTTGTGATCGGAGTGCGCGGCGGCATCCTTTTTGGTCCGATCGCTGTTGGCGAGATCATTTGCTGAGCGATCCACCGCGCCGCCTGAATTTCCCGAATGCGTCCCTGCAAAAACCATCGCATCGGACGATTGAGCCGTCGAGTCCGAAGCTGAATATCTAATTGAGCTAATTGACGATCGTACAACGTAAACCTTGTAAGCCCTCCATCCCGCCGACTAGTCCCAGCCAATCGTCCCAACGCTGCAATCGCTGGACTCACCACAACCCGCGATGGCTTCATGGCACCTTCTATAGGACGTAATGTCTGCAACAATTCCAGTAAACTCTCAGGCCGATCGCCCGTCCACCAATACCCATCGGCACCTAATAACGTAGCCGTACTGTTCGATGCAGGCAACGCTCCTAGAACCACTATTTTAGCCTCGCTCGCCACTGTACCGATCGCCGCCACAATAGGAACAAGCTGATCCAAGTTCAAATTGGTAGACCCAAGTAAAACTAACTCCGCCGCATCAGGAGTCGATCGCAGCGCATCCAATCGGACTAATCCCAGCTCTAATGCCTCACATTCGGCCACAATTTGCCAAACAATAGAATTTTGCAACACAAAACTCAGCATCCACCGCCGAGCTTCATCCGGCTCAATCAAGACACAACGAATTGGACGGCCTGACGATCGGCCTAGCTCAAACTGACTCATAACATCTTATTCCAGCAAATTCTGACATCAAGGCGTGGGCGGTGGAACTGGATCAACGGGCGGTTCCGATCGCACAGACGGAAGAGCAACAGGTTCTGGCGATCGGGCTGGAGCAGCAGGCTCAGAAGGCAACGGTTCTGGATCTCGCTGCGGGTCTGGATCTCGCTGCGGGCCTGAATCGGGTTTTGGCTCCGTCACCTCAGCCGATCGGGAACGACGAATGGCGGCTCGTTCTGATGACCACTGTACAATGGACGACTGGGCCTCGCGGGATACTGAACTACTGCTGACTCCCGAGACCATATCGATCGCCTGACTTAAGTTGCCCTGCGCGGCCAATGCGGCGGCTCGTTCCAGGGTTGCCCGATCGGCAATGGCCTGAAGTTGATCGCCCCATCCACCGATGGATCGTTGGGCATCACCATAGAGCGCACGACTAGATGCAATTTTCCGGGCCGTCTGAATTGCCTGACTCAACTGACCCGAATTCGCCTGAGACTTCGCCAAACGTAAAATAGGCTGATCTTCAATAATCTGTGCTTGAGCAATCCAACCATTCTTGTGACGTTGAGCTTCCCCGTATAGCGCTCGTCCCTTGCCAATCTTCTCCATTAATGTGGCGGCGGCATTAAATTGATCGATCGTACCCAACTTCGCCAGCTTCTCACCTTGGGCAATCAACGGTTCATCTTCCAGACGCTCCACAGACTTCCGCCACTGAGCCACAAACGTCTGGGCCAGGACTCGGCTAGGTCGCTTGGGTCCAATTTGTTCGGCCTGAGCGATCGCACTTTGCAGCAGCGGCAACGTGCCCAAATTTGCCATTGTCCGTGCCGTTTCAAGCTGTACTATATCGTCTCTACGTTCATCCAATTTTGGTCTCAATGCCGCCGCATCTTTCCCAAATCGACTGTCACCAGGAATTTGAGCGAGGAGCTGATTAGCGAATACCAAGCGGCCCATCTGCTGTAATAACGGCACTCCAGTATCACGTCCATCTTGACCTAACACATCATGGGCTTGGGCCAATTGAACAAATTGACTCTGTTCGGAAGTCAGAACAATATTCGACGGAATAGATGTAATAAGTGTGTTGGCGCGATTTGAATTTTTCCTTTGTAGCAATTGAACGATCGCTAAATCAAACACTTGATCACGCCATTGCTCGACCTCTTTTAACGCCATTTTCCAGACGAAAGTCTTGCGATTGATCGGATCCGTCAATGCGATCGCACGGCCCAAGTCCTCTGGCTTATGAGACTTGGCAAACTGCTGAGCTTGTTTCAACACAGATCCTGCAACTTTTTCTGCCTCAAATTGCTGCCGAATTTCCATGAGTCGCTTTTGCCAAGAGGGATCAGTAATGGTCGCCAGCTTAGCCAAATGCCCGGACGCTTCGTCCCAAGATTGCTTTTTTAAGGACACTTGAATTTTGTCGTACAGCTTCTGGCCAATATTATGGGCTTCTTGCCATCCAGTCATCTCCTCACGAGTTTCCTTATAGATGGGGCTATTTTGAGGAATGTGCTGAGCCAGTTCAATCGCTCCATCCAAATCCTGTTTATCTAGCCGATCGCGGGCCACCACCATCAACTGATCGGACCATACCGCTAAGGACTGAGACGCTTGACCATAAAGCGGATGGAGCTTGTCCCAATCTTTAACTAAATCAATGCTCTTCAAAATGTCATCCGGGTTGCCCGACTGAGCTGCGAGTTGCGAACAATACAACCGCTGACTATCGGGCGACCAAGACGAGATTTTACCGCAGTCCGCCACGGGAGGAACCTTAGACAACCACCACACCGCCGCCGATCCCGTGCCCACAGTCACGGCAATAATTCCTGTCAAAATGAACGTCCAACGCTGCCGCTTAATGAAGGGATACAGGCGATCGAAAACAGCCTTAGACAGTCGCTTCAACAATGCTCCTGTCCATAGCACTCCCCGCCCGGCACCCCGCACAGCACCTACGCCCACCCCCGACAATCGAGCCTTCAATGATGTTTTTCGACGTGCTTTTGCCCGGGCCAGTTTTCGAGTCTTGCGTCGATCGCCTCTCAAGCGGGAAACAGGCAATATAGGGCCAGTCTCCAGTTCAGGCTCGTCAGACTGGTGGACACCTGAAAAATCCCCTGAAAAATCATCGGCAAAGTTAGCTTCAGGAATCCCATCAAACGGCTTAGGCCGAGCTATTGAGTCGGATGGAGCCACAGCAAAAGAATCTTGGTACGCCTGAATTTGAGCCGTTCGAACCTCTTGTAATCGTCGCAAGCGGGGCGGCTGGATATTCGTGGAAAACTCACGATCGACAACAAGCTCATCCACCGGATTTAGATCTACAGCAGTGTCAAGAGGCTCCGACGAGATCCGGTCATCGGATTGATTTTTTGACGAAAAAATACGATTAAAGAGAGAACGGGAAGGTTTGACGACCATGATTCACTGACTCATTCACAAGGGCGATAAACGGGACTGAACTGTGGCCGGGGAACGCAGAAAATTCGAGTTGATGCCCATTGAAACATGGATTTTCTATTCTGGACGATCGCAATTTCTGATCCGCATTTTCACTTATTGCACGACTTAGAGTCCAATGGATTTTTCCAGCCCAAGGCACACCCATCGGGCTGTTTTCGGGCGGGTTTACAACTTTTTTGTAGGTTCGATGATTATTTGCCTAAAGGTCCACAGGCACTTCACGATGACCATAAAAGTCGATGCGATACTCGGTGATTTTGATCCCCGTTTCGGCTTCTATTTTCTGCAAGATCTCGATCGGGATCTCCACATGTACATCCAAAATTTGTTGAGTATCCAGGCAGTTAACGTGACTATGGGCTTCACTGATGTTTCCATACAGCCGACCATCTGCCCGATCGATGCATTCAATAATGCCCTGATCCGACAACGCCTCTAAATTCTGATAGACCGATGTGTGGCCGATTTCCTTGCCCTGTTGATTTAACCTGTCGTAAATCGATCTCGCCGATAAATGTTCTCGGTCAGTCCACAGCAATTCCAAGATGTAGCGTCGTTGACGACTCAAACGCATTCCAAGCCCCTGACATCGACTCACCGCATCCTCTAGCGATCGAATGGCAGATGGTTTAGGTGATTGTGTGGAGGACATTACGATCGGCAGGGATTCCATAGGACGAGCGAGATTTTGAACGTTAGTAGGATAAAGAGATGTCGCGATTTAAAAGCAAGATCTCTAAACTAAATTAGTTCAAAGATTCTTATAGAGATCTTGGGTATGTTCTATCATAATTCAAGTCGAACTCGCTACCAGTTTGTCTTAGGAAATTTATCTTAGGAAACGATTTCTAAAGTTGATGGAATAGGCAAACAGAACCCGATCGCGTGATTGGACAAGGATTCGTCTTCATTGGAATCCCCAAAACTTCCAGACGTTTCAAATTTACAAAAGATCCTAAATCAGCAATCCCTGCTAGATTCAATGGCGTATTGTTCAGCGTCAACACTTGCAATCCCATCAATCCGACGATCGGTTGCACTGTCCGCACTAACGACGAATCCAGACGCAACTCCACCAAAAATTGCAAACTCGTCAAGGGACTCAAATCCTCAACTAAGGTCCGGCTTGCATTCAGCTTCGTTAACTCACTCAAGCTCGCAAGGGGGGTAATATCTTTCACGGGATTTCCAGCGATCGATACCTCTCCTAGCTTTTTCAAGCCGAGCAACGGTGAAATATCCTCCACTCGCGAATCCTCAACCACCGCGCGTCGCAATTCAGTCAATCCCTTCAAGCTGGACAAATCCTTGACTCGGCTGCCCCGCACAACGATTGATTTCAACTTACTCAACTTCGCGATCGGTCCCAGATCAACAATTGTGTTCTGACTTAACACCAGCACTTCTAATTGGCCCAAGTCCCCAATCGGAGATAGGTCATAAATTCCGGCTCCGGTCAAATCCAATACCTTCAACTTCGCCAAATTCGATACCAACCGATCGCACTCCTTTGTGCCCGCCACTCGCGTTAAGGCATCGACTGTCCGCCGCCGATCGTCATCTAGTGCGCCATAGCCCAAACACCATTTGCCAAACGGATGATTCACCGCCTTAATATTTGCTTTTGCGGCTTTGGATGGTTTTGCCGAAGTCCCCCTCTTTTGAGGCTTTGCCGTCGCAGACTTCGCTAAACTGGCTTGATCGGATGGATTCGCCAGACTGACTTCACCAAGCCCAAACACTAATCCTGTTACTGCGACCCAACCCAAAAGCATCTTCATCCCAAAAGCCCTAAAAACACCCCTTAAAGTACTCGAAAAATCTACTCCCGATCGATCGCCTCAAATAATCCCACCAAAACAACATTAGAAAGCAACAATCCTTCCGGTTCAGAAAGGCTCACCCAATCCTCATCCACCCTCACCAATCCCGATGTGACAAAAGGTTTCAACGCCACGATCGCCTCATCCACTAACGCCGTCCCAAACCGATCTACAAGTGGCCCAAGCTCAACCCCCTTCACCAAACGCAACCCCATCATTACCCGCTCCAGAAAAATCTCCCGTTCCCGCGCCTCAGAATTCTTCTCCCCAATCCTAGAATCCTGAACTGTCTTGTTCTTCTCTTTCTCCCCAACCCAATTAAAATATTCCGCCCTCGTCCTAGCCCGTCCCAACCTCACCCCATCCACAAAACTCGTCGCCCCCATACCAAACCCATAAAACGGCAACCCTGACCAATACACGCGATTGTGCCGACATTCAAACTCAGGCGATCGGGCATAACTCGACACCTCATAGCGCCCAAATCCCACTGCACTCAACCGCTCTGCCGTCATCCGATACATCTCCACGACCTCTTCTTCGAGGGGCACATTCAGACGATTTCGATCGCTCAGCTTGCCAAAAACGGTCCCCGGCTCAATCGTCAAGTCATACACCGACAAATGAGTTGAACCCGCTTCGATCGCCAACTCCAACGACTCCCGCCACATCGATAACGTCTGTCCCGGCAACCCCGACATCAAATCCAAACTCCAATTTCCCGCCAATCTCAACAACTCCACACTTCGCCATACATCCTTCACGCGATGCGATCGGCCACAGGCTTCCAACAATTCATCCTGAAACGCCTGAACCCCTAAACTAAATCGGTTTACCCCTGCCGATCGCCACGATTCTAAGCGAGGCAAATCAAACGTTCCCGGATCCACCTCCATCGAGATCTCAATTCCCGATTCAAATCCAAACCGCCGCTCCAATGCCATTAGAATCTGACGAATCTGAGCAGGAGACAATAATGACGGCGTTCCCCCACCGAAAAAAATACTGCTTAAGCCCTTGCCTTTAGCGGGTTCTAGCTCAATTTCGCGAATCAACCACGCCACATACTCCGCCATCATGCCTGACGACTCACCCACCAACCGATCGCCCACCACCGAAATTGGGAAATCACAATAAAAGCATCGCCGACGACAAAATGGCACATGCACATAGGCGGCCCTCGGAGCCTGCATCTCCCATAACACATCCATCTCATCACCATCCCGTAATATCAAGAAACATTACCCGTCAATCACAAACGATATAATAGAAACGCGATGCCATGAAAATGCCCGCAGCCCGCATTCCTCAGAGACGCGAATTATTGCGCCCCACCCCATAACATCCCCATGCTCGACGCAATCATCATCATCTCATTCATCATCGCAGGCGCAGGCATTGGCTACCGAGGCATCGAAGCTCTTCCACTCGACGTTCAAAGCCAAGTCAGCAACCCCGAAGCCCTGCGTCTGGTCATAGCCCCATTCGGGGGACTTCTCGGCACAGCCTTTGGGCTTCTGGCCCAAACCAGCTATCGTCGCGTTGAAAAACAGATCAAGGACATGACCGCCGCGAACCTCCTCAGCCGTGCCGTGGGCCTTGTCTTGGGACTGCTAATTGCAAATCTTCTTCTAGCGCCCATTTTCCTACTTCCGATCCCCAGCGAATTCTCCTTCATCAAACCTCTCACCGCCATCATGGGGGGCATCCTGTTTTCCTACCTCGGCATCAGCCTAGCCGACACCCATGGCCAAAATCTCCTACGCCTAATTAATCCCAACAGCGTTTCTTCCCTTCTCGCCGACGGGACTCTGCAATCTGCTACTGCAAAAGTCCTAGACACCAGTTGCATTATCGATGGTCGGATTCACGAACTCCTTCGCACTCACTTCATTGAAGGTCAGCTTCTAGTTCCCCAATTTGTACTTCAAGAACTTCAAACCCTAGCGGATGCATCCAATGCCCAAAAACGCAGCCGAGGCCGACGAGGACTAGATATTCTCAATACTATGCGCACCGAAAATCCCGATCGGGTTGTCATTCATCCCGCCGACTACCCCAACATCACTACTGTTGACAACAAGCTTATTCGCCTCGCTCAAGAAATCAATGGAACTCTACTCACCACGGACTACAACCTAAACAAGGTCGCCACGGTTCAAGACATTATTGTGTTGAATATTAATGACCTAGCCCAAGCCCTTCGCCCGACGTACATTCCCGGCGATACGCTTGATTTAAAACTATTAAAATCCGGCAAAGAACCCACTCAAGGCATCGGCTATCTTCAAGACGGCACAATGGTCGTTGTCGAAGAAGGAAAACCCTACCTGGGCACCGAAATACAAGTCGTCGTCACTAGCGCACTCCAGACCAGTGCCGGACGAATGATCTTCGCGAAACCTGCACTTTAATATTTAATGAATGGCATCTATTACAGCAATTCTAAATTCAAAAATCTCAGAGTTTGATGGACTCAATATTAAAAAACGATCGCGATCGGCCCTCGAATTGAATAAACAGGGCGATCGGGTTGAACATAAGCGGAATATCGATTGAAGGTAGCTTTTTTCGGTGCGATGATGGGTGACAGGTTAAGAAAATTAGGCTGATTGTCAAGGGGGCAAAAAAGGCTGATATTGAAGAAATAATTCTGCTCATTGTTGTCACTTATGAGTCATCGCTACTCCCGTAACCGTTAGTGTCATGAATTATTCGCGGAAGATCTACGGTCATGTTTGGCATGATCACGCTCAACAACAAGCCAAAAAACAGTTAAACAACTAGTTTCATTAGGAAAAGCGCCGATTTCATC
>JAPLHZ010000127.1 GCA_026389365.1 Cyanobacteriota bacterium
CGGACATCCGGTAAATCGAGTGGAATGTGAATCTGATTCTCCATGAGGCCCCTCGCTTGCTGGCTAACATCTTGATTTTACAGCCAATCGATGAACGCTATATCTGGATACCGACCACGGCAATTCTAGGAGAACCATTTTTCTTTAAATCTTGAAGCTTTGAGCTAAGTTTCTGAACTAAGTTAAAGCGCCCAAGGGAAGCCACTACGCACCTTATGTTGGGAGTTTTCACTGTTTTTTATATTAGTTCCCTGTATTATTTTTATATAGAACCCATTTGAGATCTAATCCTGAAACCAGAAGCCTTGCAGCTAGCTGGTTTTCTTCATTTTCTGGCAGAAAGCGGTTTTGCTAGGTAGGCAGGCTCTACCACTGATCGCAGAGTAACGGCTTCCTTCAAAGCCTGGACCGTTCTAGAAATCTAGTTAGAATGGAGCCAAAGCTGAAGGAGACTTAAATGCCCGATCGTCCCTCGCCCTCATCCAATGCTATTGCTGCCCTTCGGGGTGAATTGAATTCATTACTTGATCAGCTACCGATGTCCGCCAATGGCGACCTAATACTCCAAGCATTGACCACACTGACTGAAATTGGTCAAGCTGACAACGATCGGTTAGATTTAAAAATTCTCAGTTCTACACTTAAAGATGTGGGCCGAGCTTTTCGTACCCTAGCGCCTTATCGTCACGATCGTAAAATTGCGATCTTCGGCTCGGCCCGCACCTCCCCCCAAGCCGCCGAATACCAAATGGCAAAAGACTTTTCAGCCTGTGTCACGTCCCAAGGATTTATGGTGATCACGGGCGGCGGCGGTGGCATTATGGAAGCGGGCAATCAAGGTGCAGGCGATGGCAAATCCTTGGGGCTTAACATCGAGTTGCCCTTTGAACAGGGATCCAATGCCTTCATTAACAGCAATGATATGTTGGTGACGTTTAAGTATTTCTTCACTCGAAAGCTGTTTTTTCTCAAAGAAAGTGACGCATTAGCCATCTTTCCAGGCGGCTTTGGTACCCAAGATGAAGCTTTTGAATGCCTGACCCTGAGCCAAACGGGGAAATCGGTTCCGGTTCCTATTGTTCTCATCGACAAACCCGGTGGCGATTATTGGCAAAATTGGGCCAAGTATTTAGAGAAGAATTTACTAGGTCAGGGCTTAATTAATGCCAAGGATTTTAGCTTGTTTACCATTACCGATCGGCTAGATGTAGCTTGTGAAACGATATCTAGTTTTTATACGGTGTACCACTCTAGCCGCTATGTCGAGGGTAAGTTAATCCTCCGGTTGAAGGCTGTTTTGTCCGATGAAGCGATGGCAGAGTTGAACGATCGATTTAGCGACATTTTAGTGAAGGGGACAATAGATCGCAGTCCCGCACTACCCCAAGAACTTAACGACGAAACCTTCACGCTTCCTCGAATTTCGCTGCATTTTAACCAGCGTGATCTGGGTCGATTGTACGAAATGATTAGAGCTATTAATCGGTTGGGAACGGTGGAATTTGCCCATCCTGAACGTAAGTAGCTTCAGACTAATTAAGGAATGGATGCCTCAAACGCCGATCGGGGCATCCATTCCTTAATTCCCGTAAACGACCCGTTTTGGCGTTAATAGGGACTGCATCCGAATCGACCCAAACCCCGATCGACCCGTTGTCCCCAGCACCACATCTCCCTCGGTAAATTGACAGCGTTGAAAGCGCCCGATCGCATTTAAGTACACCGCCGTACTCCTAATCTGCTGCACAAATTCCTGACTTGCCCCATAGGATTCCGTCACGATCGAATCCGCATGACCGCTGCTATGAGTATTAATAAATTCTATTGCCCCCGCAATATTTTCTACGCCCCGAAACGCGACCTGCTTGCGAAAACAAGGTTTATTCCAGTCGTCATCCGGCAATCGTTTTACATCGGGAAACTCCGCCACGATCGCATCATCCCCAAAAATCTCAAATCCCTTCGATCGTAAATCAGCCCATAGGCGCACCAAACTGGATGAACTATGTTGCGGGTGGACTAACACTTTTTCAATCGCATTAACGGCCTCAGGTTCGCCGATATGACTCGCCAAAATCATCTCCCGGACTGAATCAACACCGCCCGAAGCTGCCCAATATAAGTAACAATTACCAATCATGGCCTCCATCACACTTGACTTCACCTGTTCTCGGATGGCCGATCGCCAAGCTGGACGACCATAAACAATCCACTGCCTCACCCGATCGGATTCAGCGCTAAATTCAGGCCTGTCCATCGACAGAACACAGCTATCAGGTAAATGCTGCGACGAGAGTGAATCCTGGCAAATTTGCACCAATGCCGCGTGAGTGTGGGCATTCTCTAGACTTGGGTAAAGGATAAGACTGTTGGCCGTTTTCAAGCTCATCCCAATGGCCATCACCGCTACTTCCGTCAACCCCTCATAGGCCAACCCCAGCACTCCCAGCGGCATCCAATGGCATTGTCGAGGACTATAGAACCCCGCCATCTGTCTGAGCGGATCCGGCATTCCTGCAATTAAACTAAATGCCTTAATCCACCGTTGAATTTGTTCTTTAGTCAACCGCAACCATTCACTAGGGATGGGATTGAGATGGGCATCAGCCACCAGTGATTCTGCACTAAGGTGTTGCCAATCTTGCATTGCTTCAAGATCCAAAGTATTGGCTTCTAGAAGCAGATAGTAGTTCTGCTCAAAGGCTTGAGCAATGCTACGAATTGCGGCATCTCGTTGTTGGGAGGTCATCATTGCTAACTGGTGCGATGCGGCTTGGGCAATGGCGACGCTGCTCATGAAAAAGATCCTCTACTCGCATAAAAATTAACCAGCATAAAAGTTAACGACTAACGACTCAGGAGATCAATCACCATCGGGAAACAGACAATCGCTAGAATACAAGCCAGAATTGCCCATTGCCCTGGGAATATCTGAGCCATTATCCAAATCATAAGGCTCCATAGAATAATGACAGATAAAAATATAATCGATCGCTTTAATGAATATTTGCGGTGCATGGGTTGCCAGCTTTTCCCATTCCAAGCCAAAATTCGTTTCACTCCAGGCATCCCCGAAACTTGCTCAATGCTCATCCCCTCATTAATGACCACATAAACATTAGAACATTTGTCACATCCTAATGCTTCGGTCAGTGCAATTGGAATAAGTCGGGCATCTTTGCGGCAAGGACAAGGATAGTCAAAGCTTGGATCAATTTTCTGCATCATCTAAGAGTGAAAATCTTTTGTTGTTAGTCTTTTATGAAGGTTTGTATCTAGAAAGCGGGCGATGGGATTCGAACCCACGACATTCACCTTGGCAAGGTGACGCTCTACCACTGAGCTACGCCCGCATTTTGCGGTGTTGTGTTTGGCTAACCAGTTAGGTTTGCTTTCCACAAGATTGATAATCGCAAATCTGGTGAAGTATGTCAACTGTTTTCTTTAGTCTGTTTTACGAAATCACATTGGCGGTCACATTGGCGGTCACATTGGCGGTCACATTGGCTCCTCGAAAAATACCATTTCGGCTCTGATTTCCTTATTTTTAATAAATAAAACGATCGGGACTTGGGATGGTCGGCTGATCATCCGCCCCCATTAGTTCTACGGAAGTTTTCTAACCGACCACCGCCGAAATCGGTAGTTCTGTGGTGAATCCGTTGTTATCAGCGGGAATGGTAAGCAAATAGGCCTCAACTCTGTGACCTACTTTTGTCGTAACGTCCTGAATCGAGTGACTTCTTATGGATGATCGATGCACCCACCCGGTTTACTCCTCTACGGTTACATCTACTGAAAACCCCTCAAGCACTCCCCTAGACCAACAAATTCTCATTGAAGGTGGGGGCGACCAGTATGGGGGCGATGAGTATGGTGCTAGCTTGACCCGTGACACCCTATTACCTGCGAGTGTTTTGCTCGCAAGTGTTGTGGGTCATCATTCGATCGATGCCCCTTGTGACCCCTCACAGGCATCGCAGATACCGACTCTCCTGCATGAAAACCCTGTGCAGGTTTTGCAAGATGGCCAGAGGTTGCTGCAACTTGGGCTAACCCATTTACAAAATCAGTGCTACTCAGAGGCACTAGCCGCCTTGGACCGGGCGCTTAGTTGTTATACGTTGGTGGATGTAAGGGATGGTCAAGCTAAGGTGTTGAGCCTGATCAGCTTGGCGACTTATAACAATGGTGACTATCAAAATTCGATTATCTCAGGTCAGCGGACGTTAGTCTTGGCTAATGAACTCGATCAGCACACGATCGCCATTGAAGTTCTGGGGACGATCGGAAATGCCTATCGTCACCTTGGGGATACCGATCGGGCTAGTCATTTTCAGCATGAAAGTTTGGCTCTTGCTCAAAGGATAGGCAACCATCGCGGTTCTATGGCGGCACTCAATAATTTGGGGCTTGTCTTTAAAGCGATGCAGGACTATGCCCAAGCCATTTTCTATGAGAAGCAAGCCTTGGTGTTGGCCCGAAGTTTGCACGATCAATCCGTGGAAGCACAAGTACTAAAAAACTTGGGCAATGCCTACTATGCGATCGGGGAGTCTGAAATGGCGATCGCATATTACAAAGAACGACTCGTTTTAGTCCGATCGATGGAGAATCCGCGCTTGGAAATTCAGGTTCTCAAGCATCTCAGCATCGTTTCTTATTCCATTGGCAAGCCCACTGAGGCGATTGACTATACCCGCGATCGGCTCAATTTATTGAGGGCACTTAAGGATGGGGTTGGAGAAGAGCAAGCCTTGCGGAGTATGGCCATTTTTCATGAAAGCTTAGGACAATCGTACGAGGCAGTGGAAGTGCATCAATGTCGGCTGATTGTTGCTCGGGTGTTGGGGAATGCGTCCTTGTTTCTAGAAGTTCAAGCGGATTTGAAACGATTATTCTGTAATCTTGGAGCCTTCGATCTGGCCAACTTAGTGAGTCAGGAAAGTCTTATTTGGGGTGAAAGATAAAGTTTAAGTTTTTTTTTCGTCTTATTTGAGGTGAAAGATAAAGTTTAAGTTTTTTGTTCCAGAAAATCGAACATTTTCTGGAACCTATGGATAGATTTTTAAATAGATTTCATATTTTTGTTCGTTGGCTTCGTTTAAATTTTTTCTTCGTTCTCCTTTGGCTCCACCATGACTTTACCTACACTGCCCGTCCTATCGCTTTTCGAGTCCTTAGCCCAACAGAAAGGTTCGCCGGAAGCGGTTTCTGTTAGCCCAACCTCCTTGAAAGGAGTGGTCGCAAGTTGGGTCGATAGCTTAGTGGAACAATCATGCAGTGCGTTGGTGTGGGCTAAGTTTCCGCGAGGCGAGGCTTGGCAGGCGGAACTTTTGAGATGTGTTGCGCTTTTGCCGGACGATCGTCAGGTCTATGCCTTAGGGAGTGCTTCGGATGAGGCTGCAGCTCCCTTGATGGCTCCTCTGGACGGGGATACTATATTGGCTAGCAGCGAGCATCAGCCCGTGACGGTTCAGTTGCAGGGAGACAATCCCCTGCGCCGCGAATTCTTTTTCATGGTGGTGTCGAAGGAGTTTTGTGGACTGATTGTGGGTCAGCGGGTCAAGGTGAAGCGTGTGTCGTCAGAATTGGCCGCAGAATCGACAGTGGATGGGGTCGATCGGCGGAACATGTTGATGGTGTCCTGTGCGATGGGCTGGGCTGAGGTGCAGCCCCTTCTGAAGCTTCTAGAATCGATTTTAGAAACTCAGACCGAAGAAATTTCAGATGGAACACTGGCTGAAATGACTATAGCGGGGTGCTTGGAGAGATGGCGATCGCAACTGACGGCGTGGAATTTGCCAGAAAATATTGAGGCCGTGGCTCCAGTCGCAGCGGGGTTGATGAACCGTCAAATCTATCGCCAAGAAGATCTTTGGCAGCGGATGATGGTACATCGAAAGCAGGCTGAGATGGTCGATCGGTTGCAGGGGCAAAATGAGGTGTTGCTACAGACCGTTCGATCGAAGGATGAATTCCTGAGCACCGTCGGGCAAGAGTTGCGAACGCCATTGACCAATATGAAAACGGCCTTAACTCTGCTGAATTCCCCCAATATTAAACCGCCTCAACGGCAGCGCTACATGGACTTGCTGGTTCGTGAGTGCGATCGGCAAACGGCCTTAATTCGGAGTTTATTGGATCTCGTTAACCTCGATCAAATGGGCGAACGGGAAACGCTTCAGGCCATTTGCCTGTCTGATGTGGTGCCAGGAGTGGTGAGTACTTATCAGCCATTAGCGGAAGAAAAAGGGGTGCGGCTAGCTTACACGATTCCCGACAGTTTGCCTCCGATCGCGTGCTTAATCCCTTGGTTACGACAAATTGTGATGGGGCTGATGTATAATGGCGTTAAATTTACGCCTCCTGGTGGCCAAGTGTGGGTGAAGGCGAAGCAGCAAGGAGATTTTTTGCAACTGGAAATTAAAGATACTGGGATTGGTATTTCAGTGCAGGAGATTCCGAAGATCTTCGATCGGTTTTATCGGGTGCGGCAAGTCGGTGGTGTGGATCTTGGCGGGGCGGGGTTGGGGCTGACCATTGTGCAGCAGTTGCTATTGCGTTGTGGTGGGTCTATTTCGGTGAAAAGTCGTCCTGGTGAAGGATCTGTTTTTAGTGTGATGATGCCGATCTATGTGTATCGGTAATAGAGCTGTATCGCGAATAAAGAATGGCTCTCTAGGCTCGTGATAGATTGGGGCGTGCAGTTTAAATACTTGGATTTATGACCACTACTTTGACGGTGACAGCAGAACAAATTTTTGCTGTGAATACGCTTGAGGCCGAGACCGTAATTGATGGGCTTATGGCCGATTGGCGTGAGCATGAGAAGCAGGTCAAGTTTGAGATTGTGTTTCCCCGTGAGGCAATGGATCCGCGTGAACTTTCTGAGATTGCTGAAATTCGGCTGTGGTTTATTCGGCTTGATGCAAAATATCCGGGGTTGCCGTTGTTATTAGATTGGCAGTCTGGAGAATTGGCGCGATATGTGGCAATGTTGGTGCCGCACCAGTTTCATCCGAAGGACGGGATTCAGTTCAACCCGGAAGCGTTGGAAATTTTTGTCATGCACAAGGTGTTTGTGGTGTTGAATTGGTTACGATCGCAAGATATTTCAGGCCGATCGAGGGTACAGGGGATGACTCAAATGCTGGGCTATGAGCTGGATGATGAGTTTTTTAAAGTGTTGGGATTTTAGAGGAGTGAGCTTGATGATCAGGATTAATGGTGTAGGCCATGGCTCAAGCTCTCGGAGAATGTCTTCGGGTTTGTCTTTGGCGATGATATGGACTAGCGAATTAATTGCACGACAACACCAATCGTCAGACTGCTCCACGCTTGATCGCTGGTCAATACGGGTAATTGGGTCTGAATTCCGAGCGCCAGACAAGCCCGATCGCCCAACGATAGACCAGAAATTCGCGTCAGGGGTCGCAGCTTCGCGGTTGCCTGTGCCAGATCTGCATCAAAAGGCGCAATCATCAGTGCGTTGTTGAACAGTCCTTGATTGGTGAGTAAATCGGTCACGGTATCGGGGTCTTGCCCGCGTTCGGCGAGTTTGGATAGGGTTTCGGCCCAGTTGACTGAACTGATGAGGCTACCTTGCGTCAGTGCATTTGCCACAACGGCGGCACCGGGTTCTCCTTGCAGGTAGGCCAGCAGGGCTGAGGCGTCGAGAATTGAAGTCGGTTGCACGGTCTAGCCCTCGTGCTGTGCCGCTTGGTGACGATCGGCGATCAGTTCGTCAGCTAAACTCACACCGGGAGCAATGTCTTTGAAGATACCTTGGAGTTTTTGGATTTGGGCTTGGAGACGGTTAAGCCGGAGGTTCCCATCGGTTTCGAGAGTCAGAATCAGCCGATCGCCGGGATGCCAGTTGAGGGTTTGGCAAATGCTATCGGGGAGGGTTATCTGGCCATCTTCATGGAGTTCGATCGTGTGTTGGGTGGGTGCGGTTGAATCCAGCATGATTATGACCTTAAGGTTGCTGCCCCTTAATCATAGCGGGTTCAATCGGCCCTGGAGTCACGAGCAACGGCGATGAATTATCCGGTTTGGGCGGTGGTCGAGATGGCGATCGCGCAGTGTCTCTCCAAGAGAATCGCGGGGTATTTGGATGAGGAGGTTGTCGTTTGTGGATTGTCAGCCAAGGCATGATTGAGGAGTGATAAGAGGATGCTCGATGGACCGAGAGGTTATCATGTCGCCGATTAAACAACGTCTTCTGGCTGCGATCGAGCAAACGCCGGAACCACTTTTAGACCAAACGTTAGCGTTTCTTGAGTTTTTGACCGCTCGATCGCAATCCGCGATCGCCTCAGATTTGACTCGCTAAAAAATATCGCCAAATTCAAACTGACATTGAACCTGTTCTCGTTCAGATTAGTCGGGGCGATCGTCAAGGCGCAGAAACAAGGCTTGAAGCAAGGCAAGATAGAGGCAAAGTTAGAAATGGCTGAGAAGTTACTGCTTGTCCTTGAGAGTAGTGGTTTCGTCGATCGCACCATCGCTTCCCTTATCAAGCTCGACAGTTAATTTGGCTCCATTCCCAGTCCATTTGGCGTAGTCCAAATACATGGTGTCGCCTGAATTTAGAGCCAAATCTTCCCCCTCAAACTTTTGCTTAGTCTTATCATCGATTCGACTTATCACTAAATTGAAGATGGCAGCCTGTTTACTATCAGCAATCTTGATCCCAAGGCGACCTTTCGCAGTATCGAGATTGGCGCTGATTGTGCCACCTGCATCAATTTCCACTCCATCTAGTTCAAACTCATAGTCATCATTCGTTGTGGAGAGACCAAACACAATATTGGGGGCTTCAGCATTGCTGGGCTTATAGGACAAACTCCGACCACTAGCATCGAACTTAATCAAGTCCTTTTGTCCTGCTAAAACCTTAATGCCTTCCAAACCAACATCATAACCAGGACCAAGCATTACCACATCTGTGAGTTTTTTGCCATTGGTTTCACTGCTAGATTGCAAAGTCATGGTAAAGGGAACACCAACAGGAATGTTGTAAAGAGGTTCATCATCATCTTTCCAGAGTTCATTACTCTTCCTTGGGATAAAGGTTGCACCCGCAAAAGCATTTACAAATTTACCATTCTCATAGCCGATCTTTTGATTCCCATTGCTGATCAAAAGATCTGCATCACCTTCGAGAAAAATCTGGTTAAATTTAACTTTTTTGGTTGTGCTGACTTTTTTTCCCTCATCAGCTTCTGTAGAGCCGTCGTCATCCGAGACATCAGCAGTACCACAAAAATTACATTCTTGAATCTCGTATCGAGGTTGGCTAGGAGTGAGCGTTAAAGTCTTGGTTTCCGCATCTCCTAAATATTCTGATTCCTCTTCCTCTGGTTTCGTCGAAGCAACGTATTTCCAAGTATTCGCATTGCGATCGATCTCGACTTGACGCTCCAGTTTGGGGTGATTATTGTCGTAGACCATCACTGTATATTCGCCATCGCCTAGATCTTCGATCGCATAAGGAGTAATCGCATGACCACCTTTAAATTCAGGCTGATAAATCCCCATGGTGTAGGTCTTATCGATGCTTGCATTGGGATTGATCGATGAAAGCAGGATATCTAATATATCGGCTGGCGTTTTACCCTTAATCTCATTAGTAGCAGTGGGAGCCACACCCTGAGTGGCAAACCAGTAAGCAATTTCATGTTGGAGTTTTTCATTTCCCTGCAAAGCTAGATCTGGGGTATTGCCAAATTCTTGCGCCTTGGCTTTATCAGCATACAAAATCAGGCTCAGAGCCGCCATTCCTTCACAATGTCCGCCATCCATGTCTTTGTTCGTTTCCTCCATCCATTGCTCAGCAGGAGGAGTAAGAATGCAAGTATCACCTTGAGTTGCACATACTTGGTTACCGAACATTTTTCTCATATCGGTAGGTGTTAGATTTTCAATCCCCCCTTCATTACCGTAATTCTCAAAACTGAAACCATTAGCTTCTGGTCGAAATCCTAGATCAGCCACGAATGATTTTGTTTTGCTACTAGATTTTGTTTTGCTACTAACTGAATTACGATCTGAATCTATGACATTTTTTGATACGATATTACCCTTAGCTTTGGAAGTTGCAAGGTTAGGTTGACAGCCTATTAAAATAATGATTGCTGATAAACTGGCGATCGCCAAAAAACGAAGAACGCGCTTAATTAACATAAAAAAGATGAAGCTACTATAGTTTTGTAGGAAATGATTTCAAATATTTTAGATAACCCTGATAGGTGTAGGTTACTCGAACTGTTAAAATTTTTCAAGGTTTAATAAAATCCTTTACAGTTTTAGCCATAGAACTCAAACACCCTCTTACAGGAGTGAGCTTGATGATCAGGATTAATGGTGTAACCATGGCTCAGGCTCTCGGACTATTAACCGCACTATTAGCGCCGCCTGTAATTCAATCGGGACCAAATGCCGGGACAACACCAGATCTGCGTCTGTCCGATCGGCCTGGTGTCTGAATCTGCTGTACTAATTTTGTCCACCTGTTAGAATCCAGATCAATCTGTGTATGTCCAAAATGATGGCCGAGTTGATGTTTTTTAAAGCTCGACGATCGAAGCCCTATGAGCTATTTGTGGTTGGACTATGAATGCAGTTGAAATCGAAGAAGCTGTTTCTCGGCTTGCGGGCGAACCTTTTGACCCGGAGGAGTTTCCTTTTGCTTTTCTGGAGGCGTTTGGTAATAAGCAGACGACGTTGAAGAAGCTGAAAAGCGGTAGTTCTAACCAATCGGATTGTGGGGGGGTGCTTCAGCGAAACAATATTCATTTGAAGGTTTGTGCCAGTGGTGAGGTGACGGCTACTTTGATGGCGCTGCGGGAGAGTGGGGCGACGGGGCGGCAGAAGGTAAGGTTTATTCTGGCGACGGATGGTAAAAGCCTTGAGGCGGAAAATGTGGTGGATGGGGAGATTGTCATTTGCGATTATCCTGATTTCCATGACCATTTTGGGTTTTTCTTGGCGCTGGCGGGGATTACGACGGTTAAGCAGATTCGGGAAAATGCGTTTGATATTAAGGCGACGGGGCGGCTGAATCGGCTTTATGTTGAGCTGCTGAAGGATAATCTGGGCTGGGATAAGGCGGAGCGTCGGGAGGAACTCAATCACTTTATGGCGCGGTTGATTTTCTGCTTTTTTGCAGAGGATACGAATATTTTTCACAGTGAGGGGCTGTTCACGGCGACGGTTCAGCAGATGAGTGCGGGTGATTCCTCGAATACCCATGAGGTGTTGGCGGAGATGTTTAGGGCGATGAGTACTTCGCGCCAGAAGCGGGAGGAGGCTCAGATTCGCAATTGGGCGGAGGTGTTTCCTTATGTGAATGGTGGGCTGTTTTCGGGCGGGGTGTCGGTGCCGCGTTTTAGTAAGATTTCGCGATCGTACCTCCTTCACATTGGCAAGCTGGATTGGAAGAAGATTAATCCTGATATTTTTGGCTCGATGATTCAGGCGGTGGCGGATGATGAGGAGCGGGGGGCGCTGGGGATGCACTATACGAGTGTGCCAAATATCCTCAAGGTGCTGAATCCGCTGTTTTTGGATGATTTGCGATCGCAGTTGGCGGCGGCGGCGGACAATGGGCGGAAGCTGTTGAATTTGCGGCAACGAATGGCGAGGATTCGGGTGTTTGATCCGGCTTGTGGGTCGGGAAATTTTTTGGTGATTGCTTACAAGGAGATGCGCGGCATTGAGGCGGAGATTAATGTGCGTCGGGGGGAGGCCGATCGTCGCTCTGAGATTCCGCTGACTAATTTTCGGGGGATTGAGTTGCGCCATTTTTCGGCGGAGATTGCGCGGTTGGCGTTGATTATTGCGGAGTATCAATGTGATGTGCGCTATCGGGGTCCGCAGTTGGCGCTGGCGGAGTTTTTGCCGCTGAAGGCTGACAACTGGATTACCTGTGGGAATGCCTTGCGGTTGGATTGGTTGAGTCTTTGTCCGCCGACGGGGACGGGGGTGAAGGTGGAGCGGGAGGATTTGGATTTGTTTAGTACGCCAAATCAGGAAGCAGAAATTAATTTTGAGAATGAGGGCGGGGAAACTTATATCTGTGGGAATCCGCCATACAAAGGAAGTCAATGGCAAACCACTGAACAGAAAGAAGACTTGCAGTTTATTTTCGAGGGGCGAACCAATAAATGGAAATCCCTTGATTATGTGGCTGGCTGGTTTATGAAAGCTGCTGACTACGGGATGCATACGAAGTCCATCGCTGCATTCGTATCTACAAACTCAATTTGTCAAGGACGGCAAGTTGAAACTTTGTGGAGTCTAATTCTTAAAACTAGTCACGAAATTGCGTTCGCACACACAAGTTTCAAATGGTCGAACCTTGCTAGCTATAATGCCGGAGTAACAGTTGTTATTGTTGGTATTTCAAATCACGCAGGTGCAATACGCAAACTGTACTCTCTTGATGATGCGTATGGTGAAACGATTCTTAGGGAAACCACCAACATTAATCCATATTTGATTAGTGGGCAGAATGTCATAGTTCAATCTGTATCAAAACCGATAGCGTCTCTTGATGAGATGAGTTTTGGTAATATGCCGAATGAGGGCGGTTTCTTGCTGCTAGATCAAGCTGAAGCAAACGAGGCAATTAAGTCTCATAAAGTCGATTCTCGGTTTATTAGGTCTTTTGTAGGTTCTCAGGAATTTATCAAAGGACAAGAACGCCGTTGTATTTGGGTAGGTAATGAAGAATATTCTGAAGCAAAAAATAATGCTTGGCTGAGTTCAAGATTTGAGTCTGTTCGTTCTCAAAGAATGGCTTCTAACAGACAGACGACTAAGCAGCTTGCAGATACACCTTATCGTTTTGGTGAAGTTCGACAGCGGGGAGATGAGAGTGTAATTGTTGTCCCTCGTGTAAGTTCTGAAAATCGTGAATTTCTACCAGTCGGACTCGTTCAAGACGGAACAATCATCGGCGATCGTAACTTTGCCCTCTACGATGCCCCACTCTGGAACATGGCACTAATCGCTTCCCGCCTTCACTGGGTCTGGATCGGTACAGTTTGCGTCCGCATGAGAACAGATTTCTCCTACTCCAACACCCTCGGCTGGAACACCTTCCCCGTCCCCACCCTCACCGACCAAAACAAAACCGACCTCACCCGCTGCGCCGAAGACATCCTGCTTGCTCGCGAACACTACTTTCCCGCCACGATCGCCGAGATGTACGATCGCGACAGAATGGACAGCGAATTCCCATTAGTCCGAGCCGCCCATGAGAGAAACGACGAAATCATTGAAAGAATTTACATCGGGCGCAGGTTTAAGAATGATACCGAACGCCTCGAAAAACTTTTTGAACTGTATACAAAGATGACCGATCGGCAAGTATCACTGAAAAAGACCACAAACAAGAAAACTTAAGGAGCCAAATTATGAGCATCGCGATCGAGATTCCCATCAATCAAATCGCTGAATTTTGCCAAAAATGGCACGTCACAGAACTCACCTTATTTGGCTCCGTTTTGCGCGATGACTTTCACCCCGACAGCGATATTGATGTCATGGTTCAATTTCACCCAGATGCTCACCCCAGATTCAGCACCCTCGACCAAATGGAAACAGAACTCAAAATCATTTTCGGTGACGCTAGCCTGGGCGATAGACCATATCGAGACGTTGACCTGATTACCCGTCAGGGCATCGAATCCAGTCGTAATTACTTACGCCGCCATGAAATTTTGTCCTCTGCCCAGGTGATTTATGCAACGCGATCTCCAATTTCTGCTTGATATGCTGCAATCCGCAGAACTGATTGTGACCTACATAAATCAGTGCAAAAAAGATGAATTCATCGATAACACTCAGCTTCAAGACTCCGTGATTCGGCGGCTCTTAGTAATTGCCGAAGCCGCTAGACGAGTTTCAGAAGCGACTCGACAAACCTTACCAAATATTTCTTGGCAAGAAATCAACGGAATGCGCAATCGGCTCGTTCATGATTATGATGATGTTAACCTGAACATTGTCTGGGATGTCGTTCAGTTCGAGATACCACCTTTGATTGCAGAGCTAAAGTTGCGGATTCCGCCTGAAAATTGAAGCGCGATCGCAATGACGAAACCCTCGATCGCATCTACATCGATCACCGCTTTAAGAATGACACCGATCGCCTCGAAAAACTGTTTGAGATGTATACAAAGATGACCGATCGGCAGGCTCCAGCCAAAAAATCTGCTAAAGGCAAAATCAAGGGAGCTAGAAAACAATGACAAAAGATTTAACTTCATCCCCCCTCGATCGGCAAAATATTCTCAATAACCGTTATGCAATCGAAAAAATAGAAGAACATTTAGGACTAGGCGGCACCTATTACGAAGAAGAATTACTCTTTCCCAAACAACAACTTGTTGAAATTTTTGGGGTCAGCGAAAGCACGATCGAAAAATACCTCACTAGCCATAGTGAGGAACTGAATGCTAATGGATACAAAGTACTACGTGGGCAGAAGTTGCGAGAATTTAAGGACGCTACGGGTGGTACCGTAACTGATTACGGTACCAAAACCACAGTCTTAGGCGTATTTACCTTTCGAGCCACCCTCAATCTCGCAATGGTGCTGGTAGAGAGCGATCGTGCCCGTGCCATACGATCGCGCATCCTCGATATCGTCATTGATGTCATCGCAGAGCGATCGGGCGGCCACACTAAATACGTGAATCAGCGAGACGGCAACTACTTACCTTCTGCCTACCAAGAATTTAACTATCGTAAAACCTTTACGGATGTTCTTGATGCTCATCTAGACATGGGTAAGGTTAAATACGGCATTTATACTAATCGAATTTATCAAATTGTTTTTCTAGAGAAAGCAGAAGAATACAAACAAATTCTTCGTCTCGGTAAAAATGATAGTCCCCGTGACACAATGTATGCCGAAGTCCTTACGGCTATTGCGAGTTTAGAAAATGGTCTAGCCGCAGAAATCAAAACCGCATCAGAAAAACTGAACCGCAAGTTAAAACAAGCAGAAGTGGATGCACTGTTTCAAACAGCAGAAAGTAATCCCTATCTAAAACCAATTGTCGAAGATGCTCGCACCAAAATGGCCAGTCGTGATTTAGGATTCCGCGATGCTTTACATCAGAAATTAGAAACCTATATTCAAAGCGTTCCAGAAAACGATTTTGAAAAATTTCTGGGAGAAGCCAGTCGTTCCCTAGAAGAACAGCTCTCGGATCCAGCACTTTTGGATGTATTCAAGCGCTTGAAGGATCGGTAATCCATGGCAGCGAAGTTTTTTTACTTTGACATCCACCATGCGATCGAGCTGCATGATTGGATTATCGAAAACTCAGGAGGCTTTCCGGGTGCTAATAAGCTAAGTTTATTGGAGAGCGCACTAGAACATATCCAAAACGATCTCTATTACCCTGACATTCACCATAAGTTGACTCACCTGGCTTTTGCTGTCAACAAGTTTCATGCTTTTAATGATGGAAATAAACGCTCTAGTATTGTATTGGGAGCTTATTTTCTAGAGCTTAATGGGTATAGTTTTTTAGTCGGAAAGTTTGTACTAGAAATGGAAAATATCGCCGTATGGCTCGCAGAAGGAAAAATTTCCAAAGAGCTTTTGGGTGAACTAATTGAGTCTCTTATCTTTGAGGAAGATTTCAGTGAAGAACTCAAGTTGAAGTTGGCGCTGGCTGTCATGTACGATGCTGATTTTAATGGGTAGCTCGCCGATCGCCGATATGTATGGACCCGATCGCGACTCAGCAACTAAAATAAACGCCTGCCCCAACGACCTCGGGATGCGCGCTGCTATTGATAATCTCATTAATTCTTTGATAAGGTACATAAATTTCTACCGCCAGTTATTTTTGCGAGAGACTCAGTGACCCTCTCGATTGTCCAACAACGCCCCGATTCCACATAACAACCGCTGCCAATCCATGAGCACCCCCATCCCCGCCGTCTCCGTCACCTACGCCCAAGCGGGAACCTCCACCCAACCCAACGCCCTCGGAATGCGCCCCATGCAAGAACGGGCCTACCAAAAGCGCGGCGAACAATATCTACTGATCAAATCGCCCCCCGCGTCCGGCAAAAGTCGGGCACTCATGTTCATCGCCCTCGACAAACTAGAGAACCAAAATCTCAAACAAGCCATCATCGTCGTACCCGAAAAATCGATCGGGGCCAGCTTCCACAATGAACCACTGACCCAGTTTGGTTTCTGGGCCGATTGGCAAGTCGAACCCCAGTGGAACCTTTGCGACGCACCGGGCAACGATGGCGGCAAGGTGAACGCAGTGAAGAAATTTCTAGAAAGTAATGCCAAAGTACTGGTCTGCACCCACGCCACCTTCCGTTTTGCCGTAGATAAATTTGGTATCGAAATTTTTGACGATCGCCTGATTGCCGTAGATGAATTTCACCATATTTCTTCTAACCCCGACAATCGGCTAGGCGATCACGTCCGCCAGCTCATGTCCCAGGGTAAAGCGCACATCGTCGCAATGACTGGCTCCTACTTTCGCGGAGATGCCGAAGCCGTACTGAACCCAGACGACGAGTCAAAATTCGAGAAAGTAATCTACACCTACTACGAACAGCTCAGCGGCTACAAGTACCTCAAACAGCTCGACATCGGCTACTACTTCTACGCGGGTAGCTACACCGATGAAATCATGCAAGTGCTGAACCCCCAACAGAAAACCATTCTGCATATCCCCAACGTCAACTCCCGAGAGAGTACCAAGGACAAAATACGCGAGGTCGAACACATCATCGAAGAGCTGGGTGAATGGCAGGGAACAGAACCAAAGACAGGGTTTCAACTCGTCAAAACTGCCGACGGCACCATCCTCAAAATTGCCGACATCGTAGACGACGATCCAGCCAAACGCGATAAAGTCACCGCCGCTCTGAGAGACCCCGCCCAGAAGAACAACCGCGATCATGTGGACATCATCATCGCCCTCGGCATGGCCAAAGAAGGCTTCGACTGGATCTGGTGTGAACATGCCCTAACGATCGGCTACCGTTCCAGCTTGACCGAAATAGTTCAGATCATCGGACGTGCCACCCGCGATGCCCCCGGTAAGACCCGCGCCCGATTTACCAACTTGATCGCCGAGCCGGATGCCTCCGAAGCCGCCGTCAATGAAGCCGTAAATGACACCCTCAAAGCGATCGCGGCCAGCCTGCTAATGGAACAAGTCCTGGCCCCGCGCTTCGACTTCAAACCCAAGCAACCAACCAACCAACCGACCCCTGGCTTCGATTATGGGGAAGACGGCTACAATCCCGGCAAATGCAACGTGGGCATAAATCCTGAGAGCGGCCTCATCCAAATGGAAATCAAGGGGCTAGCCGAACCCAAAAGCCCAGAAGCCGAGCGCATCTGCCGCGAAGACTTAACCGAACTAGTTACAGCTTTTGTCCAAGACAAGCAAACGATCGAGCGCGGCCTGTTCGATGAAGAACTGGTACCCGAAGAACTGACCCAGGTTCGCATGGGCAAAATTGTTAAAGAAAAGTTCCCCAATCTAGAGACAGAGGATCAAGAAGCCGTCCGTCAGTACGCGATCGCCGCCCTAAATCTGGTCCAACAGGCAAAAAGAAGCGTAAATGAGCCGAGTGGAGAATATGTTATAAATCCTGCTGATGGCGAGGCGACGAAAAACACGGCTCTCATCGATGGGATACGGAAATTTGCTCTATCGGTAACAGACTTGGACATTGATCTGATCGATCGGATCAATCCCTTTGGTGAAGCCTATGCCATCCTCGCCAAGTCCATGAGCGAAGAACGGCTAAGGCTGGTCGCTGAAGTGATCGCCGCCAAACGGATAATACTCCCTCTAGACGAAGCTCGGGAGTTGGCAAAACGGGCGCTTCGTTTTAAACAAGAGAAAGGACGGTTGCCCTCGCTAACGGCAGCGGACCCTTGGGAAAAACGGATGGCGGAGGGGCTTGTCTTTTTACAACGCAAAGTGAAAGAGGATAACAATGCCTAAGCAAACTACCGCCAAACAAACTACAGATGCCGATCGGGAATTACTTGACGCATTGGGCCTAGACACAGCCCCCGACCAATCCGGTACACGCTCCGCCAAAGAAGAACGGATCCTCGCAGGTTTTGAGGAAATCAAACGGTTTGTTCAGGAGCAGGGTAGACCGCCCGAACATGGAGAAGACCGCGATATCTTCGAGCGACTCTATGCGGTGAGACTCGATCGGCTGCGGGAATCTGAGGAATGTCGCGAAGTCTTGAGGTCGCTAGACTCAGGGGGACTTCTAGAGGCTAGTAATCATGCCAACCTAGCCACGGAAGACCTCACAGATGAGGATATCCTGGCATCCCTTGGGATCTCAACGGATCCAGATAATGACATTACTCAGCTTGTGCATGTGCGATCGCGTCAGGAAATCAAAGCAGCAGAGGAAATCGCGCAACGGACTCCCTGCCAGGACTTCGATGACTTCAAACCCATCTTTGAAAAAGTTCAGCACCAGTTAAAGACAGGGGAGCGGCAAACTCTGAAATATCAGGACAATGCGGAAGTCAATCAAGGCGATTTATTTATCCTGGACGGCCAGAAAGTAATGGTAGTCGAAATGGGCGAAACATTCATCAGTGATTACGATCGTCAAGATCGCAGGCTGAGAGTGGTTTATGACAACGCCACCGAGAGTGACTTATTACAACGATCGCTCCAACGTGCCTTAAATCGAGACAAGGCCAGTCGGCGCATCACCACCCCTAATTTTGGTCCCCTTTTTTCAAGCACTGAAGCAGAGGACGACTTACAAACTGGCTGTATTTACGTTCTCAGGAGCAAATCAGAACATCCCTTCATTGCAGAGAATAGATCTATCATTCACAAGATCGGCGTGACCGGGGGAGACGTAAAAAGCCGAGTTGCTAATGCGAAGAAAGACCCGACCTATTTACTGGCGGATGTGGAAATCGTCGTAACATTCAAACTAGTGAATATCAACCGAAAAAGACTTGAAGCACTCCTTCAAAAGTTTTTTGGTAGCGCTCGATTAGAGTTGGAACTGAACGATCGCTTCGGCAATCCAGTAAAGCCGAAGGAGTGGTTTCTCGTTCCCCTAGAGGTAATTGAGGAGGTGATTGAAAAAATCAAGGAAGGAACCATTGAACAAGTCCGATATGATCCGAAAACAGCAAGTCTTACGCGGCTCTGACTAAAACAAAACTTCGGTTATCATTAGCTCAAGTTTTAACTCCTGTGTGAGGCTCCCGAATGGCTCCGGCCCGGTCTAATTCGTTAAAAATTTCTCCAAAAGCGATCGCCTGGATAGACATTGCCGCGATCGGTGCTTGGGGAATTTTGTTGTTGGAGTATTGGTTCACGCAAAAATTAAGTCTGCTGATTCATCCTAGCTATAATCCGCTGTCGTTTATCTCAGGAATTTTATTGCTGACGATCGCTGCTTATCGGGCTTGGACGGTAGTGAATCAATCGCGATCGAAGCAGCCATTGCCCATTGTGCCGCACTTGAGTTTGTTGCCCAATGGCGTGGGAAGTATTTTGCTCCTTGGGGTCGCGATCGCCGCCCTATTTATCACGCCGCAGCCCTTCAATAGCACAACGGCTATCCAACGCGGGGTTGGGGAAATAATTACGAATACCCAAGTCAAGCCCCAATCCTTTCGTGCCATGACGAAGCCTGAAAATCGTAGTCTAGTAGACTGGATCCGCACATTACAAGTCATGCCCGAGCCAGACACTTACATCGGCCAAAAGGTAAAGGTAAAAGGATTTGTGGTCCATCCCGATAATTTCTCGCCCCAATATTTCAGAATCACCCGTTTTATTGTCACCTGTTGCGCAGCAGATGCTTATCCGATTAGTCTGCCTGTGCGCCTCCGGGAAGGCGACCGATCTTCATACAAACCTGATAGTTGGCTGGATGTAGAAGGGACAATCATTGTTGAAACCTTGGCTAACCAACGACAACTTGTAATTCAAGCCAATACGCTCAAACCCGTTCCCCAACCCGATCGCCCCTATGACTATTGATCGAATTAGAGAGGCGCTAAGTGCTCGCTTTCCTACGAAGTGTAAACTTTATTAAAAACTCCTTCCGATCGAAGAAGCTTCACGATATATTCAAATCAACGAATTCATATCTGCGTTGAGGCCGGGATCGACCGAAGGATCAACCTTTTCGCCTAGCATAACAAAGCTTTGAACTGATTCGAATACCTTTACCACCCCTCTAGGAGGATACGGCTATGGCATTTGCTGACAGCTCGACTACTGCAAACCAGTTTCAATTAGTGACTACTATCAAAAGTATTTTGGTCTGGTCATTTGTTTTGACAGTTTGTATGCTTGTGCTCGGGTTTCCAATTTTGATGCTCATGGTTGCAGTTGGGTCTTTAACGGCTGTTACACTTCACGCGATCATGCCCACCAGCGCAATGCTGATGACAGCAATCGGATTCATTGGTTTTCACATTTTAGGGATTTTGGCAGCATCGGCTTTCTTGACTCTGAAAGGAATTCATCCTCAAGAAGTTGAATGGCTTCGTTGGTTGAACGGCCAAGCTAACCCTGAAACTCTATCTATCTATGCTTCTTGCCCATTGACCTGTGATCTCAAAGGTTAATGGTTGAGATTGAATGAAATGGTTTTAAGGCTCAACGCTACTGTTGAGCTTTTTTTATGGCAATTTTCAGTTGTAAAGATTATTTACAGGGATTAATTTAATTGTTTAAGGTTGCATCTGCGCGAAAGTCTAGCTCCAGAAAGGCGACGATCGTAGCTCTCAGCCACTAGCATAATGAACAGTTGTACGGTTATTTTGTATATCATTGCCATGAACTCATCCCCCATCCCGGTTTGCATTACAGTCGGGACTCGGCCCGAAGCGATCAAAATGGCTCCGGTCATTCAAGCCTTTAAACGATCGCCCCAATTTCACACCACGGTCATTCTCACGGGACAACACCGGGAAATGGTGGACCAAGTGATGCAATTGTTTGATCTAAACGCCGATTACGACTTGGCCATCATGCAGCCAAAACAAACGCTCACCGACATCACCTGCAACGCATTACGGGGACTTGATGAGTTATTTGAAAAACTACGCCCCGCGATCGTCCTGGTTCAGGGGGATACCACGACTGCCTTTGCTGCTGCCCTCGCCGCGTTTTATCAAAAAATTCCGATCGGCCATGTTGAAGCGGGATTGCGCACTGACAATATTCTTAATCCATTCCCCGAAGAAGCCAACCGTCGTTTGGTGTCTCAAATTGCACAATTACACTTTGCTCCGACTAGTCTCTCTGCCGAAAATTTGAGGAAATCTGGCGTTCTCAGCGGCATTCATCAGACGGGCAACACTGTAATTGACGCTTTGTTACAGGTTGCCGATCGCAATCCTCCCTGTGAAATTCCAGGACTGGACTGGAGTAAATACCGGGTTATTTTGGCCACCGTCCACCGCCGCGAAAACTGGGGCGAACCATTAAGTGACATTGCGAATGGAATGCTCAAAGTATTGGAAGCGTTTCCTGACACCGCAATTTTATTACCGCTGCACCGAAACCCCACCGTCCGCGAACCCTTAACAGCGATGTTGGGCGGTCATCCTCGCGTCTTTTTGACGGAACCGTTGGACTATGTGGAATTGGTCGGAGCGATGAAACGATCGTACCTATTGCTCACGGATTCCGGCGGCATCCAAGAAGAAGCACCGAGTTTGGGCAAACCTGTACTGGTACTACGGGAAACCACGGAACGACCGGAAGCGATGATGGCGGGCACGGCCAAATTGATTGGGACCGATACCGATCGGATTTTAGCTGAAGCCACTGTGCTGTTAAGTGATCAGAACTCTTATGACGCAATGGCAGGTGCAATTAGTCCATTTGGGGATGGAAAGTCCGCCGATCGGATTGTTAAGCTTGTGACCGATTATTTCTCGTCACGAATCTAGTAAATTGTGTTTTGACTCGCGCAACTCGTTCCAGAGCTGCTTAATTCTCTGATAAGCTTCATCGGGCGGAATCTTCCCAGCGGTTTCCAAATTGCACAAAATTGAAATTCGCTGGGCAAATTCTTGAAGATTGGCATCAAAGGCTAAATGCTCAGGCGAAAATTCTCCTCGAAACGGAGTACGAGGCGCTAAGAAATTTTCCTTACTCAAATCAGAATCTCGACTCATTCCAAGCAACCTCGTCTTAATAAAAGTTCCATAAACGCACTGAAGCCTAGTCTATCTTGTGATTCTTCCATTGTCGTCGCCCATACTAAATTCAGTTTCGTCCTCCTAGACTTAATCCTCTGGACTCTAGATCCCATGAACCCCCTCAATCCGATCGCCGTCTCTGTCATTATTCCCATTTATAACGGTCAATCCGATCTACCTAATTTACTCCAATCGCTTTATGCTCAAACCTACGATCGCGATCGAGTCGAATATCTAATTATCGATAATGGCAGCCAAGATAATACCTGGAACGCGCTTAAACAGGCTGAGATTGAAGCCCAAGCCGATCGTTTCCCCCTGAAAATTCTTCAAGAACCCAAAATCCAAGGCTCCTACGCTGCCCGAAATCAAGGGATCCAGGCAGCAACTGCTGAAATTCTGGCCTTTACCGATGCCGACTGTCGCCCTGAACCGGATTGGCTAACGAATCTAATGCAACCGTTTGACTCGAATTTAACGATCGATTCCGGCACTAACTCCGCAAATCTAGGTTGGGTGGCGGGTGAGGTGAGCGCATTACCCAGTAAAAATTGGCTAGAACGCTATGCCGATCGGGCCGAAACGCTCTCGCAAAAACACACCCTCGCCAATCCCTTTTCGCCCTATGGCCAAACCGCTAATCTTGCTGTCCGTAAAGTTTGTTTTAGGGATGTTGGATTATTTCGCCCCTATCTGACCACAGGTGGCGATGCCGATCAATGCTGGCGGATTGTACGCCAAACCGATCGACAATGGCAGTTTGCAGCAAATGCAGTTGTGCGTCACCGTCACCGATCGACGCTTAACGAGCTAATGAAGCAATGGCAGCGCTATGGCCGATCGAATCGATTTCTCCACGATCTCCATGGAATCGAACTGATGAAATTGCCCAAATTATCCTATTACGCCTATCGTCTCAGTCGTTGGGCCTTTAAAGAATTGCCGATCGCAGTGTTTAAGCGAAATCTATTAGATGCACTCTCGACTCCCGTAGGGCTGTTATGTTTACGATCGCGGTGGCGCGGCCAACTGAATGCGACCTTACCCGAAGCCGCCCGAGAGATTCCAGCTCTGACCGTACCTCAACCCGAATACGGGGAACCGCAAATCTCGTCTAAGCCATTGAGGTAAAATAAGCACAATACATAATGTCTATTTCCTAAACGAAGGCTGTAAATAATGAGCGATCAACTTCTCCTCGTCGATGACGAACCCGCATTGCGATCGGCGGTCCAAGCCTATCTTGAAGAAAGTGGCTTCACGGTCCAGACTGCCACCAATGGCAACGAAGGCTGGGAGATGGTCCAACGCTTAACGCCTGATTTGGTGATTAGTGATGTGATGATGCCTCAGGCAGACGGCTATCAATTTTTGAAAAAGCTTCGGGATGATGTGCGGTTTCAAGCATTACCGGTGATTTTTTTGACAGCACGGGGCATGACGGGCGATCGGATTACGGGTTATGACGCGGGATGTGATGCTTACATTTCCAAGCCATTTGACCCCGATGAGTTAGTCGCCATTATCAAAAGTATTCTCACACGCCAACGGGCAGCCCAAGCCGGATCCGGTGATGTCGAAAATCCAGATGTCGCCGAACTCGCCCGCCAAATTAAAGAAATTAAAGCCCTACTCACCCAGAAAAACGTCTTTCAACCGAGCGGCCCACCCGTCAACATCGACTTCACTCCCCGTGAACAAAGCGTTCTAGAACTGGTCGTCGATGGCTTAATGAACAAAGAAATTGCCCGTCGGCTAGAAACGAGTGTCCGAAATGTTGAAAAATATGTCAGCCGATTGTTTACAAAAACAGGCACCAACAGCCGGACGGAGCTAGTTCGATTTGCGCTAGAGCATGGGCTGATCCCCCCCCGATCGATCTAATACTTGTTAAAACTTGGTGTAATTTATGTAATAGATCCTAATTGATGGATAGGATCCATTACATATATGTGAACTAATTCATTACTTTTTGTGAAGTGTCACCCTACGCATTAAGTAGACTCTTGTACTAAAGTAGGGAATATTAATACAAATCGCGATAAAAAACACGTTTAGACGAGTCAATTCACTTGGAGGCACCTCCCATGACGGTTGTTTCGGCAGGTCAACTCATATGTGAAAGACCGTTGTATGAACGGAGACCACCATCACAGGATTCTGATAGTCTACGGAGAGTATTTTCGTCTATTGATGAAAATAGTTGTCCGACGATTTATAATTTTCACATGCACACTATGCATTCTGATGGGCAACTGAGTCCCGATCGGATAGTTGAGCAAGCATTAGAGATTGGTCTAAGCGGATTTGCCATTACGGATCATCATTCAGTTTCTGGGTCCAGAGTTGCACAGCAATATCTTCAAGATTGGAGTTCAAAGCCTGAAAATTCAGCCAAAAAAGTGCCTCATCTTTGGTTTGGAACAGAAATCACGTCTCAATTACTGGATATTGCGGTGCACATCTTAGGCTATGCCTTTGATCCAGAGCATCCCGCGATCGCCAGCTATCTTCAAGGCACCTCTCCCAAGGGCGATCGGGCGCAAGCACATCGGGTTATTGCCGCCATTCAAAAAAGTGGTGGGATTGCTATTTTAGCCCATCCTGCTCGGTATCGTAAGCCCTATGAACAGCTCATTCCAGCAGCGGTGATGATTGGGATTGATGGCGTGGAAACGTTCTATGCCTATGGAAATCCCAAGCCTTGGAAAGCGAGTGTTAAAGAGACTCAAAAGGTGGGAGAACTGAGTGCCCACTACAAAATTTTGAATACTTGTGGGACTGATACCCATGGTAAAAGCCTACTTCAAGGGGTCTAAAACGGGGCTAAATGGTTATTTCTAAACAGCATTAAAGCCCCGAGAAAGTCTGGGACTAACGATTAGAAACGATAGGCTACAAAAATCAATATTCCACTGGTAATAACTAACAGTGCGACCAACCCAATGGACTGACCAAGATGACTAGAAGAATTACGTTCCATGGGAGGCTCGCTGCGTGTTACTGCGTAGATTTGGATACCAAAACCTTACCAGTTGTGTCAGGGGATCAGTGATTTTGTTTACTAAACTTGGTGTGATTAAGGTTTATCTTAATACTCGAAACTAATAGTAATCTTTCTTTATTTAAAGACTTGAATCTAGAAGTAATGGCTCATTATTTGTGTAGCTTTGTATCGTTCAGATGTGTATTTTAGGTTGGCTCCGATCGCATCGTGCTTCTGGCAAAATCAACATCGCATCCCCAAAGGAGAAAAAGCGATAGTCTTTTTGAATTGCTTCAGCATAGACCGCTAGTAATCGCGATCGCCCGATTAATGCACTCACCATCATCATTAAGCTCGACTTCGGCAGATGAAAATTGGTAACTAATCCATCCACCACGCGCCACTCGTAGCCGGGATAGATAAACATGTTGGTTTTGCCGCAATAGGGATGGAGCGAACCCGAACTAGCCGCGCCTTCCAACGATCGAACACTGGTCGTCCCCACGGCAAACACTCGCCCGCCCTGGGCTTTGGTCTGCTGAATCTTGTCAACCGTTTCCGACGACACCTCTATCCATTCGCCATGCATCTCGTGCTGTGTAATGTCTTCAGACTCCACCGGACGGAACGTGCCAATGCCCACATGTAAGGTCACAAAGGCCCGATCGATGCCTTTCTCGGCCAATCTATTCAGTAATTCTGGTGTGAAATGCAATCCCGCCGTTGGAGCTGCTGCTGCCCCTAGGGTTTCGGCGTACACCGTCTGATAGCGGTCATCCTGGGCTGTGGACTCCGTAATGTAAGGTGGCAACGGCATATGGCCATAGTCATCCACAACCTCCAGCAACGACCGTCCATTCTCTACCGTAAACTCCAGAATCCGGCCCCCACTCGCATCATCCCGATCGGTTACAACAGCGCTAAGGCCGCCCACTATCCCCTCATTTGGGATGAAGTGAATCACGACACCGGGTTGGAGCTTGCGTCCCGGCTTAACCAACGCCAGCCAACAATTGTGCGATCGTTCCTCCAAAAGTAAAACTTCTACCTTGCTTCCCGTGACCTTGTGCCCGTAGAGGCGCGCTGGAATCACCTTCGTATTATTGAGAACCAAGAGATCTCCTGGTTTTAGGATTTCGTCTAAGTCATAAAAATGACGATGCTCAACGCGATCTGAAATCACTAAAAGCTTGGAATGATCTCGCGGTTCGGCGGGATTTTGGGCGATGTAGCCATCTGGAAGCAGATAGTCGTAGCTGGAAAGTTGACGATCGAGATCCATGGGAATCATGAGTGAGGATGAAACTTGAGGTGAAATAAATTATTTTTTAATGAAATCTGTAATGAATATAAAGAAACACTACTATAGTTCGATCCAATGCATTGAGATATGGCGTATAGTAATAAATAATAAGAGTTCAAAAATACAGAATTAATTAACAACCTGTATAGCGCGAGTGATGGCTCGACGTTTGGGTAGTCTCCCGCTCCATGATTGGGGATATGCCCTCTACGCGAAACGCACAATGCGCTGAAAAATCAAAGTATTGCATTTGTCAGGACAGTCATTGCTATGGATTACCTTTACTACCTTGCGAACGCCAGCTTAACCCTGAGAATTGTAGAGTTCCTACATGTTCGTACTCAATTGCCGCTAGGCTTCATGACCGTGATTCATCGTCTTGATGGATGGGTGGTTCGAGTGAAGTTTTCACAACCAATTGATGCTATGCAAGATGGAGACTTTAGATCTTTTCTAAATGAGCTTGGCATCCCTTACGATCCCAATATTCGCGTCAAGATGGCGCTTTGGGGATTAGAGAACGGTCAAAGTCCGGTGGAAGTGATGAAGCAATATCAAATTGCGGTTATTTCCCATGGTCGTCCCGACCGGATTGAGATTGAAGCCTTCCGTGAGCAATTTGTTCAAGGGTTGGGCTACTGTCCTGAAACGTTAGCTTAGATTTATTTTTTACTGGGCTTGGGTCAACGATCGCTCGAAGGTCGAGATTTCAATCCTAGAGCTTTATCGCAGCGGTTTTTACTGTATCGGTTTTACTGTATCGGTTGCTCAAATGCATGTACTAAGTAATTAATCAATATGAACTCATGTTTTTCAAACGTCCGGGTAAAACCACTTGGGCGTTTAGTTTTGGAATGGTGGACGGGCTGGCTCTGGACGGGTTGACACTGCACTAGGGCAATATCGAAACGACAGTTCCGATCGTGATGTTTTGGATTTTTTACTAAAAATAGTTGGGCAGTTTTCCAAAGCTTAATTTGCTTGCTGCGAGTGACGGCCAACACACCATCTTGGTCAATGTTGTAGGGCGATCGGGTCTTGACTTCAATGAATATTAAATCACCGCTTCTGTTGAGTGCGATGATGTCAATCTCGCCTAGTACGCAATGCCAGCGCTGGACCAGAACTTGGCCTCCTTTGGTGGCAATCCATTGGGCAATTAGATCTTCGCCCGATCGTCCAAGTTCATCTGTTGCGGGCATGATGGTAAATTTAAGGTTTATTTTGTCTTTAAGAGTGGTTAGTGATCATGGTTAGAACGCACATCTTGGATTATTGCCGTCAACAAATCCGTTGCCTGTTTCAAATCGTCATGACGATCGTAATTGTGGGGGCGGGACTGGTTTGGGGGAATGCCGCAGCTATTGCAGAGGACTATACAAAAGATGTGCTAATTCGGGTGGATATGTCAGGCAAAGACCTGAGAGATTCTCAGTTTAACCATACCAATTTGCGAGAATCGAATCTCAGCAACACCAATCTCCATGCCGTAAATTTATTCGCCGCAAATTTGGAGTTTGTCAATCTATCGGGCGCTGATTTGAGTTTTGCGACCTTGGAAAGTGCCCGGATTACCGATGCTAATCTAAGCAATGCCAATTTAGAAGGTGCGTATACCTCCAATGCAAAATTCGATCGGTCTAATATTGAGGGCGCTGATTTTACGGATGTCGATATGCGAGACGATGTACGTAAAGATCTATGTAAGGTTGCGTCCGGCGTAAATTCTAAGACAGGTCGCACAACTCGGGAAACACTGTTTTGTGATTACTAGGCTTTGTGATTACTAGGGTTTTTTCGTCTGGTCGCTCTTGCATTGAGAGAATTCCACGACGTTCTGGTCGCGCTTGATATTGATGTTGCAGTCTCCAAAAAAGTCGTGTCCCAAAAGTGCCTCGGTCCCGATCGCAACGGGCAATCCTTCAACTGAATTGTCGCCAACAGTAATGGAGCTTACATAGCCCACCTGAAACTCGACTTCTCCGCTGGGTGTCTTGGCAGGCACCGATCGCACCGCCTTAACTTGGAGTATTTTAGACATTGATTCCGTGATCATCGTATTGCTAGCTCCCGTATCCACCATCATCTCAAAGCTGACGGAGCCATTAAACATCACATCGATGAGGGGGATATTGTTGCGATAGGACTTGATGGTGGCTTGGTATTTGGATCCGATCGCAGCGATCGGATTGGAGCTAGGTTTGGCGGAGATGATCGTTTGAGTCGGGGTGAGGCTCTCTTGTTCACTGGATTGCCCTTGAAATTCTTTAAGCTTTGCCTTCGATCGCGCTACACCTTCTTCTAGTAGCACCAAATTCTTGAGCGCCGCCGTCCGATTAACATCATTTTCTGGAATTTTTTGCATTAAATTCACCGCCGTTTGCCACTGAATCACTACTGCCTGCCAGTCTTCGACGGATTTTGCCTGTTGGCTGAGTTGGGTAGCGGTTTGAGCGGTGGCGATCGCAGTTTGATAAAGGGGACTGGTGGCGATCGCAGTGGATTGGATGGGCATGGGCGGCAGGGTGGGAAGGGCGGGCGCGATCGTCTGGGACGGGGGCGCGATCGTTTGGCATCCGGTCCCGGCCAACATAAGAGTAAGTGCTACGATCGGGAACCGCATAGAATAACGACGACGCATGGAATTTGGGTCGATGGGCAAGATCTGAAACGTCATGGAAGCAGAAAGATAGTAACCAGAGATTAAGATTGAATTCGACAATCCTCACTTGAGTGAATCACGTCTATGCAATAATTATCCGGATTTGTTTATTTTTGATCATTCTTTTGTTTAGCCCGCTCTTTTTGTTCAGTCCGTTCATTGCAGGTAATTACTAATGGTCTCCCTTTCTTCCGCCCAGCCTGCGCTTTTAGTGTTGGCCGATGGTACTGCCTACCCAGGATTTTCCTTTGGTGCATTGGGGACAACGATCGGGGAGGTGGTCTTTAATACGGGAATGACAGGCTATCAAGAAGTACTGACGGACCCGAGCTACAGCGGTCAAATGGTTACATTTACCTACCCAGAACTGGGAAATACAGGGGTCAATGGTGATGATGAAGAGTCCGATCGGCCCCATGTCAAAGGCGTGATTGCGAGAAATATTTGTCAGCGCCCTAGCAATTGGCGATCGTCTCAATCCTTGCCAGAGTATCTGACGCAGCATAATGTTATTGGTATTTACGGCATTGATACCCGATCGCTCACCCGAAAACTCCGATCGTCCGGGGCAATGAATGGGGCAATTTCTACAGAAATTTTGGATCCAGCGGATTTGGTTCTACAGGTTCAAGCTGCACCCAGTATGGCGGGACTTAATCTCGTCAAAGCGGTGACCACCAATCGCACCTACGAATGGACCGAGCCAACTGAAGCGCTGTGGGAATTTAGTGACTGCGCCACGAAATCTTCTGTAAATCCCTCAGAATTTACCGTGGTAGCCCTCGACTTCGGCATCAAGCGCAACATTCTGAAGAGACTCGCTAGCTATGGCTGCCGTGTCATTGTGGTGCCTGCGGATACGTCCGCCGAAGAAATTTTGAGCCATAATCCCGACGGTATTTTCCTGTCCAATGGTCCGGGCGACCCCGCTGCTGTCATTGAAGGCATCGCCACAACCCGATCGCTCTTAGACTCCGGTAAGCCTATTTTTGGGATTTGTATGGGCCATCAGGTGCTGGGGTTAGCCCTTGGCGCGGAGACCTTTAAGCTAAAATTTGGTCACCGAGGTCTGAATCATCCCGCCGGCTTAACCAAAAAAATCGAAATCACTAGTCAAAATCACGGTTTTGCGATCGAACCGGATAGCTTGACTCTCGATCGGCTGGAAATTACCCACTTAAACTTAAACGATCGAACCGTGGCAGGTCTGAAACATAAGACGTTGCCGATATTCTCCGTGCAATATCATCCTGAAGCAAGTCCCGGTCCCCACGATGCCGATTATCTCTTTGAACAATTTGTAAGCACATTTAGGAAAAACGGTATATACTAGCTCGTCGGATTAATAGATATCGAGTTGTAAGACATCGAGCTAGGAGGCGCGCTATTCCTGAGCAACTGACCTTGACCGTTAGCCTAAGAGGCACGCGTGAAGTCAAGGATAATTACCAAATCTTTCGCCTTGCCGGATTACTCGACGCATTTTCTGAAGCAATCTTCCGTAAGGTTGTAGCCAAGTGCGTTGACGACAGCTTTAGTAATGTAATTTTAGATCTTTCACAGATTGACCTGATGGATAGTTCTGGTTTAGGGGCGATCGTTCAGATTTCTAAGAAGGTCACTTCCTCGGAAGGCCGTCTTCAGATTGTGACGAATGCCCGTGTGACCCAAACGCTGAAGTTGGTGAAACTTGACAAAGTTTTCTCCCTTCATCCCGATTTGGTGAGCGCTATTGCAGCCTTTAAGTCAGCCTAATGCCTTTTCTTCGGAGATTGCACTCGAGCGGTTGCTTTGGAGCATTTGATTTAGAAGGTGTTTCAAAGTCGAAGGTTGTGACGATTGAGACCCGATCGCCCTAGCTCCCTTAAAAAGGGGGAACCAGATTTATCTCTTAGTCTCCCCTTTCTGTGGCGTATGTCCGTAGGGAGTAGGAGATTTAGGCGGATCGGATCTTTGACAGCAATGAAAGGACTTTTAAAATGCCCTGTTAGACCATCTGACTTAGATCATTGTATTTATGATTGCTTTCGTGCTACTCAGATTAATCAGGCAAGCTACTTATCGGGACTTGTCTAGAGGACTCTGGGTAGTTTTTTTGTGACTATATTTTGTGATTAACTCTGTTTCCAGCCGATCGGCCCCCCTGCAACCGTCTCTCTCATGGGCCGACGTTCAGCGCATTTCCCCAAGTGCCCTCGCATATTTGGGCGATGCCGTCTATGAGCTATATGTGCGACAGTTGCTTATCTTTCCGCCTCAACGAATTCAGTCTTATCATCAACAGGTTGTGTCGTGGGTTCGGGCGGAGTCCCAAGCTAAAACCCTCGATCGGTTGTTGGTGCATCTGAATGAGCCTGAGTTAGCCATTGTAAAACGTGGTCGTAATGCAGCCCCCCAACGATTAAAACGGGTTGATCCCGAGATCTATCAAAAAGCAACCGCCTTGGAAACCTTGGTAGGTTATTTACATTTGACCGATCCAGATCGGTTGATGATGCTTTTGCAGATTATTACCCAAGATTTAGAGCCTTAGTGGAGTTTCGAGGTCGATCGAATTTAGGAATTTTAAAATCTTTTAAACGTTTAATCTTGTTTTTAATCTCTTGTAGTTTTTAATCTCTTAAGTTGCGATTAGTTGAAATTTGTCCCCTAAAGGTTTAGGGTGATAGACCGCGTTCATAAATGATGAATAGCGTTGACCTAAAATTTTGTCATGATCACGGCCTAGAGTTTACAACCTCTGAGTTCTGATGCACAAAATCTCAGGGGTTCAGAACTGGTTTTTAGGCCGATTTTGAAATTGTTTTTTGTTTTGTTCTCTTCAGTTTCCCTGTTGGTAGGGTGGTTTTCTTATGGCATACGATAAGCGCAGTTCTAATGACAAACCCCGTCGCAAGCCAGCAGGTAGCTCCTCCTCCGGTGGTGGTGGCGGATATCAAGGCGGCGGTGGTGGTTACAAGGGCCGATCGGACAGTGGCGGATATCAAGGTGGTGGTGGCGGCTACAAACGTCGCGATGAAGGTACTGGCGGCGGGGGTGGATATCAAGGCGATAATCCTCGTCGTGAAAGCACTGGCGGGGGTGGATATCAAGGTGATAGCCCGCGTCGTTCCGAAGGTGGCGGTGGATATCAAGGCAGCAATCCGCGTCGTGAAGGCGGCGGCGGTGGATATCAAGGCAGCAACCCACGTCGTGAAGGCGGCGGCGGTGGATATCAAGGTAGCAATCCGCGTCGTGAAGGCGGTGGTGGCGGATATCAAGGCCGATCGGAAGGCGGATATCAAGGCCGATCGGAAGGTGGCGGCGGTTATCAAGGTAGCAATCCACGTCGTGAAGGCGGTGGTGGCGGATATCAAGGTCGTTCCGAAGGCGGCGGATACAAAGGAAAATCAGAGAGCAGCGGTTATCAAGGTCGATCGGAAGGTGGCGGCGGTTATCAAGGTAGCAATCCTCGACGTGAAGGCGGTGGCGGCGGTTATCAAGGTAGCAATCCTCGACGTGAAGGCGGTGGCGGCGGTTATCAAGGTAGCAATCCTCGACGTGAAGGCGGTGGCGGTGGATATCAAGGTCGTTCCGAAGGCGGTGGCGGCGGATATCAAGGCAGCAATCCTCGACGTGAAGGCAGTGGCGGTGGCGGATATCAAGGCAGCAATCCTCGACGTGAAGGCAGTGGCGGTGGCGGATATAAAGGTGGTGGCGGCGGCTACAACCGTGACGAAGCCCGATCGGATTCTGGTGGACGGCCATCCTTCGATCGTAAACCCCCAGCTCGGCGCGACGATCGGGACAACTCGTTCAACCGCGATGCTCGCCCAAATCGTGAATTTAGCGAGAGTCGTGGCGATCGGGATAACCGAGGCAGCTACAACAAATCTGAAGGCGGTTATAACAAATTTGAAGGTAACAGCAAGTTTGGCGGTGGAGACGATGGCCAAGGTCGAGCGTTCACTGACGAAGAAAAAATCGATCGCTACGAAAGCAGTCGCTTAGAAGCATTCAGTGCCGCATCGCCTGAAACGGAAAATGCACAAACTGAACAGGACGACATGATCTATGGTCGTCATTCGGTTCAGGCCGCCCTCGAAACAGGTCGCACCCTCAACCGAGTCTGGGTCACAGCCCGTCTGCGCTATGACAACCGTTTCCACACCTTACTCAATGATGCCAAATCTCAAGGCACCGTCATTGACGAAGTGGAACCTAAGCGCTTGAGCCAAATCACTCAATTCGCCAACCACCAAGGGATTGCGGCCCAAGTCTCGCCCCACGAATACAAAGACCTGACTGAGCTAATCACCGCCGCCAAGGAAAAAACAACCCAACCCGTGATCGTGGTCGCCGACGGAATTACCGATCCACATAATCTGGGTGCGATCGTCCGAACTGCCGAAGCCATGGGTGCCCAAGGATTAGTAATTCCTCAGCGCAGAGCAGTGGGCGTAACCTCTACGGTGCGTAAAGTTGCAGCAGGTGCCCTAGAATCCTTAGCGATCGCCCGTGTTGTAAATCTCGCCCGTGCCCTTGAAGAACTCAAGGAAGCTGGATTCTGGATTTATGGAACCTCCGGTGAAGCCTCAGCTCAGAGCATCCAAACCGTTGATTTTGCCAAAGCGACCGTCATCGTTATTGGTAGCGAAGGCGACGGATTGAGCTTAGTCACTCAAAAAGCCTGTGACCTTTTAGTGTCAATTCCATTATCGGGATCAACCCCGAGCTTGAATGCTTCTGTGGCCGCAGGTATGGCGTTATATGAAGTTTATCGTCAAAGAGTGAGTACAACCCTTGATCCCTGGAAATTAAAGGCATCTGCTATTGAAAATTCAGTGGGGAGCGAGTATAAAGAGGATTAGATTTTTGAAAAACTAACCCATATGAAAGAACTAATACTGAGCGCTATGGCCCAAGTTGGAATGGCGTGGTGGGTTGAGGTCAAAACCGAATTACCCACCTGCACTTACTACTTTGGTCCGTTTTCGTCCTCTAATGACGCGCTTGGCCATCAACCTGGCTATCTCGACGATCTCCGTCAGGAAGGGGCACAGAACATTCATGTAGAAGTTAAACGCTGTAGGCCCACCAATCTTACGATTAGTGATTAAACGGAACGATCGGTCTTTCACTTCAGTATTATTTAGATTTAGATAAAATACCTCTGAGTTTATTTTTAGCTTAGAGGTATTTTTCATTGTTTATTTGTCATGAAGTGTGTTCTGAGATGGCGATCGGACTATTTCGGGATGCGCCGTCAACCATTGTTCAATGCGTTCTAATAATTCTTCCGGACATTCCCAAGGAATTAAATGAGCTGCATCGAAGGTCGCCCATTCGCACCCGACGATCGCTTTCGCCGTCTCAAGACTCGCCGAAGGCGCAATATGCCGATCGAACTCTCCAATTAACATCAGTGCCGGACAGGCTAGTTTTGGCAAATCTGGCACCCGGTTATATCCCGCAGCAATCGCCCGACTCAATGCCTGATCGGCCTGACGTGATGTTTTGACATAGGCATACACCGCTTCTCGGGCGAGATAGTGATAAACAGCGGGCGTTTGGTGTCGGACTAGATGGCGGAATAACGATCGCGATCCCAAGTGGTCAATATTCCATTGCCAACCGGGACGCAAAATATTCAAGATCCCGGCTAATCCAGTAAAAAGATTGTCAGCTAACGAAATTTTTGGATGATTCCCCCAAGGTCTCGCCGCCGTCGCCACCAAAATCAATCCACTCACCCGATCGGGGTATCGCAAGGCCAGCTCCATGGCAAAAATCCCACCCAGCGACCACCCCAACACCAACGTCCGATCGATTTGTTGCTGATCCAGTAGGCGAATCAAATCCTCAATATGCTGCGTAATTTCAAAGCTCTCCCTAGTTTGACTGTTTCCATAGCCTCGCAAGTCCGGCGAAATCACCCGAAACCTGTTGTTCAGCCGCGCCGCAAAAATGCCCATACTACGAGCTGAACCCGGATGACCGTGGAGACAAAACAACGGAAATCCAGTTCCCGACTCTTCGGCATATAAAGAAAAGTGAGTCATTAGATTCAAATTGTACGTTGCATCCGAGTTTAATCCAGTTGTCTGAATCGTTTATGATATTGATTACTAATGAACCGTACTTTAGCCATGCCTGACGAAAAAGAGCCGATCATCGCGGAACAAGTCGAATCGAAAATCGAAAAAAAAGCAGCAAAGGCCGCCAGTCCTGACGCTGGAACACCTCCGGCAAAAAAAGAAAAGCCCCCTGCGATCGAAGCGAAACCCTTCCAAGCCTTCATTAAAGAGCATTACTTACCGGGACTCAAAGCCGCATTTGATGGCGCTGGCATCGTTCCCGTTGACCTCCAGCTTGTGAAGCAAAAAGTGGAAGTGGTGGGCTATGGTGACGCACCAGAATGTTGGCAAATCGAGGGGAAATGGGATACCGCTGACGAAAAGCGCCAATTCAACCTATATTTCTACACTGAAGATATTCAAGGCCAGCGTGGTTTCTCCGTGACCAACACCGCATCCAAAGCCAGCACTCTGGAATCGTTCCGGATTGATGAACGCAAAGTTACCCTCGACTTATTGCTTCTCGGCGTGACCCAGCGATTAAATAGTCAAAAATGGTTTATTCGTAACTAGCACTAACCCCTACAGGAAACAGGAAGCAGGGCGGTTTCATACTAGGGAAATAAAATAAATGGGCCTAGATTTATATCATTCAGGGCTAAGAAAATGAGGATGGACTGATATTGTAATCGTTGGTCAGTCCATGTCCCTCATCACTCAATTAAAACAAATTTCCGA
>JAPLHZ010000366.1 GCA_026389365.1 Cyanobacteriota bacterium
AGCTTACTCCTATATGAAACTGCGTTCTATACTCCCTCCAATACTCCAATGTCATTAATACTTGGTCTTCAATGCTTAATTTACTCGGTCTGCCGCTCTTTTTTGCCAGCTGTTTTTCTGCTGCCACGACCTGTACCATTTCGCAGGAGGTCTAGTGATTAATATTTTTGATGAAGCAGGAATAAAAAGCCCTGATATGTCAATCATCTCCGATGAATTTATGGCAGAAGTGCGGGGCATGGAACATAAAAACCTCGCTGTTGAACTCCTGCAAAAACTGCTAAAGGATGAAATCAAGACAAGTAGCCGTACCAACATCGTCCAAAGCCGCAAACTTGCCGATCTTCTCGAAGATGCCCTACGCCGCTATCGCAACCAAGTCATCGGCGTTACCGCTATCCTCGAAGAATTGCTGAATATGGCAAAGGATACTAAGGCAGCCCAAGCCAGAGGTGAAGCATTAAAACTAGAACCTTACGAACTCGCTTTTTATGATGCCCTAGCCCAAAATCAAAGCGCTCAAGATGTGATGGGTGTTGATAAATTACGAGACTTAGCGATCGTTCTATGCGATCGTATCCGTAAAAATGCCTCGATTGACTGGAATCTCAAGGAAAGCGTCAGAGCCAGAATGAAAGTTGCAGTTAAACGATTACTCCGTCAATATGGCTACCCTCCCGATATGGAGGCATTAGCTACCGAGTTAGTCCTAGATCAAGCGAAAGTCTTTACTGAATTTGAAGTCACAACCAACCACTCAAGGTAAAAATTTATCTGGCAAAATTGCCGCAAAAATAATTTTATTCATTCCAAGTTGTTACCAAGTTTGGTACGGGGGTCTCCAAAGGGAGTGCCCCATTTTGGCAAGCGTCATGTTACTGTCGGATAAAAATCAAACGGTGGTGCAATTTCAGCATTATCTAGGAATTGTTCGATCGCCTGTCGGTCAACTATAACAGGGGTCGCAAAATCTCACCCTACTTAATTCCCCGACAGCAAAACGTCTCACCATGTCGCATTTAGTCGCAAAGTGAGACAGTGTTTAGTCCAGAACTAGTCCAGCGTTTTTGACTGTGGATGAACGAGACGATCGAAGCGTTTACGCGGCCAATTCGCAATTACTGGCATGTTGAAAATAAGGTCCATTATGGGCGCGATGTGACTCAAGGAAAAAAGATGCCTCGCGGATACGAGTTGGAACAATTCCTCTCATATTTACCCTAGCCCGTAAACCTTGCGCTCAATCTCTATCGTAGTCACGGGTTCACTAATATGGCTCAAGCTCAACGGCAGGCGGGAGCGAGACTTGGACTATTAAAGACCCTGTTTAGAATGAAATAGCCCTGAGGCACAAGGCAATCTAGATTGTTGGTTGGTTGATACCTCCAGACTATCTGTTTTGCGCCCCTTTGTTCTTCTTCTTTCCTTAACCCAAACTCACGTTGATTTACAGTTATGAATACTGCACATCGGCTCTGGACTCACCGCTATTTTCAACTTGCTCACAACCTCCTAATTAATCTTCGTGGATTGAGTGAGCATTGGCTGAGGGGAAGGGGCGATCGCATTTGCATCGGTATTGCCTTTGCGAAGTTAGAAATGAAAATTATCGCCACCCATTTGTTACGTAATTATCAATGGGAAATCTTACCTTCTCAAAACCTAGACCCCTTTCCAATTCCTACTTTACGTCCCAAAGATGGTCTTAAAGTACGTTTCAGAAGTATACGCAAAGGTAACTCATAGATTAGCGTGACTGCGATCGCCCCTGACAAACTTGAGAAGATGACTGTCGAGGCGATCGCTTCTAACCATAACGACAGATCTCAAAACCGCCTCTTTAATCCACTTAGGAAGATTAACAAGTAGAGGAATTTGTGATTAATGCACGTTTAGGAATTGATTTATCTAACTACGAACTTTCGGGCAAGCAGAGGGCATAGCTGTTTCGCAGGCGCTGAGGCAAGGGTGTTGGTAGGCCTCTTCGGTAGTGAGATCAGGTGGAATCTGGCCAAAAACCATATCGCAGCTATAGTCCTCGAAATTTGGCGTTAAGGTGACAGGAATCCCAAAATCTTCCGTAAAAAAGGCTTGGGTGGGCAGTTTACACATATTGACGCACATGCCGACGCATTCGCTTTGTTCTAGATATCGACATTTAAGAATGTGGACATTGCTGCGTTGGAGTTGGGTCGTGCCATCTGGATTTGTGATTTCAGCCTCGCGAACTTCACAAGGACCAACCAGCCAGGTAAATAACTTTGTGGCAAACCAAGCATTCAGTTCACAGACTAACCGAGTTGGCGTAATCAACGTGCGAATGAGCCACAGCACAGTGGATGGGACCAACGATCGCAGCACCACCATCACCAGAGCTTGCTGCTCGGGAGCATTTCGTCCCCGCATGATCCGTTGGGATAAGTCTACAAACCCGTCATAACCAGGAAGATGGTTTTTTTGACCGAGTGCATTAGACATTTTTTTCGCAAAGAGCCAGATAAATACACGATCGATCGCATTGTCGTGGTAAATAGTTTTCTCTGGAGCTTGAAGGTTTGAATTCATGGTGAGTTGTGGGAGATCAAGGAGAGAGATAGCGGGAACGCACTTCAAGCATCGTTCATTGTACGGTCAGAGATTATGGTAAATTCAGGTCAAGAATCTAACTAAGCTCCTTTAAGTTTAGACTTTACATTCAAGCTTTGCCCTACTATTTCCGCCTAGATTATGCCGATTACTACGATCGCCCAACAATTTTGCCCCACTGGACCAGTGGCGGACGTGAAAACCTTAGGCAATGGTAATATTAACGACACCTTTTTAGTGACGACCCAGGCGGGCGATCGGTTTGTACTTCAGCGCATCAATACTCAAGTGTTTCGTCATCCGCAATGGGTGATGGAGAACATGAAAATTGTGACGGAACATATTCACAGCAAACTTCAAGCCCAAAAACTTAACGGCGATCGATTAGAACGGCGATGGGAGACCCCTAGAGTCATTTTGACCACCTCTGGAGCAGATCATTTTGTAGATGAGACCCATGCATTTTGGCGAGCGATTAGTTTTATTGACCAAGCGGAAACAATCGATCGCATCGAAGATCCTGTTCATGCTGTTGAAGTTGGGATTGCACTCGGAACCTTTCACGGATTGGTCGGTGATATTGCAGCGGCAGATTTGCATGACACCTTAGAAGGCTTTCATCTGACCCCCGTATATCTAGAACAGTATCACCAAGTTTTATTGAATTCGACATTGCAAAAAACGCCAGAAATTGATCGGTGTTTGCAATGGGTCAGCGATCGGACTTCATTTGCAACCATCCTCGAAGATGCGAAGCGATCGGGGAAGTTGGCACTCCGAATTATGCATGGCGATCCGAAGGTGAATAATGTCATGTTTGATTCAATGACGCACAAGGCAATCAGTATGGTAGATCTCGATACGGTGAAGCCGGGATTGATTCACTATGATATTGGGGATTGTTTACGATCGGGTTGCAATGTAATGGGCGAAGAGGCGAAAAGCTGGGAAGCGGTTCAGTTTGATATTGGGTTGTGCGAGATTATTTTACAAGGCTATCTACCACAGGTTAAGGGACTTCTCACGAGTTTTGATTATGATTTCATTTATGATTCAATCCGATTGATTACCTTTGAATTAGGGTTACGTTTTTTGACGGATCATTTAGCAGGAGATACGTATTTTAAAACAAATTACCCTACTCATAATTTACAGCGCGCTATGGTTCAATTCCAATTAATGGAAAGTTTAGAGAACCAAGAAGATAAGGTCAGAAAGATGGTCGAGGCTCATAAAAAATAATCTAACTAATGCATAGAGGAATTCTCGGCACCCTAGAATTGTTGCATCTCTCACCGATCGTACCGCGATTACGCTAGGCTATAGACGCAAAATCTTGCATTTTCACCCTACACATTATGACTCTTTCTACTCTCCCTGCAACTGTCCCTGTAACTGTTTTGACAGGCTATCTAGGTTCTGGCAAAACTACACTACTCAACCGAATTTTGACCCATGAACATGGAAAAAAAATTGCGGTTATTGTGAATGAATTTGGAGAGGTGGGAATTGACCATCAGTTGGTGGTGAATGCGGATGAAGAGATTTTTGAGATGAATAATGGTTGCATTTGTTGCACCGTGCGTGGGGATTTAATTCGGATTATTAGTAATCTAATGCGACGGCGCGATAAGTTTGATCATTTGGTTATTGAAACAACCGGACTGGCTGATCCAGCTCCGGTAATTCAAACGTTTTTTGTGGATGATGCTGTACGAGAGCAGGCGACGCTGGATGCGGTTGTGACAGTTGTGGATGCGAAACATATTGTTCAACATTGGGATGCAGATGAGGCCCTCGAACAAATTGCGTTTGCGGATATTGTGATGTTGAATAAAACAGATTTAGTGACGGTTGATGAGTTGGATCAATTAGAGACTCGGATTCGATCGATGAATGCATTTGCAAAAATCTACCGAACTCAGGACTCGCAGATTGAAATGGATAATATTCTGGGGGTGGGTGCATTTGATTTAGATCGTACGTTAGAAGTAGAACCTGGTTTTCTCACGGATGACCATGCCCATGAACATGATGAGGGAATTATATCTGTTGCACTTTTAGAGTCAGCGCCCATTGATGGGGAAAAGCTGCATAACTGGATTACCGAATTACTGCGAACAAAGGGACAAGATATTTTCCGAATGAAAGGGATTTTAAATGTGGGTGGAAGTGATCATCGGTATGTATTTCAGGGTGTACATATGATTTTTGATGGTAAGGTCGATCGGTTGTGGAAACCACAGGAACAACGCAAAAGTGAGTTGGTATTTATCGGACGTAATCTCGATCGGAAAATGCTGGAGAGTGAGTTTCAGGATTGTCTGGTGAAGTAAAGATGCACTGCGTTGAACTATCGAATTTTGAATTGGATGACTACGTGACTGCGATCGCTTGGATGCCTGATGGTTCTGGGTTTGCGGCAGCGACGGCTCGTGGGGAGATTGTCTATTGGAACGAAAATCTCGATCCCCTTAAATCCCCGTTGCTTCGGGAGATTAAGCGTTTAAGAGAGGCTGATGGATTTTCGATCGATGCGTTGAAATGGTCGGCGGATGGTGTTTTCTTGGCGGCGGCAGGACAGAGGGGAGCGTTGTATGTTTGGGATGGGAGAGAGCTTGTTACGACGTTGATATATTCGGGATGGATTGACCAATTAGCATGGCATCCGGGGCGATCGTTACTTGCCTTTGGAGTTGGTAAAATAATTCATATCTGGAATGCTGAAACGCAAACCATTGAATCAAGTTTGGAACTGATAGAGTCATCAGTTTTAGGATTGACTTGGAATGCTCAGGGCGATCGGTTGATGGCTTCTGGAAATCGGGTAGTGAAATGCTGGGATGTAGAAAACTGGAATACTACGCCGCAAGTTTGGGAGTTGAGTGCAGCGTGCGGATCGATCGATTGGGCACCGGGGGATTTGTTTTTTGCAGCGGGGTGTTTCGATCGGACCGTAATTGTTGCTTCAGAATTTGGGAGTGATAATCCCTGGCGAATGAGTGGTTTTCCCGAGAAGGTGTCATTGGTCGCTTGGTCATCGGTGATGAATCCTGCGACGGAGTGCCCCATGTTAGCGACGGTGAGCGGGGACGGGATTGTGATCTGGAACTGGACTGGAGACGGTTGGGATGGAAATATTATTAGTTCGGGGGGTGGGCGAATCAATTCGATCGCTTGGCAGCCAGGGAGTTTGGTGTTCGCGATCGCGGTGGAAGAAAGGGTTGAATTAAGAGTGCTCCAAATTTCTTCTAAGATAGATCTATAGCGATCGCGCTGCAAGCCCAAACAAGTAATTCCCTTCGACTCATCATGGAAACCCGCGCTGCTGAAGTTCAATCCCTCTTCGATCGGATTGCCCCCGTTTACGACGAACTCAACAACACCCTTAGTTTTGGCCAGCACCAAATTTGGAAACTGATGGCCGTCAAATGGGCAGAGCCTAAGCTGGGCGATCGTGCCCTTGATATCTGCTGTGGGAGCGGAGATGTGGCTGCATTGCTGAGCGATCGGGTTGGGGCTGACGGCACGGTAATTGGGTTGGACTTTGCAGAAGACATGTTGGACTTCGCAAGGCAGCGCAATCTTGAGAAAAAAAACATTCAATGGGTTCCTGGAGATGCGCTAGAGTTGCCGCTACCGGATGCTCATGTCGATTGCATCACGATGAGTTATGGATTGCGAAATGTGGTTGACATTCCCAAAGCATTTGAAGAAATGTATCGCGTGCTAAAACCAGGAAAAAAAGTAGCCATTCTTGACATGCATCGCCCAAGCAATCCTGTTATCCGTCGATTTCAACAATGGTATCTCGATAATCAAGTCGTACCCGCTGCCGCCAAATTAGGATTTGTCGATGAATATGCTTATATTGCCCCTAGTCTCGATCGATTTCCGACGGGAGACGAGCAAGTAAAAATAGCCATCACCGCAGGTTTTACAAAAGCAATCCATTATCCGATCGCAGGCGGTACTATGGGAGTGCTGGTTTTGACAAAATAAGCCCGCAAATCAATTGCAATCCATTCAACTGCACTCATTCAACTGCACCTATTCAACTGCACTAGGGTTTAGCTGTGGAAACCTCCCAGATTTGGTCACTCGCAACACCTCCCATTGTCGGGGGCATCATTGGATACTTCACCAATGACATTGCCATTCGTATGTTATTTCGGCCCTATCGAGCAAAATTTATAGGAGGCTATCAAATCCCATTTACTCCCGGCGTTATCCCCCGCAATCAAGGAAAGCTGGCCAAACGAATTGCGGATAGCATCATGGGATCCTTGCTAACCCCGGATGAAATCCAAGGCATCGCACGAAGAGTATTACAAGTCGATCGGGTCAAAGCTGCTATTCTCTGGATGTTGCGACTTTCATTAGAACAAATAAAAACTGGGCGCGCTGAGAATACAACCAAAGTATTAGCCAATATTCTACAAGATTTATTCGGAGAATCATTACCGAAATTACTACAGACTTTAGCGAAGCGCGACGATTTTTTAGAAGAACAAATCAATCAAATTTTCGATCGAGTTTTACTTGAGTTTCAATTGAATGCAGATCAATCCGGAAAGCTTTCTAAATGGCTACTAGAGAGTATTTTATCTCCTGAAAATCTGCGTCTTGCATTAGTCGATTTTCTAACCGATCGCAACATAAAAATCATTGACGATCGCTTTCGCGAAAAAACTAGCGGGACTTATTGGGTCGTGGCAAATATATTTGGATTAAAGAATTCTTTAGTAGGATTGCGAACTTTTTGTTTAGATGAACAAGAAACCGCTAATAGGACAATTGCTGAATTGATTATTTCATTACGCGTCCGTCAACGCCTGCAAGAACTGTTCCAGAATTTATCATTACAAAATTTTCCAGTCTTCACCATTCGCCAACTCCGAGCAACCATGGGCGAAAGCGTCCGTAGCTACTTGCGTGAAAAGGGGGCAGAACTTTTACAAGAATTAACTTCATCGGTTAAATGGGATCGAGCCGCTTCGGTCATTCTCGGTCGATTGAAAAGTTTAGAGGCTATTGGTGAATCATTAGATGTCGTGAGCTATGAGTTGGCAGTTGTCCTCGATCGGTATTTAGAGCGTGATTTAGAGGCCATTGTGATGGAAGTCATTCCCATTTTGCAAATCGACCAAGTGATTATTAATCGGGTTGTTGCGACACCGCCCGAAGAAATGGAGGCAGGTATTAATGAATTGATTCAAACCGAATTACAGGCTATTGTTAATCTTGGTGGAGTCTTAGGGGTCGTTATTGGGGCCTTACAAGCATTATCGATCTTCTGGCAACAATGAAAAAGATTCTCTACTTAAAATATTTCCCAATTATTGTTAGAATATGGTCTTAAATGATTGACACCTTTTAGTGATTGGCACCATGGTAGTTTCTTCTTTAGTAAACACTTCTCCTCCATTAAATTGGTCAGATCTTGAAGCACTGACTCACGACTTTCAGACCGATCGGGTCAATGGTCCAACCAATGCCCAAGCAACCTTACGATTGTTTGGACAATCTGAATCAGAAGTGCGTGTCACCTTGTTCCGAGACAATCATGCTTGGTGTCCTTACTGTCAAAAGATTTGGCTCTGGCTTGAAGAAAAGCAAATTCCCTATCGCATTCAAAAAGTAACCATGTTTTGTTATGGCGAAAAGGAGAGTTGGTATAAGCGAAAAGTACCATCGGGAATGCTTCCAGCCCTCGAACTTGATGGCAAAATTATTACCGAAAGTGATGATATTTTAATTGCATTAGAGCAAGTCTTTGGACCGCTGAAGTTGGGAATGAATGACTCGGCTGTAGTATCAATGCGGCGATTAGAACGATTGTTATTTCGGGCTTGGTGTGGATGGTTGTGTCAGCCTGCTCGATCGGCCCGTGATGAAGCGCGAAATCGAGAGATGTTTATCAAAATTGTAGACCAAGTTGAAGCTGCGATCGCTCAAACCCCTGGCCCTTATTTTCTGGCCGAATTTGGCACCGCAGATGTAATCTTCACGCCCTATGTCGAGCGGATGAATGCCAGTCTTTACTACTACAAAGGCTATTCTCTAAGACAAAATAATCCTCGATTCAGCGATTGGTTTGATGCAATGGAAACCCGCAGTACCTATCGCGGGACTCAGAGCGACTTTCACACCCATGCCCATGACCTTCCGCCGCAGATGGGTGGATGTTGGGAAAATGGCGAACCCCAAATGCTGGCAAACAAATTACGGGTCGATCGTGGTCCCTGGCAAGGTCTCCCCGATGTCACCTATCCCGAACCGGAAAGCTCCCGTAAAGAAGCGCTCGATCGGGTTATTAAACATCGCAGTAATATCATTCGAGTCAATCCCGTATCGGATGAATTATTTGATGAAGCCTTGCGCTGTGCCTTAACTCATTTGATGACAGGAGCCGTTTGTCAGCCGCAGTCAGGTACGGAAGTCGGATTACGGTATTTACGCGATCGGATTAATGTCCCCCGCGATATGTCGATTCATGCCGCAAAACGTCTTAGAGAATCCCTAGAACAAACAGCAGCATTGCTCAGCGATCGTCAATCAACTCCTATTCCTATTCGCGATCGGCGCGATCAGAATCCAATTGAATTTGCAAATTAATGGTTGAGGTTAAATCAACCGATCGTCATGACCCAATCGCCCTTCGACCAATTGGCCAAACAACATTTAGAGGAATTTCTATCACCATTTGGTAAAGTCGAGCGGCAATACGAAATCCCCGGCGAATCAAAATTCGTAGATGTCTGGTTTGTCCCCGATCGTCCGGTTCTTATAGAATCTGATAATTTAGGCATTCTAGGACGGATGGTTCAAGTGGCATCTTTACTCGAAGCCTTTCACAATTGCCCAACCCGCCGAGACGTGAAAACTTGTCTAATGAAATTGCTATGGGTCCAGGAAGAAGAACAGCGAAAAGCAGGTCGAAACTTCAAGGCCCACGAAATGCCCAAGCTTTGGATTCTAGCCGCAACCACCACACAGCCGATTATTCGGATATTCAAGGGAGAAGAATCATCCGATTGGCTTCCCGGCATGTATGAGATGGCCGAAGCCTTAGATACTCAAATCGTGCCCATAGACCAACTTCCAGTTACCGAAGAAACGTTATGGCTAAGAATTCTTGGCCGAGATGAAACCCTAGAATGCGCAGTGCGGGAAGTTTTGGCGTTACCCAAAAACCATCCCCGCCGCAATGGAATTCTCCAACTCCTGACCAGCTGGAGAGTTACAATTACAGCAGATGACTTGGCAGAATTTAGTAGACAGGAGACACTGATGGTACTTTCTGAAGCCTATGCAGTCTGGGAGCGCGAGACAACAGAACAAGGGATTGAACAAGGGATTGAGCAAGGGATTGAGCGGGAACGATCGCTCATCCTTCGTCAACTTTCCCGTCGCGTTGGAGAACTCCCATTGCAAGTCCGATCGCAAGTCGAGGCGCTTTCAATCGAAGAACTCGAACTATTGGGTGAAGCGTTACTTGATTTTACAGGCTTCCCAGATTTACAACAATGGCTTTCCAAGGGTTAGGAAAGGTCATAAATTTGCTTAAATGGCTTGATTTAAATTTGTTTTGTTAGTATAAATTTGTGAGCATGAATATTCACATAGATGAAGTTTGGCTCTATCTTCCGGACTACTTCGCTCATTCATGGAAGAGACAAATATCACAGCAAAATCCTTCAATTTACGATGATTTTATGTGGTTTGAATTTACGATCTGAATCAAATGGAGCGGGCACGATCATGGAAGCTCAACTCGATGCAATTTTACTAAAAATCGCTCAGAATGAAGCAATGAGAGAGATCTGAAATCCCATCTCTTCGATGAAAGTATGGAATTATTACAGGATATTTTTGGAGATGAAGGAATTACGATCGAAGACTGGATGATTGATCAGCCTTGTACCGCAGGTAAGAAATTTAGGGGAGATTCGAGGTGCTGAATGTAGTTAACCTTGACTTCTTCCAGTAGGTCGCTTAGCAAGCTTTGTAACTCATCTAATGAATCACCCTCTTGCAGTCCCTCAATTACCGCACGTCCAAAATTTTTCACAAACTGGTTGATTAACTCTGCTGCCACTTGATCCTCTAGCGCCTGACTCAGCGCATCATAAGCACCCGATGTCACACTTGAAATCAATTGCTCGTTCAATTGACTTGGCACTGCACCCATTAACGGAATTGATTTAAATCCTTTATAAATAGGAGACTGTTCCAATACTCCTTCCATTACATGACGAATCACAGCTTCAAGTTCTGGTTTAACTTGGGGCAATGCTTGATTAACCGTAATTTTCAACATCCGATCGATAATTTCTCTAATCTCATCTCGTTGATTAATATCTTGATACGGTCGATTGATCGTATTCATCGCCCAGCGGGTCAACACTCCTGTAGAGATATCACTCTGGAGCTGATTGATTGATTGGACTAACACCGCTTCTGTCAATTCTTCCGCAATATTGCTCACAAACCCTTGAGTCGCTTGATCTCGGATTCGATCGAGCTTGATTAAATTAGCTTGATCTAGTCGAATGATCACCGGAATAATTCGTAACCATTGCCATATTGGAATTAAAAATAACACGTCATACCAACGCCACAGCATCGCGTCCGGCCACTTAAGATTACGATCGCGATGGCGGCGCGTTAAGTAAAATGTACGCGCTAAAAACTCAGCCCCAAACAGTAAAACAAACGGGAAATCAACGACCCAAAAATTATCCGTCGGTAGACCATTCTCCCCAGTCGAGCGATAGTAATTTGTTAAAAGTAAGGGTTTAATTTTTGCATTAAAAAAGGCGATTTCCTGAGTAATACCTTTATTTTTTAGATAGTCTTTATCCCAGAAGGTTTCAAAGGATTTCCGCGAGGACTTGATCCCCATCCGATCGCGCATTCGATTTTTAATTTTTTCTAGATTGCCCGCTTTACCTGCGACCTCAAACCAATTGCCATCGATCATTTTAGAACTCTCGTCCTGTAGATCTTTTAGGATTGCCAAGCTCTGTGGCGAATCAATGCCAGATTGAACAAGGGTTGCCTCTAGCTCCTCAACTGATTTTAGATATTGTTCAGAATCTCGGTGCTGCTCAATGCCCTTAATTGGGTCATACCATTTCACAATAGGCGGAACAGGTACTTGAAACGTGAGTGGCCCAATAGATACCCCGCCCCGCAACCAAAAATCTCTCAGGGCCACATAGCTAATATCAAATCCCACAATGCCGAGATTGACCATAGCGATCGAGACCATAAGACGTTCGTACCAAATATTTTTTCGAGGCATGGTCATGACAGCATGGGGACTCTAATTCGCTAGGACTTATTCTCTAGAACTCAAACGTTCGCTTAAATTCTTCAATCAAATCGTCTAGTTCCTCGATCGCTTGGGTCACATCCACATGCAACGTACCGAGGTCAGGATTATCGAGCAATGATACCAACGTAGAACGTTTTAATTCTAAGGCTTCGATGCGAGGACGAAGCTGAGAGAGGTCTGCCATGCTTAAAAAGCCCAATAATTAAGTACATCCAAGCCATTATATCTAGAAAATCTGCCGCGAGACTTGTTTTTCGATTTGAGCTTGGGTGTCTTGTAAAAGCTGAGCGCGGCTATCGTTAGCCTGAGCCATATGAAGCATATTGGGAACAAGTTTTCGAGTCTGTAGGGCCATATGAAGTTGCAGATGGGCAACGTATTCACTGAAATCTTCCCGGGGGGCCGCAGGTGCAATATGAGGATGAAATGTCATGATGGTTCTCTGAAATACTGTGAAACATACAATGGCCTGTCGTTATTATTAGCCGATGGTTTGGTGCTCTGGATTGATTCTTCAAAGATGTTTACGAAGTTCGGCTGAGAGACTTGGGTGGGATGCCGGGTGGACTATTTTCGGATTTTGGGTTGCGTTTCCCAAAGGGTCTGTGCTAATCTCTTTTTCAGCAAGGACGTATAGCTCAGTTGGTTAGAGTACTACATTGACATTGTAGGGGTCACTGGTTCGAATCCAGTTACGTCCATTAATTCTTGACTTATTTGAAATTCCCGATCATTCTATTTATAGAGGTGATCGGGAGTTTTGCTTTGATGTGAATTATCCTCCGTTTCTTAACTAGTGCGCCCGTTTTGGGAATTATTAGCCTATGACAGGGTTTGAGTTGTTCTGTTGGAGGGTCGTGTGATGCAACGGATTTATCGAGGATGTGCGCTTAATGCCGCATTGGGTATGACGATCGCTCTGGTCGGCGTAATGGGTGCAACGAGTCAGGCGACGGCGCAGTCTTGTTATATGGTGACGGCATCGGGCAAAAAAACGTCATTGGGTCCGTTGTGTGGTGAAATGCCCTCAGAATCGACGGGTGCAACGTCTGCAATTACAGCCAAGAATGGGGTTTATCGGGTGCCCATTAAGCGTCGTCTAGCCTCCACACCTGTAATTGATGTGATGTTTAATGGCAAAAAATTTGAAATGATCTTGGATACGGGCGCGAGCAGTACCTTGATTACGCAACGAATGGCGATCGCTCTGGGCTTAAAACCCACGGGTGCTCGTCAGATGATCATTGCGGATGGATCTCGTGTACGGTTTCTGACGGCTAATATTGGATCCGTGACAACGGGTGGAATGCCTGCCCGGAAACTGACGGTGACGGTGGCTCCGAATTCAGATATTGGGCTATTGGGCCATGATTTCTTCGATCGCTACGATGTCAAGATTAAGCGTTCAGTGATTGAGTTTGCTCCTCCGACCGAATAACGGCTCAGTGTGGCGCAATTTCATGGGTTTGGTTGCTATGGTTTTGTTGCATCCTTTGAGCGCTACGATCGTTCCGTGGCATAATTATTATCGTTGATGTGTCCTGATTTAATAAAGGCCTTGGGAATCACTCATGACAAAGAACTATGGTTGGGGAGTTTTACTGTTGTCTCTTGGGGCAATGGTTATCGGTACCTCGTCGCCCGCGAGTGCAGCGGAGGCGGCTAAGTTGACGGGCCAATGCCGTGCGGCTAAGCAGTCTACAGGACTTTACAGAGACCGGAATAGCAGCAGTGTTCTGTTGTCATCGTTAAAATTGGGCGATAAGGTGACGCTGGCAGAAGAAACAGCTAGAGACAGCATGATTTTGGTCAGTGCGCCAAGCAAAGGATTTGTCCAAACGGCTAACTTGAAGATGTGCCCGGGTGCCGTCGTTCCTGTGACTCCTAAGCCAAGTCTGTCTTCCTGTCGCCTTGTGACTCAGCCAATGGGTCTGGCGATTCGTAAGGAACCGGGCGGCACTAGTGAAGCCGTTTCAGGTGTGGGTCAGAATGAGAAAATTACGCTTGTAACACCGCCTGAATCTAAAAATACGGATGATGGCCGGACCTGGATTAAGATTTCTAAGCCTGCTGAGGGTTGGGTATCTGAAGGGTTTGTTAATGCTGGCAAAAATGTCGCCCCTTGTCCGTAAACACCTTGTCCGTAATTTGATTAGAGCTTGAATTAGAAAAGGATGCGATCGTGTCTGCGTAAGGTTCGATCGCTTTCTTTTGTATAGTCTCTCCCACTGTCAACGCCACAAATTTATTGTTCAGAACGATCGGGGCTATCAATAACTATTGGGATGATTTTTTGATTTTTGGGAAGGGCGATCGTTGAGAGTAGTTAGGGACGAGCCAAAAAATATCACCCCAGTCACGCTGGGATAATTGTAATATCCCATTTAGCCAGTTCTACCGAAGGTTTCCAGAAATATAATAAGGGTTCCAAGTCCTCGGTCGAGACCTTGACGCCCTTGGGATAA
>JAPLHZ010000327.1 GCA_026389365.1 Cyanobacteriota bacterium
CCTTAACCGTATTGAAAACTGTTGGGCTTGGCTGAAATCTCGTATCCGTAAACTCCTAAGGGATTCACCTAATCTTCATGATGCTATAGACTCCGTTCTTGCTCTTGCTGCGTCCTAACTTCACTGGCTATAGCTATATTGGCCATCAAATCAAAGGATCCAGTGGCACCATCGGATTTCGAGCCATGTCCCAAATAGCAGGTCAACTAGAACAGCAAGCACGACACCACAATCTCAACCTAGCCTCATCAGGACTCCAAGCATTAACCCAATGGATCCTAGAAATTCAGAATTTTTTAGAATGGTGAATTGACTTCAAAACCATTAATTTATGATCGAAAAATCAAAATTCTGTTATCCCTTTCAAAAACTAATCCTAAGCTTATAAAATCCGTGTGACATGGGTCTGAAATCTGCGGTATAACTAATAGGGATATTTAATATCACGCGGGTTATGGGGGCCTTCTATCATGACAATTGAACAGTCGAGTTTAGGGGGCAATCCCGGTCGATTTCGGGTTAAGTCAAAGTTATCACGAGGCAATCGCGCCCCCATTTTGTTAGGAGTAGCGACCGTTTCTCTAAGTTTGATTATGTTGCGCTTGGTCCAGCTCCAAGTTATTCAGGGCCAATATCATCACGATCGCGCTCAGTACAATCGAATTCGTCCCATTCCCATCGTGTCCGATCGGGGAAAAATCGTTGATCGTTCTGGACAAGTGCTAGCGGCTAACCAAATTACCCGATCGATTTACATTTATCCTCGTGATCAATCCAAAGTAGAGTGGCAAAAAACAGCTGAGTCTCTTGGGCAAATCTTAGCCATTGAACCCAAGAAGATTTTAAATGAATTAGAAAAAGCAGGCTATGAATCGGCTGTGCCCGTCAGAGTTTATCGCAATTTAAAACCGGAAGCCTTTGTAGCATTGGCTGAAGGGCTACGTATTCCCGGTTTAGAAATTCAATCCGATGCCAGTCGTGTTTACCCTAATGGTGCAATGGCGGCCCATTTGCTGGGATACATTGGCGAAGCAACGGAAGAAGATGTGAAAAAGCATCCTGACTTTCCAGCGGGAATGATTGTCGGGCAAATGGGCATTGAGCGATCGGCAGATAATGAATTACGCGGCACCTGGGGCAATCGTTTAATTGAAGTAGATGCGATAGGTAAGGAGTTACATGTGCTCGGAGTCCAGCAACCTGTTCAAGGTCAACCGTTACAATTGACACTGGATCTCAAATTACAAAAAGCAGCAGAATTAGCGCTTGCCGGTCGTCGTGGTGCAGCGGTGGTCATGGATATCAAAACTGGGGCCATTCTTGTGATCGCGAGTGCTCCGACTTTTGATCCCAATGTATTCATCCGTAAGATTTCTCAACGAGATTGGGACGCCTTACAATCCGACGACAAACCCTTGATCAACCGCGCATTGCAATCCTATCCGCCCGCCAGCACCTTTAAAATTGTCTCTACTGTCGCAGCCTTACAATCGGGTAAATATCAACCCGATTCTACAATCGCTACGTCCGATTCAATCAATGTTGGCGGGACTATATTCCATGAGCATGGCAGTGGTTATGGCAGCATTGGATTTAAAGAAGCGTTGGCGGTGAGTAGTAATACATTTTTTTATCGAGTAGGTTTAGAGATCGGGCCAGAAGAAATTAAAAAGTGGGGTGAAAATCTTGGCATTACCCGTAGTCCACTAGCTCTTGATGGCGGTGGCGATGGTGGGTATTTACCGACTCCTGCATCCAAGGAAAAGTATTATAAAGAGCCTTGGTTTGGCGGCGATACGGTGATGATGGCGATCGGTCAGGGATTAGTGCAGGTTACGCCCCTAGAAATGGCCGTTATGATTAGCACTATTGCAAACGGTGGTAGACGGGTCAAACCGCATCTTCTGGCAAGCCAAACTAATCTTCCACAGATGCAGCCGGAGAATAGTGGCATCTATCCCAGCACCCTAAAGATCTTGAAAGAAGGATTGGTTGCCGTGGTAAATGAAGGGACAGGAAAGAGTCTAAATGATGGTTCAATTCCCCCGACAGCGGGCAAAACCGGAACCGCAGAAGTCTCTAGTGGGGCCGATAATGCGCTGTATGTTGGTTATGGCCCATTGGAAGATCCCCAAATTGCGATCGCGGTGGTGGTCGAAAATGGTGGTTTTGGCGCAACATCAGCGGTACCGATCGCCCATGAGATTTACAAAGCTTTCTTTGGTCCTCCTAAGGCTAAAAAACAAGTTAACCCAGCTAAAGCAAATTAACCCAGCAATAAACGAGGAGGACTGAGCCAAAACAATTGACATTGGCCCGTCAAATCTCCATCGTCAGGCGTACTAAGTCCAATCACACCTGCTTTTTTTAGGACCAAATTGTCACAATTCTGCCCAAATATTAATTGCGCGGCCAATCGACTTAAGTCTGGCTCGTGCCCAACGATCGCGACGCTTTGAACTCGATCGCGCATAGATTGTAATTGTTCAATGATAAATTCAATATCGCCTGCTGGCTTCAATTCATCAATGATTTCAACCGTTTCAGATAGCCCGATCGATTGCAGAATGAGGGCTGTTTCCATCGATCGGGCATAGGGACTCGTCAAAATCACATCAAACTGTAGTCCCAATTCCTTGAGCCGTTGTGCAACTTTGGTTGTTTTCTTCAAGCCAATGTCCGAAAGGGGACGCAAAGAATCGTCTTCAAAATCTCCAAACTGTCCGGCTAGTCCATGGCGAATCAAATAGATTTCAATCATAAATTTTAAAATAACATCTCAAGTCTGTTTACAAGGAAGAATTGAAAATCGGGAAATTTGAATGAATTTGAAGTCCGATCGTCCCATCTCAATTCTACACTTTTCATTCCGATCGGTTTGCCCGTAGCTGTTTTTCAATTCTGTTGATGCTTGACAGGTTAAGAAGAAAATCGTTTTGTCAAGCCCTATCAACCTAAACTTGGAAACGCTCTTATATCCAGCTTTTGAGGTGGTTTTCGTAAGGTCTTAACGCCCCCCAGTCCTCGATTCTCAGGAGC
>JAPLHZ010000121.1 GCA_026389365.1 Cyanobacteriota bacterium
TCGGAAATTTGTTTTAATTGAGTGATGAGGGACATGGACTGACCAACGATTACAATATCAGTCCATCCTCATTTTCTTAGCCCTGAATGATATAAATCTAGGCCCATTTATTTTATTTCCCTAGTATGAAACCGCCCTGCCAAATCCCCCTTAAAAGGGGGACTAAGAGTTGAATTCCGGTTCCCCCTTTTTAAGGGGGTTAGGGGGATCGAGGTCTAATTACTGTCTGTTGTTAAATGGTTTGATCCATTCACGAAGCTGATCCGCTGCCACATCACGACCACCTAAGCCAAAGGCGATCGCAATTGCAACCGCAACTGCGCCGAGTAATAGACCAAACGCCAAGTTGACAATATTGGTTGAAACACCCGCACGCTCAAGGGCAATCGCACCAGAGAACGCCAAGATGACAATACGAGCGACATTGGCCAACGTATTTGCTTCAGGCATTCCCGAACTACGCACTAGCTTGGCTGAAAGATTTGCAAGGTATAGACCAACTGCAAAAATCAACAAACCCACTAAAGCTTGACCCGCGATTGCCAATAACGAGGTCGAAACCGTTTTCAACGCAGGCAAGTTCAAGACATCGATCGCAGCAACTGATGCAACGAGCATTGTGCCGACCAATACAACCACACCCGCAATCTGGGACGGTGTTTGAGTGCCTTCTTCAATTACATCACCCGATGGATTCACACCCAACCACACCAATACATTGTCAAAGCCAAAGCCCTGCAACAAACTGGAGACCAATTCGGCTAGGAATTTACCGACAAAGTACGACACAGCTAAAATTGCGCCAGCGGTGAAAATCTGCGGAATCGTGTTCATCACACTGTTCAGCATGTTGGTCGCAGGAGTTGCTATTGCTGGAACTTCCAACGCGCCCAATGCTGCCGTTATCGTGGGGATCAAGATAAAGACATAGGTCGTCAATCCAGCCAAACCAGAGAGCGATTGACCTGTGGAGGTTTGATTTAACCCAATTCTCGCACCGATCGAATCCGCACCAGCAGCAGCAGCCAAGTTCGAGACAATTCCACGAACGATATTGGCAATAAACCAACCCGCCGCGCCAATAATCACCGCTTTCAAAATCTTCGGTAATGCGCTCAGAATTTGATTCAACAGGTCATTCACCGGACCCAGAGACGCTTTCAGCCCCAATGTGTCAAGAATGAGTGGCAAGAAAAAGAGAATGACGAAATAGAAGATAGCAGTTGCTAAAGTCTCGCTGAGAATAACAGAGCTTGTACTCGACGCACTCGTGACCTTGCTGTCAAGATCAAATGCCCTGGCTGATTGAATGACCAGATTTTTCAGCACTGTCGCGATGACCCAAGCTAAACCGCTCCAGAGCAACGCTGCACCAAGCTTAGGTAAGAATCCAAAAACGGAATTCAGAAGTTCGTTTAGCGGCTGAGACACCATGGACAATTTCAGAACATCCAATGCTGCGACTAACGCCACCAACATGATGATCCAAAATACCACTGCACCCAGAATTTTCTCGATATTAATGTCCGAGCTACCTGTTAAGCTGCCTGCTAAGCGATCGTCCAGATCCGTCTGCTTCAGAAGTTTTTGTACGGTAGTGGATACTAATAATGCGACTAGCCAACCGACAAATAGGATCGCAACCGCTCCAACCAAGTTCAGTAGGGTGTTCCCAAAACCGGGAGGAAGCATCGCATCCAGAACTACCGCTAGGGGCATAGGAGCTGCCGTCAAGAAGCCGGAACTAACCGGATCTACGGCAGTATGTAAAACATTAATGAGGTTCATATCAACTCAACCAACCAATCTTTTAAGTGAGAACTCAACGGGGGACTTGTATTCTTCGACAAATATTAAACCTCAGAAGTTCTGAAGTTAATGATTATCAAAGACTGCCTAGTAACAGATCCCATACTGATGTACAGAGGAGATTTCACAGTAATTACCAAATTTGTTTCAACCAACACAGGATAGAACGTCATTAAGGACATACTTCAAGATTTTCAAAGTATGCGTACGTAAGTTAGATTTTATGCCTGTACTGCGTTTGAAACATCGATTTGATAAAAGGCTATGTTTTCCCACAATCTAGGAAATAATAGCGTTAAACTTCAAATTACAACAGTGAACCATGATACTCATTTATATATTGATACCTAAATTAACTAGCTTTAGGTCGATCGTTCAATCAGCTCTTGAATCTGGTCCTGGCGTTAGGAAATTCTTACTAATGAGAAATTACTCGCAAATTAATCAGAACCCTTAAACCTCTTCGGTTTCACTCACACAAGGCTTCATTGACGGGTCTAAACTTGTGATACCATCCATCATTTTGTCGCGTCATACGTTACAATTCTTTAGCTTAATTGCAAGTCCCATCCCGCCCCAATCTGGAGCTATCCATGCTGCGCCTCGAAAAAATCAGCAAAACCTATCCCACGGGTGAAGTTCTTAAGGATATTAATTGGGAAGTTAGACCGGGCGATCGGGTGGGGCTTGTGGGCGTGAATGGAGCCGGGAAGTCCACCCAGCTCAAAATTATTATGGGTGAAATTGAGCCGACCACCGGCCAAATCATTCGACCCAACAGCCTGCGCATTGGTTATCTAAACCAGGAATTTGACATTGACGAGAGTCGTACTGTGCAAGATGAGCTGTGGCGTGCGTTTGGGGATGTCAACAATGTCCACGAAGCCCTGAGCAAAATTCACCACGCCCTAGAAACTGCCACACCGGAACAGTTAGACAATTTGTTGGAAAAAATGGATAAGCTGCAACGGCAGTTTGAAGGGATGAATGGCTACGGGATCGAAGCAAAAATTGGCAAAGTGCTTCCAGATATGGGCTTTACCTTAGAGGATGCCGATCGGTTGGTGAGTTCCTTCAGCGGCGGCTGGCAGATGCGGATGAACTTGGCTAAGGTGATTCTGCAAGAACCGGACTTGCTGCTATTGGATGAGCCGACCAACCATTTGGATCTAGATACTATTGAATGGTTGGAAAATTACTTGCGTGGGTTAAATACGCCCATGGTCATTGTTTCTCACGACAGAGAATTCCTCGATCGTCTTTGTAACAACATCGTCGAAACCGAGCGCGGCATCTCTACCACTTACCTGGGCAATTACTCCACGTATCTGTTGCAAAAATCCGAGCAGAAAATCGCCCAACTCGCAGCCTACGAGCGTCAAAACAAGGAAATCGAAAAACAACAAGAATTCGTCGAAAAATTCCGAGCCAGCGCCACCCGAAGTACCCAAGCCAAAAGCCGCGAAAAGCAACTGGACAAGATCGATCGGATTGCAGCACCTGAGTCGGAAATACGCGGTCTGCGGTTTAAATTCCCCGAAGCACCCCGCAGTGGTCGGGAAGTGGTGATGGTCGAGAATATGACTCACTTCTTTGGGGAGAAGCTCCTTTTTCTTGGGGCCGAGTTATTAATTGAACGGGGCGACAAGATTGCGATCGTTGGCCCGAATGGTGCCGGGAAATCTACGCTTTTACGTCTAATTACAGGTGGCGAAATTCCATCCGAAGGCGAAGTGAAACTGGGAGATCACAATGTCGTAATGGGGTACTTTGAGCAGAACCAAGCCGAAGCGCTGGATCTCGCTAAGAATGTGATGCAAACCATTCATGATGAAGTGCCCGACTGGACAAACGAAGAAGTCCGAACGATTTTGGGGCGATTTCTCTTTAGTGGTAGTACGGTGCGGAAAAATGTTTCTGCCCTTAGTGGTGGTGAAAAAGCCCGTTTGGCCCTCGCAAAAATGTTGCTTCAGCCCGTGAATCTTCTCATTCTTGATGAGCCGACCAATCACCTCGATATTCCGGCGAAAGAAATGCTAGAGGGGGCGATCGGAGCCTATGATGGCACGGTAATTATTGTGTCTCACGATCGGTATTTCGTATCTCAAACTGCGACCAAAATTCTGGAAATCCGCGATGGTGAATTCCGGCTTTATCGTGGGGACTTTAAGTATTACCTAGACAAGATTGCCGAAGAAAAAGATCTAGCAAAACTATCTAGTATCGAAGCTGGAAAAGCAGCTAAGGCTGATGCAAAACGCGACAAACAGAAAGAAAAGGAATCAGCGCGTAAGGACAAGAAAAAAGCAAGTTAAATGACGAATACGCCCCACGATCAATTTGCTAAACGCTACTTAAAGCAACACTCCGGACAGATTTTCAGTCGGTCAAGCCCTGAGAGAGCCGTATTCCAGTAGTCTCTGGTAGTTTGGATTTAATTTAACCAAAGTCGGGTCCAAACCAAACATTGCGATAAATAAGTCTAATAAATGCTCA
>JAPLHZ010000010.1 GCA_026389365.1 Cyanobacteriota bacterium
ATACTCGCTGGGGTGTTTGCCCAGTCTGGTGGGTCTATTTCAATTCCGTCGATCTGAGGTGCTTGAATCATAATTTCAAATCTAACCTCAAAAACTGGTCTGAAACGTTAATTCTTCGTTACCCCCTGGAAGGCTTACAATCTTCATGATGCTATAGACTCCGTTCTTGCTCTTGCTGCGTCCTAACTTCACTGGCTATAGCTATAGCTCCTACGGCTTAAACAGAACTGACGTTAATTCAATAAGCAAATAATCCGATCTTGACGAACACTCAGTATATTCACCAAGCATTCCGGAGGAGGTGTGCCATTTAGGGAAATACGGTGTCCTAATTCGATCCGTATATCGGTATATCGGCAAACATCACCACCAAGATGGCAAAGCTATCCAGAATTATTTGTGTAAAGGATGCGGCAAGAGATTTAGTGAACGGACAGGAACGCCAATGTCAAGGCTGAGAACACCAGCGAGTGTCGTATCCTTCGCTGAAGATGAGGAGTGAAGGGATGGGAATCAGAGCCAGTGGGAGAGTACTAGAAAAATCCCATGTCAGCATCATGAGATGGGAGCAAAAATTGGCACCCCACTCACAGCAATGGAGTCCAGATGCCCCAGCAGCAGCAGATATAACACTATCGCCGCAGACAAAACCTAGATGCTAAGAATACGGAGGGATTGCAACGAACGGTTACCCTACAACGATTAGTTCACAATTGGGTCAGACCTCATGCGGGCTTAGGGAAGAACAAGACTCCTGCTATGGCGATCGGGCTATATCATCGACCGCGTTTAGATCATTCTGAATTTGAAATTGCTGAATATTAATAAAGGCTCGATCTCCCTGGCTAAGGGTAGGGGATCGAGCCTACTTGAATAACCGATCGATTCAGTGGCTTATGTCTTTAGATTTCACGGACGATCGCTTTCCCATCCTTAATTTCACCGACCAAAATTAGATTAGCCACGTTTACAAATAATCCATTTTCCAAAACACCGGGAATATTATTCAGTGTCTTTTCTAATCCCTCTGGGTCAGGAATATTGTCGAATTTGACATCTATAACCAGATTGCCTTGGTCTGTGACGACTGGGCCAGCTTTCCGAACGCCCATGCGGAGAGTAGGTTTGCCGCCGAGGGCTTCGATCGCACGACTGACGGGAGCAACGGCCATGGGTAAAACTTCGACGGGAAGTAGAAACGTGGATCCTAATTTGTCAACCAATTTGGACTCGTCCACAACAACGATGAATTGTTCGGCTAGGGAATCAACAATTTTTTCTTGAGTGTGAGCCGCACCCCCCCCTTTGATCAGATTTTTATGGGGATCCACTTCATCCGCGCCATCGATCGCAATATCAATGTGATCTACTTCATCAAGACCTACCAACGGAATTCCATATTGACGCGCTAAGACGATCGCTTGGAACGAGGTCGGAATGCCTTTTACATCTTTGAGATCGCCAGATTGTAGCCGTTCACCGATCGCTTGAATCGCGAAGGCTGTCGTTGAACCCGTCCCAAGACCGACAATCATGCCAGACTTAACGCGATCGGCAGCGGCGTAGCCCACTTGTTTTTTAAGTAAATCTTGATCGCTCATTTAAATTCATCCCTGGGGTCAAAACCCACGTCACTTTACGTTTTAGATTACGTTTCAGCATAAGACTTATACTCGCCATGGGATCAATTTTCAGGAAAAAGGCTAACCCATGTCTAAGTTCTACGAGACGATTACCCTGGAATTGCAGGAGTTTATTCGCCAACAACACATGTTTTTTACGGCTACTGCGATCGCCACGGGCCGCGTAAATCTGTCACCTAAGGGATGGGTGACAGGTTAAGAAAATTAGGCTGATTGTCAAGGGGGCAAAAAAGGCTGATATTGAAGAAATAATTCTGCTCATTGTTGTCACTTATGAGTCATCGCTACTCCCGTAACCCAGACCACATCCGCAATCGCCAA
>JAPLHZ010000284.1 GCA_026389365.1 Cyanobacteriota bacterium
ATGCCCTCGTGCATGATGCCCCTCTGTTGCTATCTGAAGACTTGCTTCGGGACAGATACCGGAATTAGTTTTATTGATGCAACCTGTCTTAACGTCTGTCATAACCGTCGTATCGGGTGTTCAAAGGGGTTGCAGCACGAGGTAAGACCTCTGTGGATTGGTTTTATGGGTTGAAGCTGCACTTAGTCGTAAATGAATGGGGCGAGTTACTCAACGTCACCGTGACACCGGGAAATACCGACGACCGTAAGCCTGTGCTGGATTTGTTGAAGGGGTTGAGTGGACGCATCTTTGCCGACCGGGGCTAGGTCAGTAAGAAGCTGGCAAAAGACCTTCTAGAAACGTTTGGCATTCATTTCTTTGCCAAGCGGCGACGGAATCAGAAGAATCAACTGATGGGATTAAATGACAAGTTGCTGTCGCGCAAACGTTCGATTATCGAAACCGTGATTGACCAATTAAAGAACATTTCCCAGATTGAACATTCTTGCCATCGCAGCCCAACCAACTGCTTTATTAATATTCTCTGTGGACTAATTGCTTATTGTCATCAGCCGAAAAAGCCAGGATTGAGGCTGGAGTGGGTTTTAGCTCCTATGGCTTAAACAGAACTGACGTTAATGATGATCCCACTCCCGGCATTACCTTCAAGACTTCTGCTGCTGACTATGAACTCCTACGAGAAATGCCCGGACTACGCCCAGCGCCTTACCTTGCATCACGCGGTATGAAATGGATTCAACGGCACGATCGTCCTGGACTCATTGATGATGATCTTCGCCACTGTATTTCTGAATCTTATCGTATTGTTAAGTCAGGATTTTCGCATCGGAAGCGATCGGAACTTGGGCTGTAAGAATAGTGAGAAATCAGATCTAATGGCTGCAATCAGCGGATACAAATCTGAATCTACTGCTTTCCACAGCTAAATTATGCAACGCCGTTTGTTCTACTAGTGAGCTGGCAATCCCTCCCAGAAGGTAACTCCTGCAAAAATCAAAAATAAAACACCACCCACAAATGTAATTACTTTTTCTGACAAATGAGATGCGATCGCTCTCCCCGAAAATACAGCGATCGCAGCACAAATGGCATGACCCAGTATTCCGCCGAGAACAACTCCAACCGGGTTCTGAGCAGCAGCTAAACTAATGGTCGCAAACTGAGTCCGATCGCCCCATTCGGCAATAAAAGTAAGCATAAAGGCTTTAGAAATAATCGCCATTGCCCCGCGTATTTTATCAATATTTGAATCTGCAATAGTATCGCAAGCCTCTTGTTCAATATCGGCTAAACTACCGCCCTTCATTTGATAAGCATCATAAATTAGCTTTAATCCAAATACAATGAAAAGTAGAATGGAGCTATAGTAAGCAATTCCTTTAGGCAGCAAGGCGACAATTTGCCCAAGACCAACGGAAAGAATAGTCATCGCGGCCAATGCAAACGTAGACCCAATAAAAACCCAGCGCCTCGGATAGCGCATTGCCAAACAAAGAGTAATAAAGAATGTTTTATCCCCTAACTCAGAAATGGTGATTAATGTCAATCCAGCAGTGAAAGCAGTCAGCATTTGGCTTGTTCTTAAATAAATCTCACCTCAAGCTTAGGCGAAGATCTGTGGAGCTTACCGAAGATGAAATAACTATGAGAGATGTATCCTAAAACCAGTTTTACAATTGGTCCAACGATCGGCATTGGGTAAATATCTCCTCGCCAAAATATGGGAAAAACTATAAAATAAACAATGAATTTGCATTTTTACGATCGGAGACAAACCTAATCTCTATGAATCAATTGATTGCCCTTGCTCTAGTTATTGCAGCCGGATTTATTTTGTATAGATTATGGCGCGATCGACCCCAAAAATCTGCGCCTCATCGTTCATGGAAGGATAAAAGTTCTTGGAAGGGCAAAATTAGTGGTCGCCTTTTACAAGCGGTCAAAGGCGATCGCGCCCTAGCTAAACGTCTTCTCGAAAATGCAATACTAAAACATCCTGGAAAATCGAACAGTTGGTATACCGAAAAAGTGATTTATGACATTGAACGGGACGGAGCGGGAACGGCATTTCGAGGTCGCTAACTCAGGGTTGAAAATTTACCATTCCTAAGCTCAATCTCGAATCGGCATCACTGCCCCTAGCGCACGGGAAAGGCGAAATTCAAGGGAATGAATTAAGTGTTTTCGATCGATCTCTGTTGGATCCACCATGGGTTTTACGAGCACCGTAAACATGCCTAACCGATTGCCAGCCAATACATCTGTAAAAAGACGATCGCCGACCATAGCGACACGTTCCATAGGAAGATTCATGGACTCTACAGCACGACGGATTTTACGACGAGAAGGTTTGGCTGCACCCAGAAGGTAGGGAACATCAAGCGCTTGGGCAATACGATTAATTCGGCTTTCGCTGACATTATTGCTCACTAACCAAATTTGCGGCGTAACCGTTCGCACAGACTCGACCCAAGGCAGAATTTCTGCACTAATTTGAGACATCTTAATCGGAACCAAGGTCTCATCGACATCAAGAACTAAACCTTGAATCTGATGGCGCTCCAACAATTCTGGCGTTAGGCTCAAAATAGTATCATTGAGAAACAAGTCAGGCTGTAATGATTTTCCCCAGGACATAACGGATGAAACCTTTTGGGTAAGTGGCGTAACAGGTAAGTGGCGTAGAATTTAAGGCTTAGGTTTGGCGCTTGGAGTTGGGGATGGCTGACCGTCAACCCGATCGCGGATTTGTTGCTGAGCTGTTTCATGCTCCGCCAAACCTCGACTAAACACATGGGTCCCATCATACCTCGCCACGAAGTAAAGAGCATCCGTTGTCTGCGGGGTCAGCGTTGCCTGAAGACTCGCTAAACCGGGAGACGCGATGGGGGTGGGTGGTAAACCGGGATTGATATAGGTGTTGTAAGGGGACGGTGTGCGGACTTGAGTCAGGGTCAAGGGTTTTTCTGGAGTTTGGATAATTCCGAAGGCATACTCCACCGTCGGGTCTGAACCTAAAGACATCCCAGTTTTGAGGCGATTGGTGAAAACACCCGAGATGATGGAGCGCTCTTTTGGAATGACGGCTTCTTTTTCGACGATGCTAGCGAGTGTAACCCATTGTAATAAGTCAAGTTTTAAGGGGTCTTGATTCTGATTGGCTTGATAAATAGGCAACGCAACGGCTTTAAACCGATCGAGCATTTGCTGAATCACTTGCTCTGGAGTAACACTTCCAGCAGGGATTTCGTAGGTATCTGGAAAGAGAAACCCTTCAATTAAGGGGAGATTTTTGGGAAGCCAAGACATTTGAGTTGCGGCAGGGCTATTGGGAAATTGTTGGACAGCGTTGAGGAATTGCTCGGCGGTAAAGAACTTTTTTTCTTCAAAATGAGCGGCCATTTGACGAAGGTTCCATCCTTCTGGAATCGTGAATCCTTTCGTCACGACTTGACCCGTCCAAATTTTATCGGCAATTTCTGGTAACGATTCTTGGGGTGAAACGGCATAGGATCCGGCTTGGAATCCACCGGACCGATTTTTAAAGCCTTGTAATCGCGTCCACACTTGCCAAGCTGACTTCGATCGCAGCACCCGCGATTCAGACAACCGATCGGCTATCATCTGTGATGAGCTACCCGGTTCTATTGTGACGATGATAGGCGTGGATTTCCCAGACAGGACGGCAGGTTTGGTTTCCCTTGCCCACCATGATGTTGCTTGCCAGCTTCCAAGCCCGACGGTTATCAGCGTGAACAATAGCAATTTACGCATCATACTCATGAAAAACAGCTCTGAATTTAAGTCAGGTTTGATTCTAACAAACCGGGCCTATCTTACGCCTAACCATTAAGATTCGATCGGGTTTTAGGTGATTAACCCCATAATCTCTACCCCTAGAAATAGAAATCCTCCAAATATTGATTCAATTAGACCAACATTGGAGGATTTCTGGTGTTAATCCATCAAAATTAACCGATCGCTATTCAACTACGGCAATTCCGATTATTCCAAAACATCGAAGAGTTGATCTTCAATCATCGGCAACATCGGTTCAAGGCGCTTGAGTTCTTCGGGAGAAAGCAAAATGGGTTTGCCGTCTTCGCCCATGCGCGCCAAGATAAAGTAGGGGTCTAAGTGAGCATAAATGGCATACTCCTGATCCTCATGATAGAAGCTAGCAAGGAGCTGAAGCTCTTCTTGTTCGTCCTCATCGTCACCTTTATCTTCCGAATATTCCTCCTCGGCTAATTCTGGGAGATCACCTTCGACCGTCAACACAACAGCCGTGCGTTTAATCGTAAGGTTCTGTTCGGAGAGAACAGCTTTGGCGGTCGGAAGAATCCGATCGATTTGGCTTGGATCCTCTACTAACACTGCTTCCTCGTCATCGGTCCCGTCGTCTTGCCAAGACACGATTTCGATGGTGGAGTCTACAGGCAGAAGAAGGACATAATCTTCTCCATCTACGGAGAGATTATGCTCCACGTAGCAATCGAGTGTCAGGCCTGTCTCGTCAGTTACCGTGACGGTTGGGGCATCAAAAATTTCTTCTTCCATTTGGGGATCTTCCTATCCTGTTTCAAAGATACAACGACTGCCCTGAATGGGTTTCTATCAGCGTTCTTCTCAAGGATAGTATCCCTTAGTTTGGGTCAATCGGCACGACTGTCTTAGATACATTTTCCAATAATAAAATTTTGCCATCGACCCGATCGTTTCCCGACAACCATCGTTCTAGTATGAGGGCCGCTGCTTTACGATCGATCAGCCCTTTATTTTGGGATGGCGAGAGATTCTCGGCTTTGATTAAATCTTCAGCTTCAATGCTACTCAGACGCTCGTCTACATACTCAACAGGCAACCCCACGGCCTTCGACAAAATCTCGGCTATACGCACGGTCTGTTTGGCTTGAGGTCCGACGCTGCCGTCCATATTGAAGGGAAACCCCACAACTAATACAGTGGGGTTCCGATCGCGAACAATATCGGTTAATTCCTGAATTACATAGTCTATGGACTTGCGATCGATCGTCACTAACCCCGTCGCAGCCATACCTAAGCCATCACAACCCGCCACACCAATACGTTTTTTACCAATGTCAAGGGCGATCGCTGAAATTCTGGGACTGTTCATCTAACAGCAAGGATCAGGATCTTGAGGCGGGAAGAGTTGATCGTTATTTGAACTGGTCTCCCGAGTTGTTCGGGAGCTGGACTGATTTTTACGCGGGTGGCGAATGCGGAATTTTAGGCTTTGAGCCTCCAACATAATCCGACTCGGTACAGGTTTGCGTGATGGCTGGAATCCAGGAATAACATCACCCAAGGGAATGCCTTCGAGGCTGGGCATCGATCGGGTTTCTCGGAGTTTGTGCCAGACCGATCGAGACATCATTAGAGTATGGGCGATGCGCTTGGCACCGACCCGTTCTAAGTAGGCTTCGCGCTCAGGATGATAGTCCGCTGACAAAATCTGTAGCGACTGGCTCGGGAACTCGGAGGTAATGCGGGCAACTTGGGCCATCACTTCAGGGTAGAGCCAAGTATAGGCGGGATGGACGGCAAGTTGGACGCTGTGAGATTGGGAACCATCCCGGCTGAGAGTGACTTGAAAATGGGCGATCGCCACCTTCCGTTGGGGTTCAAACACATAGCCACTCACGACTTCGGTTTGAGTCATCCACTGCTTGATTAACTGGACCACGGAGCCAAATAGGCTGACTTTAAAATCCTGAGGGTGACGATCGAAAACTTGACGGACCAGCGGCGGCATGGCCATGTTATCGAGTTGATAGAGTAAATGAGCGTCTGCATTGCTGACGGGGAGAAGGTTTGGCAGATCGGGTTCGCGTTCGGCAATTTTCTGAAGCTGTTCGGGGGCAATGGACCAATAAGTCATCTGAGCCACGGGCTGGAATCCATTATGGCGATACAGCGGCAAGCGAGTTTCATCACTCACATCCAGTTCTAAAATCCAAGTGCGCGCCTGAAGGATGGTTTCAAAGCTATTCCTTAACAGCAGGGAACCCATCTCCATAGCCGTCACTAAAGTTGTGGTCGTAGTCTTCTCTTCGCCTGCGGTTGCGTTTTCGTCCGTGATGACTACCGATTCTGCTGCTAGCCGATCGACCCGCCAAGTGGTTCCTGCGCTGTTGAAGGGCGAAGTCTGAATTACGCCGCAAACTTTAGAGGCCGCTTCGGCAATTTGAATCGACAATGAATGGCGTAGGGGATTCGGAAACCAGTGCAAAAACTTCAGCAACCCATACCAGCGGCTTACATCAATGTTGTGTTCACGAACCATCGAGGCTGCGCTGGGAATCTCTTCCATGACTGAACGACTGATACGATCGAATACTTCTAAGTCTCGATACTGCAACGTACGAATATTGACGGACGAAGTGGGACGAGAAGGTCGCATCATGGGAGAGGATCCAGAAAAGTACGCGAAAAAAGGCTTTATCAAAACGGGGCTTCTAGCTGACCGACGGACGGATCAACACAACGGGCGTTTGCTCATTTGCATTCCCTGCCGGATTTGTAATTAGAGCCTTCTCTAAGAAATTAACCGGAACACCATCTGTCGCTGCCAATATCTTAACGCGCCGCAAATCATTTACGTCTACGATCGCCGCTTCAAGCCCTGTTGTTTTCTTAATTCGATCGCAAACAGCTTGGGGATTATGGGGACCCAGCACCACAAACTGATCATAGGGCGGAATCGTGCCCGTCACATCATCCACTAGGTTGGCTTGTTCGCCAGCCAGCCGATAGAACATACCATCGACGTTAAGTTTACGGGCCATTGAGTAGGGCAATAGCTTAAATGGAATGCTGCCCACAAAGGATAAAAACACTCTCGGTGCGCCCACAATGTCAATCAGAGTCTGCAATCCACCCGCTGTGGCCAAGCTGGATGTGGATTTAAACATGTAGCACAAGCGCTTAGCTAACCAGCCAGGATGAATATCCCTGAAGTGACGGAAACGGCCTTGGATGATGGCGAGGGGAGATTCGCCGATCGTCACAATGTCACCTTTTTGGGCATGGGGAAGGACGTACTGCTTAACGACTTCGACGGGATCGTCAAGATTTGTAAGCAGGTGGGTTTTAATCGGTAGAATATCTGAATTTTCTGCGGGTCGCCAGCGCTTCGAGTCTTCAACAGACGGAAATCTCAACGGCACAATGACATGCTTAGTACAGGGGACTTTGCCTTCAGGACCGTAGGTGACATAGTTCACTCGGACCCAAGCCACTTGAAGCGCATCTACCTTGTCGCCTTCCAAATCAATGCGGATTTCGATGGTCTCGCGTTGGCCGAAATCCACGATGTCGCTCTCCCAATAATCATCCTCGCGGCCATCGAAGTAATCAAAATGGTTGATGATTCGGTTGCGTTGAGTAATGCCTTCGGTGGAAGCTTTCGATAGGAGCTTCACGTCTATCCACAGCTCAGGAATCATCACATCGAGTCGCTTAGTGGGATTAATGAATTCAATTTTCCCAATGATTTGACAGTGGGTAGGGCTGACGGGCGTGATGTCCCATTTCCCATCAGTGACTTCTAAGGCATTTCCCAGCCGACGGCGATATTGAAAATCCAGCCCGATCGCCACTAAGGCAAATGCGAGTGCGAGCAGTCCACCGATCGTGAGCATTGGCCAAAAAAGAAACATCAACATTACTTAAAAAACGTCCCTGTGCAGGTTGATCAAATCCAATTCCTGAAGATTATCCCTTAAAAGCGTAATTCTTGACTGCGCAATATACCGTAATCCCAAAATTCATTCACCGCACTACTCATCTTTAGCAATTTTCCCGACTTTAGTGGTGGGGTAATAGTTGGCCAGAATTTGGTCATATTTGTAGCCTTTCTCCGCCAAACTCTTTGCCCCCAATTGGCTCATGCCTCTCCCTGCAAAGGCTTCCGCCACGATGTCATCAGACGCAGCATAGAGCGATTCCACGACTCCACCTTTGTAACTGACGTATTCTCCAGACGTGATATCCACGGCTTGGTTGCTGCGATCGTCTTCTCGTTGGGTGCCGCTGTAAACCTGAAAATATTCATCACTACCAATGTGATAGCGAGGATTTGCAGGTTTGAAATAGTAGGTCAAGGCATAGGAACGGGCGGCAACGGCTTGCGCTTTGATGGCTTCAGGACTCCAACTGGCCGAGACTTCACTGGCGACGACGCTGTAGAGATAATGTCGCAGATTAATGTAATTCACCGCATGAAGCGTGCTGCCATCAGATGAAATCAGCAGCTTGCCTCGATAAGGACGATTGTTTAGATACAACAGTCCGCCCAGTTCAGGTTCGATAAAGGTGTTGGCAGGGAAGCTTTGCCCGCCGATCGTAATGCCGCTACCCGAAAGCTGTGCAGTATGAGCTTGAGTGACGGCTAGATTACCGAGTCTATTTCCTTTTTCATCGGTCAAATTCAGCGCTGTGGTGCTAGCAAAGGCGATCGAACTTCCCTTGCCAATAGAAACATGCATCTCAACATAGGCATCTACGGGCGCATTGGTCGATTCAAAAATGGCCTTAGCTTTAGCATTTTGAGCTTTTTGCTCTGGAGTCAGTTTGGACAGGTCAACGGGTGTAAGCGTCGGTACGGGCGCAATGGTTAGGGGTGAGACTTTAGGCAATGGAGTCGCGCTTAAGCTTCTGGTTGGAACGGGTAATCCAGGAGCAGCCAAGCTAAGAGTGGAGGGTGTGGCGGCGACATTAGAAGTTCCATCGACAGAAGTAGGATCCATAGAACGATCCATCGGATGAGGCATTGTAGTCCAAGCGATCGTGGGGAACAGCCCCAACAACGGCAACAGAAGCCATGGCCGACGCGTTACAAACGTTTTAGCGATCGTCTTCAGCGGAACCTCGGGAAGTTCGGGGGCTGCCGGGGCCGTGAGTTCGCTGAAGGCTTGGAAAATGGTTTCGTCGCTAGGGTACTCGGATTCTGGAGCGGTTTGGGCAAGCGCCACCGGACTATCCATAGAATCACTGGCCTCTAGACGGTCGGGCTGATCGGTCTCATGATGGACTTCAAGTGAGTCGTGAAGCATTTTTTTAAAGGAATTTTTATTAAGTCGCATTTTTAAGACACATTGGAACGCGCAGGAATAAATGGGTTTTGAGCAAGGACTTGTTTAGTCTAAAAGATTTTATGGGTGATGGGACGATCGGATCAACAGATTCAATTATTCACGCTGGTCGTTGCCCAATTCTGATTATTAAACATTATCGGAAATTATTTTTTAGAGATTCAAAGCCTTGCTAGGCAAGGGCTGTAAATTCGCAAAACCCTATTTCCGATTAAGTCTATTTTAAAAGTCTATGTCGGGCTGACATGGACCGGCAGTATTAAACCAGGGTATAAAGCAAAGAGGCGTAAGGGGCAATCATGATTATACTTTTAATATTCCCGATCAGCTCAGTTCCTATTCAAATCTCAAATCCAATTTCAGACAACGATTGCAGCAACCGATCGCCTTCTATTGAATCTATCCTTTTATATAATCTGATCGCAGTTCTGAATGAATTTAAACTTTCGGGGACTCGACCTAATTTCATCAATGCCACCCCTAAATTTTGATAGGGTTCAGGATTTTCAGGATTAATTTCAATAGAACAATTATAAGATTCGATCGCAGCTTCAAAATCACCCATCGCTTTCTGAGTCATACCTAGATTGTAATGGGCAATTGCACAATTTGAATCAATGGCGATCGCTTCACTATAAATCCAAGCTGCTGTTTCGGGATCGTTATTCATTTGCCGAAGTGCGCCCCAATTTACAATAGCACCGAGTTTGAGCTTGTCGGGAATCGATTGTTCAATGGCGAGTTGAAATTGTTTGTCTGCCGCTTGAATTTGATTAGCTTTAGTATAGACAGAGGCCAAATGGTAATGAAGTTCATAACGAGTCGCGGCATCGATCGTCGTTGCTTCTAACCCTCGTTCTAGCAGCAATTTTCCTTCATTATGCAATCCTAGATCACAATATAGTGCACCCAGTTTGCTACAAACATAGGGATCGTTTGGATTTTCGCGTAAAAATCCTTCCATTGTTGTGCGGGCTTTGGTGAACTTATCTCGTGAATTAATTAGCTCAGGTTGATAGCCATAATGTAGGAGTGCGATCGGATCTAGAGTAACAATGTTCCAATGAGGTTCTATTTCCAATAATGCTTCTACACTATCGTCGATCATCGCGTGATAAGGCCGCTGAAAATTGATAGTTGGATGTCGCCGAAACAATCTAGAAACCAAAGAATAAGGAGATTGTGTCGCCCCGACTTCCTGACGAAAAAGATTGATCGCTAGCCGACGGGGATCTTGAATAGCGGTTAAAATTTCGGGTTTAATCTCTGGCGTTAGTCGTTCATCGGCATCTAATACCAATACCCAATCCCCCGTAACAAACTTAAGTGCTGCATTCCGAGCGGCAGAAAAATCATCACACCATACAAAATTCTCAACCTGTGCGCCATACTGATGAGCAATTTCACAAGTACTATCGGTTGATCCTGTATCCAAAATCACAAGTTGGTCTACAAAATCAACCACACTATCAAGGCAAGCTGCAAGATTTTCAGCCTCATTGCGCACGATCATGCAAAGACTAAGTGAGGGCGAACTTGAGGGACGATCGGGAGAAAATTCCATAGATCTGAATCAAAAGACCTAAATCATATTAAGCTGATATGGGTTACGAGTTGATATTAAATAGTGTCAGTCATGACTGCAATCTGGCGGCGGAAAAAGTACTTAGAATGGGCAGGACAGGCGATCGTACTCGCGATCGTGGTTGGCCTATTGGTAATGTTTGGGCATAATTTAGATCAAAGTTTAAAACGTTTGGGACTGCGACTAGGATTCAAATTCTTGGATTCTCAAGCTGGATTCAGTGTGGCGGAGTCGATTATTCCCTACGATCCCAGCCAGTCCTATAGTCGAGTGCTTTTGGTCGGGTTTCTGAATTCCCTAAAAGTGATTTTTAGTAGTCTGACCGCTGCGACAATTATTGGTGTTGTTGCAGGTATCGCACGGCTTTCGGATAATTGGTTGGTGCGGCAAATGGCCAAGGTCTATGTAGAAGCACTGCGAAATTTGCCATTGTTGTTGCAGTTGCTGTTTTGGTATTTTGTTGTGTTCTTAGCGCTACCAAAAGCTGATAATGCGATTTCATTAGGATTTATTCAAATTAGCCGATCGGGGATTAATCTATTTGGTTTAGCATTATCACCCGAATTTTCATCATTATTCGCAGGACTGACATTTTATACTGGAACCTTCATTGCTGAAATCGTTCGAGGCAGTATTAAAGGGGTCGATCGAGGTCAGTCGGAAGCAGCGCGGGCCTTGGGGTTGTCGGCTGGGGTGACATTGCGTCGGGTAATATTTCCACAAGCATTACGAACTATGATTCCCTCCTTAGCCAATCAATATTTGAATCTCGCGAAAAATTCTAGTCTAGCGATCGCCATTGGCTATCCTGACCTCTATGCCATATCATCCACCACCTTTAACCAAACAGGTCGAGCCGTGGAAATGATGATTTTGATTAGTATCACCTATTTAACGGTCAGTCTAACCATAGCCGGACTCCTCAATGCATACAACAGTCGAATGCAACGGAGTCTACGATGAATACAAAGATAACTATAAAACCTGTCCGTTGGGTTCAAAAAAACCTATTTAATACACCGTACAATACAGTTCTTACGATTCTATGTGTATGGGTTCTATGGAATATTTTATCATCTCTTTTCTCGTGGCTGAGTCAATCTGAATGGGCGGTTATTAGTGAAAATTTACGATTGTTTTTGGTCGGACGTTTTCCCGAATCCCAACTGTGGCGCATGGGCGCGATCGCACTCATCCCCATTTTGATCGCAAGTACATTGGTCGTCCGCCGATCGCAAGCCTGGAATTTTGTATTGATTCCTCTAGGATTGGCCTCGATCACATGGTTAGCAAATGGTGGATTTGGATTGCCATTAATCCGATCGAGTTTGTGGGGCGGGTTGTTTTTGACTTTGTTTGCCGCCGCTATTAGTACTGCATTAGCATTTCCCTTGGGATTGTTGTTAGCATTGGGACGACGCAGTGAATTACCTGTCATTCGTGGAATTTCGACAATCTATATTGAACTAGTGCGGGGATTACCATTAATTGGAATATTATTTATGGCCCAGGTGATGTTGCCGTTGGTCGTTCCATTTCGCCTCGATCGGTTGCTACGGGCAATCTTAGGGCTAACATTCTTTAATGCAGCCTATCTGGCTGAAAATATTCGATCGGGCCTTCAATCATTACCGCTCGGACAATCAGAAGCAGCGCGATCGTTAGGATTAAACTCAATTCAAACCCTGAGATTTATCATACTCCCTCAGGCATTAAGATTGGTAATTCCGGCGATCGTGGGACAGTTCATTTCACTTTTCAAAGACACCTCACTTCTCGCGTTGTTTGCGTTGTTTGAATTAACCGGGATTGCCCGATCGATTCTGTCACAACCGCAGTTCATTGGGCGCAATGGTGAGGTGTATTTGTTTATTGGGTTAATTTATTGGATGTTTTGTTTTGGGTTATCTCAATTTAGTAAACGGCTAGAGGTGCGATCGTCATGACTAATACTATTGAAACTGCTGAAAATGAAATTATTGAAAACCAGCCTATTCTGATTGCCCATGATGTCAGTAAATGGTTTGGGAAATTTCAAGTCTTACGCAATGCAAATTTGCAGGTAAAAGCTGGAGAAGTTGTCGTGATTATGGGACCATCTGGTTCTGGTAAATCCACATTCATTCGGACGTTCAACGCCCTAGAACCCTATCAGGAAGGCCGTATCACCATTGATGGCATTCCGCTAACTGAAGACATTCAAAACATTGATCAAATCCGTCGGGATGTGGGAATGGTTTTTCAACAATTCAATCTCTTCCCTCATTTAACAGTGTTGGAAAACGTTACGCTCGCTCCCATTCAAGTGCGAAAATTCACTAAACCTCAAGCCAACGAAATTGCACGACAACTTCTCGATCGGGTCGGTATTCTAGAACAAGCTCAAAAGTATCCGGGCAAACTGTCGGGCGGTCAACAACAGCGCGTCGCGATTGCCCGTGCCCTAGCCATGGAACCTAAAATTATGTTGTTTGACGAACCGACCTCATCGCTTGACCCCGAAATGGTTCGCGAAGTGCTAGACGTGATGCGATCGCTGGCGAAATCTGGGATGACCATGCTGGTTGTGACCCATGAAGTTGGATTTGCGAGAGAAGTCGCCGATCGGGTCGTCTTTATGGACGCTGGACAAGTTATCGAAGATACAACGCCTGCCGAGTTTTTTACCCAACCCAAGGAAGCGCGATCGAAGCTTTTTCTCTCTCAAATTTTGTAGAAAATCCTGGTTTTATCGCCTTGCTTCAGCCATTCAGAGCAGTTTTTGTTGAAATCGATTAGAAATTCGGTAGTTACTGCGGCATGTTTTGCTATAAATAAGCGTACAATTGTTCTGGTTGTAGAGCAATAAACCCCAGGATTGGGAGTAGCAGAATTGGGAGTGATTGCATGGAAATTTTGTCGGTTACACTGACTAACTTCAAAGCCCATACCGATGCTTGTTTTAAGTTTCAGCCTGGAACAAATGCGATTTGTGGTGAGAATGGGGCTGGGAAAACTAGTATTTTAGAAGCGATCGCCTGGGTTTTGTTTGATCATAAAGGGGATTACAAAGTTGAAGAACTCATTCGTAACGGGTCAGCTTCCGCACAAGTTCAAGTTGAAATGATTTCCAGCCGAGATCAGCGAACCTATCGCATCAAACGCTGTACACGTAGTGGCTATAATATCTATGATCCCCAAATTGGCGAAACTCTTCCCTACACTCGAATTAAGGACGAAGTTCTCCCATGGTTACGGCAGCATTTAGGACTGTCGCCGGGAACTGATTTAGCAGATTTATTTAGTAGTACCATAGGCGTTCCCCAAGGGATGTTCACGGCAGATTTCCTGTTGGAAGCGAGCAAACGTAAGGCAGTATTTGATAAGGTTTTGAAGGTTGAGGAATACCAAAAAACTTGGAAAGAACTCGCCACATTAGAGAAGTTTTCTAAAGTAGAAAGCGATCGAATTATCCGTGAAATAGAACAACACGAAGAAACATTAAAGGATTGGGATGCACTATCGCAAAAACGATCGGATCTAATTACAGAAATTGCAACCTTGCAAACTAATTTACAACAATGGAAAATTCAACTTATCACCCTTCAAACAGAACAACAACGCCTCGGACAGCAAATTCAAGCTCAGCAAAGTCTTCAAACTCAAATCGATCGGACTCAAGTTCAACTTCAAGCCCAGCAATCTCGACTTATTGAACTAGATTCTGAACTCGCGATCGCTCAAGAATCCTATGATATCTGTGTCAGTCGCCGCGATGCTTTTGGTGCATTTCAATCGGCAGAAGAAGCACTAAAAGAATTGGAAAAAGAACGATCGCAACAACAACGGCTTTTTCATCACAAACAAACCCTGATTCAAAATACCAGTCACCAACAATCCCAACTTGCGGTCTTGACTGAACAGATAGAACGCCTGAATCAATCGGAAATCGCCCTCGAACATCTCAAACCCCAAATTGCCCATCAAGATCAAATTGAACAGCGCGATCGTAAATTTCGTGAACAACTTCAAACCTGTCAAACTTGGCGTCAAGCAATCGCCCGAGATGAAAAACGATTGCAACAACTCAAACTCCGTCAAAGCCAACTTCATCAAGAACTCGATCGGCTCAACAGTTTAGCGGCGACAGTTCAGGCACTTCCCGAACTCGAAGATCAACAGCAGCGCTACCAACAACAACTCAGCCGTATTACCGCTGCCAAGCAATTTGAAACTGATTTACGATTAATTTTTACCACTGCGATCGATCGTAAATCAATTCAAACCGAACAAATCCAAACTGCTACCGAACTTCTCACCCAACTCGCCGTCGCACATCCGACTCAGCAACAAACTCTCACCCAAATCCAAACTATTCTGACCCAAGGAAAAACACTTCAAACTGAATTGCTTTCCTCACTCGAAACCATTCTGAAAGACCTTTCTCAACAAGTCGATGCCCAACGACTTCAACAACAACTCAATCAAATTCAAACCCAAATTCGTACGGTTCGACAACAGCAGGCACAATTTTTAACTCGTGAGACCAAACTTCAAGAAGGCAAAACAATTGATGCTGAAATTGTTGAAGTTCGCAATCATCTCACTGAAATTCAACAGCATTTGTCTGAAGAACCTGCACTTCAGCAGCAGCTTTCGGAAGTTGCGATCGAACTCCGTGAACTAAATGATCCGCGAGGTCGGAGCCGATTGTTACTTCAAGAATTACAAAATCGCAGCCGCCTAATCCAACAACAGCAAGGCATTCATTCTGCACTTTCTACAACAACTAGAACGCTTGTACAAATCGATCGGGATCTAGAAAATTTCACAGACTTACCCGAAAAAATTACAACCCAGCAAGCATTCAAAGAACTAAATCAAGCTGACTATGAACTGTATCTAAAACATCGAAATACAGCAAATCGACAACGGGAATTAAAACCACAGCGAGACGAACTTGAAACCAAACTCGAAACGCAGGCTGAAACCCTAGAAGCCCTTCAAGTCCAACGGGAAAAGTTCTCCGCTGAACTTGATCCCCAAGCCATTGCGATGCTTCAGTCATCACTGCTTGAGGCTCAAACGCAACAAACAACCCTCAGTACACAATTGCCGATGAAACAGCAGTTCCTGATTGAATATGACGGCCAAATTGAAAAACTGCAAATTATTCAAACTAAACTCAAAACCGCCCAAACTAAACTGAAACAACACCAACGAACCGATCGCTTCATCAAGTTTGCCCGCAAAGCCTTCAAAGAAGCTGGACCCCGGATTACAGAACGCTATGTTCAGACGATCGCTCATGAAGCCGACAAACTCTTCCGCGAATTGCTTAACCGTCCAAATGTTGCCTTAGATTGGACAAGGGAGTATGAAATTCGGGTACGGGAAGGGGCAAACGATCGGCGGTTTGTGAATCTTTCAGGCGGCGAACAAATGTGTGCAGCGCTAGCGGTACGGTTGGCATTGTTGAAGGTTTTGGCTGATTTGAATGTAGCCTTCTTTGATGAGCCGACCACCAATATGGATCGTCCACGCAGAATCAAACTAGCCGAAGCGATTTCAAATATCAAAACATTCCGCCAGCTTTTTGTAATTAGTCACGACGATACCTTTGAACAAGTCACTGAAAATGTGATTGTTGTAACCCGTGAATAGTCCCTAAAATTGTTACTTTTCTACTATTCGACAGTTGCTTCGATCGCTTTTTTAGATTTAGGATAAACATCAACTCTAAACTTAGTCAATCCTAGTCAATCCTATGTCTCAGCAGACTATGCCTTACGTTCTGATTATCCACGAAGTTGAAAATTATGCTGCCTGGAAAGTTGTATTTGATCAGGCAGTCGGACTCAGACGCACAGCGGGAGAACTCTCCTATCAAGTTCTCCAATATGAAAACCGTCCAAACCAAATCGTACATTTTTCTGCATGGACTTCGATCGCAGCAGCAAAATCATTCTTTGAATCCTCGGAATTAGTCGAAATTCGAGCCAAAGCAGGTGTGAAATCTCCTGAATTTATTTATCTCGAAGAACTAGAGTCCGGTATTTTATAATTATCATCAGGATATAGTTCCTCATCACCCAACGTCCGATCAGTCTCGCCCAATTTTGAACAGGCTGTAACGCGATCGATCGGTGAGTGGCGATCGGCTAAACTAAAGAACCCAGCGAAGTAAATAAAAAATCACTAACAAGCCTAACCAATGTATCAGTAATTACTGATTTGAATTCGTGATTGGTGATTCGAAATAGCTGTAACCAAGCAAAGGTAGGGCTTTCATTCAGAATAAATATAAAGTTAAGGTAAAATTTATATTTATTATCCTGATAGCTCTTAATTATCTGTAATAATCTATACAATAACCTGCTAATTACTTTGAAGATTTTGATTAATTAGAAGAGATGGCGTTGCATAATGAAGTATGAGTTCAAGCAAGAAAGATGAAGTGTCCAAAGTGTGGATCAGAACACATAAGGAAAAATGGAATTAAGCAAGGAAAGCAAAATCACATTTGTGCTGAATGTGGACGACAGTTTATAAATCCCAGTGAACAAACCAAAGCATTCCCAGAAACGACCAAACAAACTTGCCTGAAGATGTATCTCAATGGCATGGGATTCAGAGCTATTGAAAGAGTGATGGGAGTACATCACACCATGGTTACTGAGCTTGTCGAAGTACAGTGATTGATTGGGTTAGACAAAAAGGGAAGAAGTTACCTGATTCAATCACCCCAGAAAATGTCCCCGATGTTGGCGAATTGGATGAACTGGAAACATTTGTCGGCTCAAAAAAAACAAGATATGGGTGTGGACAGCAGTAGACCACTTTCGTAAGGGTATCCTAGCATGGACTTTAGGGGATCATAGTGCGAAGACTTTTGAGCCATTGTGGGCAATTGTGGCAGCATGGCAATGCTATTTCTATGTCACTGATGGTTGGACTGTATATCCAAGTTATATTCCTGATGGTGATCAGATTATTAGCAAGACATACATGACTCGAGTTGAGGGAGAAAATTCTCGGTTACGCCACTATCTGGCGAGATTGCACCGTAAAACCTTACTTCGACAAGCTCAGTAACCATCTGTTATTCCAAGTCTCTAGATATGTTGCATTATTCGGTGCGATTGCTGATTCATTATCTTCATGACCCTTCTACAGGGTCATTTCATTCTAGATTTAGGTGACGAGTTTATGTGGTTTCAGCCATCGAAGACGAAAATCTCTGATGCCTGGAACGGCACGTTCTCGTAGATGCACAAAATGTCGAAATTTAGAATGAAACAGCCCTGGACTCTTCTATCCTGTTCTCTATATAATAGACTTAATCGGAAATAGGGTTTTGCGAATTTACAGCCCTTGCCTAGCAAGGCTTTGAATCTCTAAAAAATAATTTCCGATAATGTTTAATCCATACTTTATCCTGCAACGCCCGGCGGGACTTTACCATGAAAGATAGATCAGTCAGCAAGCTCAAAATAGTCATCGTTGATGATTATGAACTTATTTTACAAGGAACGATTTCAGCGATCCAATCCCACTTTGTCGCCCCAGAGATTTACACAGCAAAATATGCAACGGCGGGCATTGATTTATTACAAAAAGTCGACCCTGACTTGATCCTACTGGATTTGTCAATGCCCCAAATTCTTAATGGTACAGCTTATACAGAATATGGATTACAACTGCTTCAATATGTCATAGAACATTATCCCAATCTCAATATTACAGTACAAAGTAGTTTTCTCAAGGCAATTGTCAGGCTCATTCTTGAAATTGAAAATCATCCAGGAGGATTTACAGTCGTCGATAAATCATCATCTATAGAAACCCTACTCAAACGATTAGATTGGTCTATCCAAGGCGTTCACTATACCCAGGATATTCAAATAGATTTACAAGTAAGACCTGAGTGGATAGAAGTCTTAAAACTTGCTTTTGAAGAGGGCTTACAAGACAAGATGATTGCCCAGACTATGCATCGCTCTGAAAGAATGATTGGACATTATTGGTCAAAAATCCGTGATGTATTAGGAATCTATCCTGAAGCTGACAAAAATATGCGGACATTAACCTATATTGAGGCAAAAAAAGCAGGATTAATTGATTGATTTTTGTAACATTAGTATTAATACAGTTAAGAGCAAAAAAAATACCAGGGCTAGATAAATGTTTGGAAAAACCAATCAAGACTCAAAACGTCAACTTGCACTCTTAACTTTGTTACTTACCTTTCTCGTAGCTTCTAGTAGCCATATTAATAGCTGGTATCGGGGTGATCGCTTTATATATCTCATTGGAACAGGAATAGTAGTTATTGTTAGTTTTGTTTATTTGGTATTGCTTTATAAAAAACGAATACGGACAGATTCCTTTATGTTTCATTACTTAGCTATCACGCGCCTGATTGTAATACTTACTACTGTAATAAATATTTTTGTTGCTCATAACTCTGGTTTAACGCTAGTTAAAATTTACCCATCAGTTACCATCTTTTCATTTTTGTGGATGAATGTGGTGGTTATCTTTGTGCCATATCAGAAATTAATTTCTTTCCTTATTTGCGGCTCTATGCCCCTATCCATACCGATTATTCTATATCTTCTTTTACATCCCGATGAATTGAAGACAATCCGAGGCTTCGATTTGTTTATTGCCCATGGCATTGTCACTCCTATTTATGTTTTTGTTTCGCTATTTTATGCTTCACTTCAACAAAATTTTAAGCAATTAACCGAAGAAAGACTAAACTATTATTCAAAAATTATTACAACTCAAAATATTCGGCAAGCAGCGATCGAAGAAACCTTCACCTCCTTACATAATGGCCCCCTGCAAAGTTTAGCCTTGCTCAATCGTGAAATTAAATCTGAAAGACTATCCCTCGCTCAGATAACGGATCGATTAGATGAGCTAAATACTGAAATTCGACGTACAAGTCAAAGTCTAACAGAGACGACCGCCGATTTGAGCGATGAATCTAACCCCTCGATAGGAAAAGAAACCTTGCAGTTAGGTTCTGGTGTGACGATTGATTTGTATAGCCCATTGCATTGCATTTTGCATGAAATTTATAGGGCAACAATTACCCGTCCACTGCCCTATTTCAACTCCATTAAGGTCAAAATTCGGAGTTTCGACAGCATCGACTCAGGTTACTTAAGCCTAGAACAAAAACGAGAAATTGGATTTTGGTTAGAGGAAGCCCTTTGTAATGTAGGAAAATATGCCAAAGAGGTAACACGGCTGGTGGTAACTGGCTGTTATTGCAACGGGCGATATATCCTTACGGTTGAAGATAATGGGCAAGGACTACAACAAAATCAGCGGTCAGGGCAAGGAACAGCCCAAAGTTTGGCATTGGCCAGCAAATTAGGGGGAGAATTTACCAGAGAATCTGTCACAACTGGTGGCATTAAATGTCAATTAGCTTGGCCGTTAGATTCAGAAATCTTAAGCGAAAGTTAAATCTTGAGTAACCAAGAGAAAAAAGAGGTTCTCCCAGAATTCCCGTGGAGGACGCTAGATGTGGTTTGAAGGCAATTGACAATCCTAGGGAATTTAGGTTGCTGGAAATCGCGTATACCCATTAAGGTCGAGAGTGAGGCGTTGAAAGAGACGATTCACA
>JAPLHZ010000392.1 GCA_026389365.1 Cyanobacteriota bacterium
CTTAATCAATCCTGGCTATTCAACGAAAACAGAAACCTCAGTCCCCTTACGCCTCGCCATCAAAATCCCCAAAGCCGATATTCACCGCATGGATACCAGTCAGCGCCATTGGGAACAGGTCAAAGCCAAACTCATCAAACGTAGTGCCCAAGTAAAAATCACCGACGACGAAATGCAAGTTCGTAAAGACTACTTCTACGACACCTATCCACTACCGAGCAAACCAGATCCTAACGCTGAGAAGACAGCGAAATGGAGTACAGCCAACGGATTTTTATAGAGATAAATCATGCAACAAGCCGCCTTCGTCGATCGGTCTGATGGTTCCCACGCCCAGTCTTCCTACAATCACATGTCTCAGGAAATCGCCCAACTGGTGATTGAAATCCTGCGATCGTTAAAACGAAACGCCGAAAGCCCTATTCAAGGTATCTTGCTCGATCCAGAACCACGAGAGATCATAGACCCTGCTCATGGGGCTGAAGAAGGTGAAATCATCGATGCTACTATCCTGAATTTCTTTCCTGAACCCCGGTCCCCAGCCGCACTCCCCTCTGTGGATGATTTAGATTCATTTAGCCGATCGCCTCAAACTCCACCCGAAATGCTTCAAACCGCAGAGAATCTAATTGCGGGAACAGTAGATCAATTAGTGAATCATTATGGCGATCGGAATGGCCAATACATCGCGGAAAAATACCATCTTCAGCAAGAAGGTAATCAATACCGAATCTATGACGAAAAAGGTCATGAATGTTTTGCAGCAGAGAAACGAGGGAATGATGATTACCAGATTCTCAATAATGAACTGTCTGGCCCTCAGATGGTGGAAGTTTTACGGGTGAGAGTGTCTTCTCGAAGGCTACAACACTGATTCTATCCAAATGCCTCACTATGGATTCAGTCGGGATAATCAGGGCAACATCACCATTACTCGCGAGAACTCACCATCATCTGATGTCAGATCGACCCACGACCTAACGCAAAACCCTTTAGGCTATATCGTTCTTCGTACTGAGTCGGGCAAGTGCAAGCGATGGCGACCGTGGGGAGAGGGTTCGAGCGGTCTTCATAATTTCCTAGAGGCGATCGATGCCTATAATGAGAGTAAAGCCGTTCCCTATCTAGACACCATGGTCTATCCACTACAAGATAAATATATTAGCCTTCTGACTGACTTTGGCTTTAAACGGGTCTTCGGGACGGAACCGAACAAAGCTTTCTTGATTGATTTTCTCAATACGCTCCTCCCTGATCAGCACCGTATCCAAGACCTCTCCTTTAAAAATAATGAGAACTTGGGCAGTACACAAATCGATCGTAAAGCGATCTTCGATATTTACTGTCAAGCTGAAAGTGGGGAACGTTTTATTGTCGAAATCCAAAAAGCAAAACAAAATTTCTTTAAAGACCGTAGCGTTTACTACGCGACATTCCCCATTCAAGAACAGGCCCAAAAAGGTGATTGGAACTTTCAACTTGGGTTTGTTTATACTGTCGGCGTTCTAGATTTTATTTTTGACGACCACAAACATGATGAGACGATCGT
>JAPLHZ010000171.1 GCA_026389365.1 Cyanobacteriota bacterium
GACAAACGCAGTGGTAGATGATGGGCTGAAATTCACCACTCTTGATACGTGATCGGCAAAATTGCCAAAAAATATCCCCTCTAGCGTTTTCAGCCGCTAAAGGGGGGGGCGGGCCTAGGCCCATTCAATCTCGACTTTCTCGACTCACCCAATTCTCACAAGGATGAAACCTCACAATGAAACAAATCACTGCTTCTGTCAACTATTCTAGCACGAAATCGACTGGATCCAGCGTCTTAGAATTCCCAAAAACGGCTTTTAGAAAGGCATGGCGCGATCGTTGCTTGAATGAAAATGCGATATCCCCAGAAGTCTATGACGCGAATATCCGGTTTCTTGAGGGTCAAGAAGTCTATGAGGGTGTTGGGTGGACAATTCCCAGACAAGCCGGGGCGGGTGGACTTCGGCCATGGAATGAAGCAGCGGCTTTTGTTGGTGAGGATGGGAAGGTCTGGCAGATCCGCCTAGACGTGCCCCGGGTGAAAGACGGCAAAATCCTCAAGTATGAATCACTCAAGAATGGAGGGGCGCGGCTATATTTTCCGATCGTCCCTCTTGAATCTCGCAAATTAATGTCGGTACTTTGGGGCGTAAACGTTCCCTTAACGGGTTCATTTTGGGTCTGGTTCTGTACGTCACAGGAAGCCAAAAAGCTGCCATTACTCCCAACTGAGGGAGGCACCAAGGCGTTAAGTCTGATCTCTCGTGGATTCCCAAGCTTAAGTCTTTACGGCTGTTCAAGCGCTTGGGAGCGGCGCGAATCTAAATACGATCGGCGTCAACTTTTGCCACTCCTGCGGGAAGCTGCGCGGGGTCGTTTAGTTGTTTTTGCGTTTGATTCCGATGTTAAGCCCAACGCAGTGCTGGCGGTTAGATCTTCGATCGCTCTCATCGGGACAGCCTTGTATCGTCATCTCTCCCCAGAGGTGAAAGTTATGACTTGGGACGCGGCACAAGGCAAAGGAATTGACGATTTGATCTCGCAGTCTGGTGTACTTCCTTTTTTTCGAGCGTTCAAGAATGCCGTAGATTTCTGCGAGTGGAAAAGTTCAAGCACAAAAGAATGGGCGAGAAGAACTTACACCCAATACAGTGCCCTTGCTGTTGCGGACATTGTGGGGAATGCCGATCGTGTTAGTGATTGTGGGTTCAGGCTCCCAAATTTAGGCGAGGCGCTTTTGTATTGTGCCAGCCTCGGAGCGGGAAAAACTTATGCTTTTGGGGTCGCTATTAAGGCACTGCGTCGTCAATATCCCGATCTGATTGTGGACGCGATCGGCCACAGAAACAACCTGTTAATCCAGACTAGCAAGCGGCTGGACTTAAACCACATCCATGACTTGATAGCCGGGAAACATACCGAATTACAGGTCGTAAATGCAGACAGCCTCGCCTATTGTGCCGATAGTCTTTGGCGGAGGTTCGATGCCCTCATGGACTTCATGGCGAGCGGGAGGAAGGTTTTACTAATCCTCGATGAGGTTGATGCCTTGCTTAAGCACATCCTTTTATCCGAAACAATTAAGACAGCCGCTCGGATCCGATTAATCCGAAAATTCTCAATCTTGTTAAGCCGGATCGGTTTGGGCGGCGGTTGGGTTGCTGGTGGAGAGGCGCGCTTAACTGAACTAGCGGCGGATTCACTCCGATCGTTATCCTCGGGAGCACTGAAGGTGACAGTCGCAAGAAACGTCCGTAAATCTCAGCCATGGGAAGTTAGGCTTTCCACTGGATATCGGATCAATTCCGACGGAAGGGAGATCGAGGTATCGGCAAAGCAAGCGGCTATGCAGGAGGTTACAGAACGACTAGGGGCTGGCCAGCGCGTGGCTTTGCTTGCGACATCCCAACAAGCGGCTGAAGAGTTTGAAAAGGATTTCAGCAAAAATTATAAAGTGTGGCGGTTGGATTCCAAGACAAGCGCTGAGGCAGAGAATAAAGACGCTTTTAAGGATATGGGTCGGGCAATCAAAAATAGTCCAGCTCAATTAATCGTCCTTAGCCCAACATTAGAGTCAGGTGTAAGTATTGACGGGGCGGGATTGGTGGATGCGATCGTCTTATATGCCTCGTGCCTTGACCCGTCAACCTCTTACCAATTATTAGGGCGATTTAGAGACCCGAGTATTCCCCGCGTAATCTGCGCGGCTGAGATCGGATTCTCCCCAAAAATAAAAGGGAGTTACGATCCGGCCGTTGTCCTTCAGTCATGGCGAGATAAAACCCAAAAAATTATGGAGGCTCATGATGTTTATGCCGAGGTCGATTCGGTTTTATCTGCGGCTCATGATATCGCCTCAAAATACGTCACTCGGGAGGCGGCGGGTATTTCTGGACTACGGGAAAACCTGATTGAGAAACTAGAGTTAGAAGGGCACCACATTGAGCGATCGTCCGTTGAGATCGATTCCTCGGTAGGCGATCGGATTAAGGCGGCAAAGGAGGACGTTGAGAACCAAACTTTTGATGATTGGATGGCGGCGGATGATTCCGAATTGTCAGCAGATCAGGCACGCGATCGGATGAAGGATTCCAGCCTGCGTTACGACGAGCGTGTTGTTTGTAAAAAAGCCATTGAGCGGGAAAAATACGGCTCTCTAGTTGACGAAGCATCTTGGGTGGAGGAGTATTGCAATGCCCGTAAGGGGCGGGCGCGTAAGAGCGCAGTCCGATCGGCGGCTGAATATTTGCATGATGGAATGGCGGCGGCCTCCGATGGGATGAAGGTTAAGAGTCAGCTTAAGTCGACGGGCACAGTTTGGGGCGTGGACATGGAGGTACGGGCTGAAGTGATGGAGACACTAAAAAAATTAAACCTTCATCTTTTATTGCCGATCGCCGATACCGAGATAGAAATTCACGCTGAGCATCCATCGGTTAGGACTGTTTTCCGATCGGCGCTACTCTTGCCCGATGAGGTGTCGGATGTACTAGGACTGTATGTAACGCCCAGTTCCTCCCCAATGGCGTTTGTTGCTGACTTGCTCAAAAAACATCTAGGCTTCAAATTTGAGATGAGAAAAGTGACGATTCCCTGTAACGAGGAAAGCCTTATCGAATTAATTGGGCACGAAAATCCTCATAGATATCTTTATGAGGATTTTCGTGCCCAATTAATTAATGAAGAAGAAGAAGGACAACAGCCCATTCCCCCGAAAAAGGGGCGGGGGCGGCCTCCAAAATCTGAGGCGGCTAAAGGGAGAACAAAGCGGGTCCGCGCCTATCGGCTTGTTTCATGCCCGCATCATGCCGATATGGTCGAGGCGATCAAGGCGGATCACGATCGGGCTGTTGAAAAGTTTGCCGACACACCGGATCCGATCGCTCAAATCCAGCCGGGTCGCTCTATTAACTGGGACGGCGAGCTATGGACCGTCCTGTCGGTGCGAGGGGATTCAGTATGGTTATATGAGGGCCGATCGCCCGTGCCGCTTCATCTGTGTTTAAAAACGACAATGGAGTATGTTTTGCTAGGTCTCAACAAACCCTGAACCCCGATCGTAAATCCTTAAATCAGTATTTCTGTAAATCCTTAAATCAGTGCCGATCGTATTTCTGTAAATCCTTAAATCCTTAAATCCTTAAATCAGTGCCAGCGATCGGGATAGTGCGATCGGATTTGATGCAAGTGGTCAAAAGGACCGGATCCACATTTTCATCAATTGATGGGATGCGATCGGGATGAGTGCGATCGGCCTGAAATCGTACTGAGTAGAGAAAAATAGGCTAATCGGTCTCAAAGTCTCAAGCTGTTTTATCGCTCAGCCCACAAGAAAATCAAACCCGATCGCGTGTCGGGATAGTCTTTATCAGAAATAAATAAATCTAGTCCAATTCTAGGCACGGTTTAAAAAATTGGACTAACTCAAA
>JAPLHZ010000302.1 GCA_026389365.1 Cyanobacteriota bacterium
CTTATCCCAAGGGCGTCAAGGTCTCGACCGAGGACTTGGAACCCTTATTATATTTCTGGAAACCTTCGGTAGAACTGGCTAAATGGGATATTACAATTATCCCAGCGTGACTGGGGTGATATTTTTTGGCTCGTCCCTTACTGAACAATGCGATCGATAGTCTAGAGCAAAACAAACCTACTTTACCAATTCTACGCATCAACACCAAGTATCACTGCAATGATAAAATCGTAGAAGTGTCTATCTGGACCGATGGCCCACCGATTTCATTGGAAATTCGATCGAAGATGTTCAATCCATTTTTTACGACAAAACCGATCGGTCAAGGTCCTGGGTTGGGGTTGCCCATTAGCCAACGAATCATTGAAGAACACCATGGCGGAACCTTAGGCTATCGATCTGAATTGGGGAATGGAACAGAATTCTACCTTCGCATTCCTATTAAGCAATCGTGCTAGCTAATTTTTCTGTACATCATCCAGAAAACCTGTATTATCTGTTAATTAGAATTTCTCTGTCCCAATCCTACAAAAAAGCCTACACCATGACAAAAATCAAAATTGCTACCACATCTGATGTCAGTGCCGATAAGGTCTTGAAAACTAAGGCCGGGAAACAATCTGTTCTTGTGGCAAAAGTCGGAGACAACTATTGTGCTGTTGCTGACAAATGTCCTCACCTAGGACTTCCCCTGAGTAGTGGTAAATTAGAAAACGGAGTTATCACTTGTCCCTTCCATGGTGCCAAGTTTGAAATTTCTACTGGCAAAAATGTCAGATGGGTAGAATCGGCGATGGGAATTACGTTACCTGATTTTGGCAAAAAAATTATGGCAATGGGTAAAGAGCCGACCGATGTCCCAAGTTTCGCCGTTAGCCAAGAAGGCGAAGACCTGTTCATTAATATCTAACATATCGGGGAATGGAATAGTATTTTACCTTTTCATTCCCATCAAACAGTCGCGAATCAACTCTCCGAATGATCTGAAAGCTGAACACCGCGAATTGCATAATCTAAGAACTGCATCGGATGCAGCACAGGTACTACTTTTCCCTGGATTGCCAGATGTTTAGAAATTTGAACATAGCAGCCAACATTGGCACTTGCGATCGCAGTTGCTCCCGTTTTAGTTAAGTTAGTAACTTTCTGTTGTCCAAGTTCTTCTGCAATCTCTGGCTGGAAGATGTTGTATACCCCTGCACTCCCACAACACAATGCTGCATCGATCGGTTCTTTTAGCGTCACGCCAGGAATTTGTTTGAGTAATTTGCGCGGTTGAGATGTAATCTTTTGTCCATGAATCATATGGCACGCATCTTGATAAACAATTGATAATGGTTCAGCTTGCAAGGCGGAGAGCGGGGCTGTTAGACCAACTTCAGCTAAAAATTCCTGTACATCACGCACCTTTTTCACAAATTCAGCAGCCCGATCGGCATACTCTTTATCATCTTTTAGTAAATGACCGTATTCTTTCATCGTATGCCCACAACCAGAGGCATTGATCAATACATATTCAACATTCTCCGCATCAAAACTATCAATCATTTGTTTAGCAAACGATCGGGCCTGATCTTCTTCGCCTTGGTGATGGGGTAATGCGCCGCAACAGCCTTGACGTTTTGGAATAACGACTTCGCAGCCATTAGCCGTCAATACGCGCATTGTTGCAGCATTCACGGCTGGATTAAACAAACGCTGCACACACCCCAAAAGCATTCCAACTCGATACCGCTGTTCACCTTGGGCGGCGATTACTTCTGGTAATGTATCTTTAAATGCTCCAGTGGGCAGTTTAGGTAACATGCCTTCCATGGCCGATAATTGCGGGGAAATCAGTTCTAGAAATCCCATCGATCGGACCCAATTTTGTAATCCGAGACTTTGATACAACGTAACCGGGCGCATGACTAAACGTAAGCGATCGGGATAGGGAAATAGATTAAAAACAATACTACGTAGAATCTTTTCAATGGGAGGCCGATCGGTATTGCGGCGGACTTGAGCGCGGGTCGATTCAATCAGTTTGTCGTACTGGACTCCCGACGGACAAGTGGTGACACAAGCAAGACAACCAAGACAGGTATCAAAATGCTGAATTGCCGCAGGCGTGAAGGGAATGGTGCCCTCATTAATGCCATCCATCAGGTAGATTCGTCCGCGAGGAGAGTCGGTTTCGGTCCCGAGGACTCGGTAACTGGGGCAGGTCGATAAACAAAATCCACAATGCACACAGGCATCAATCAATTTGTCGTTGGGCGGATTGAGGCTATCGAATCCACTGTTGCCAAACTCGCGGCAGGGCGCATCGGCTGGGGCATTTTCGGGGACGATCGAGGTTGTGATCATGGAGAGGGGGCGCTGATTAGGATCTGCTGGCTTAGAGTCTATTGTATATCGCTGTCCTTAAACAGCCGCCAAGTCAAACTAATCCTTGGCCCAACTCCTTTTTGGCGATTGATAGCGTGGAACCAGTCTTCTTGCACTGCCGATTCCATATAAAGGAGGGAGCCGGGTTGGAGCGTGAATTTGTGGCGGAGTTCGGGATCTAGTTTGTGACGGTAAGTAATGGCGCGGGGAGACCCAATAGAGACGATCGCAACTCCTGTTTCTGGCTCTAAACCTGTGGTGTCGTCGGCATGAAATCCCATGCGGTTGTAGCCTGTTTCGTAATAGTTCAGTAAGCAATTGTTAAACCGAATCCCGAGCCGATCGAAGAGCCGATCGGAAACCCGCATCAATGCTGGATGCATTGGAACGGCGGCATAGGTCATTTGGACATAGTTGTAAGGCACACCAAAAGAGGCCGTTTTTCGGGCGCTCATGCTGGTCTCCCAATCTATGGTCTCGACTAGGGTTTGAAATAATTCGGATTGTTTTTTGAGAAATCCATCTTCGATAAGGAGATGGGGGACGTTACGGGTTTGGGTTGCGGTCATGACGAAGCAATGAATTTCGATTGGATTCGATCGTACCAGGTAACTTCACCTGTCATAGAAATTGGGGCAAGAAGTGTGAGGACAGCACGATCGGTGTTTCAAAATAGATAAGCAGGGAGAGGGGCGATCGTTTTTTTAGGCAAATTTCTGGAATTCCGATTTCCTTGGGATAATGGTTGTTCTGAAACAAAATAGAGAATGACGGTTGACTGTATATGTTGACTATATATATTGATAGTACAATTGCTTCAGCTAGGATGAATTTCGGAGATCAAATGTCCCAATTTCCGCACGACGATTTCGCGAAATCTTATTTGAAAGAAGTACTCAAAGGCATTGGTCGTGCAGTCCCTAACCGTGCGCTTAAAGCTGAAACCCGTACTGCTGATCTTTGGTTCAGAATGAAAGCAAAGCCCTCAGCATCCGCGAGAAAAGCATTAGGTCTCCTAGGTCGCATCGTAGTCAAAGATGCCTTAATCGAAGTCTTTCGCAATGCGGCTCCACCCGTTGAGATTCGGAACTGTAAATCAAAACTTTCCTTTCTAGAAGTAGAACTCATTCGTCGCGCTGCCCGTCGGGGTAAGTCATTAAGAGAAGTTGATCTACCGATCTTGATTCTCCTGATGCCGACTTGTTCCCTGAGAATTAGGCGAGGGTTTTCACTGACACCAACACCAACACCCGGCGTTTATAAATTTCCAGAGATGGAGCGAACGGTCTTAGTTGTCCTTCACCAACTTCCAAAGACAAAAGATACTGTTTGGTTACGCATGTTGGGGCGTGCGAGTTTTCAGCAACAAGCCATCAATGATTTCGTCGGAATGAGCGCACCTGCGGCATTAACCGATACCGTGACTGAACTATTGGCAGATTATCGCGCTATTCTAGAAGCACAGGGACGACTAACTGAAGAAGAGGAAAAGAGGGAAAAAAAGAAGGCGTTGTCTTGGGTGTTAACCAAGTAGCACTCAATCTACTTCAAGAAGGCTTCACGTTAGATGTCATTGCCAAAGCGACTAACCTAACGATCGCAGAAATCGAAAGATTACGATCGTCCCTAGAATCTTAGTTTTTCAGTTGAGCGATCGCATGAGCAAATTTTTACGATCGCTCGTTTCACTTAATCAGCAATATCACGATCGTTCACGATTCCTTTTGTATCAAGATTTTGCCCCATGAGTGGAACAGTAATACAGGCTTTAGGAACGACTCGTCCTGACATGGTTGTGAGAATTTCGAGAAGTGAAGCTTGAGCATGGACAGCGTGGGGAGAGGCATTGAATAGGGCGATCGATCCCTTATTTTGCAAACCTAATTTGCGTCTCCGTAAGTAGAACAAAACTATCTAAAAACTATTCAGTATAATTCTCGAATTTTTCTAATGCGATCAATGCTTTCCCAAAAAACTCAAGCCGTAGGGACAATTTATCGGCTACAGCTTGAGTGTCAAAGAAGAATAGTCAAGATGACCGCAATTTTGCTGGTACTAACTTTCTAACTTTAGCCCAGCTCAACTCATGCATCAATACATAGGAGCAGGGAATTAGGAACAAGGTCAGAATTGTCGCAAGAACCAAACCTGAGAAAGTGACAATCCCCAAAGGCTGTAAGAACTCACCGCCATCACCTCCCCCCAACGCTAGAGGGAAAGCGCCAATTACAGTAGTGATTGTGGTCATCAAAATTGGACGTAAGCGGATCGGTGCAGCTTGTAGAATTGCTTGAATACGACTGCATTTTTGTTCTTCTCGTAGTTGGTTGGCAAACTCCACCATCACGATCGCATTATTTACCACAATCCCAACTAGCAAAATTGCCCCAATTACAACAATCACATTAATAGAGCTACTGGTTACATATAGACCAAAAATACCGCCCGCCAGCGCAAGGGGAATCGTCAGCATAATTACCAATGGATCGAGCAACGAATTGTATTGCACTGCCATCACTACAAATACTAAGAAGGAAGCAAGTAAACCCAATACTAAAAAAGACTTGGAGAGATTGTCGTTGGCTTCCTTAGCAGTACTAGGCAAGACCGTTACTCCATCTGGCAAGTTGACCTCAGCGATCGCCTGTTCTGTTTGTTTGAGCGCATCACTGAGACTCGCCCCGCGTTCTAGACTTCCGAGCACCAAATAGACCTGACGCTGATTAATCCGTTGAATTTCACCAGGAGCACGACCTTCTTGAATTTTGGAGACATCAGCGAGGCGGACAGGACGATTATTGCTAACAAATAGTGGGACTTGTTGCAATTGTGATGCATTTTTACGCAAGGCTGGATCGAGTTGGACGCGCACATCGATAAGGCGATCGCTCCGTTGTAATTGCGTGGGAACTGAACCTGTAATCGCAGTTTGGAGAGTGGAGCCGATCGCTTGAGTAGACAGCCCAAGCGCCTGTAGACGTTCCCAATCAGGAATAATTTGGACTTCAGGCTGACGGGCATCAGTATCAGGACGGAAGGTTGCGCCTTTGACTGATTTCTCTAAGGCACTAAGCACTTCTAAACCTGTTTGCGTTAATAGGTCTGGATTATTGCCTTGCAAAATCACATCAATATCAGTCCTGGGTACAGGTGAATTGTTAACGATAATCCCGCGCACTTGTCCAGGATTAACCCGAATCCTGATTCCAGCTAGATTCAGTTTTGCAATTTCTCGATTCACGCGACTCACAAAGCCCGTCAGGTCAGCATGTGGCTTGAGCGTCACTGTGCTACCACTACGCAAAGGATTAGCAGTAACATTGTTGCCAAAGGAACCGCCGCCAATCGTTGCAAATGAGTAGGCGGTTTCAGGTTGCTTAATCAGAATTTCATCAACAAGCTCCATTACTTTGATGTTCTCAGCAAGGGTTGTACCTGCGGGAAATTGAGCATTGACATTGACATCCCCTGTTCTAACTTGGGGAATGATTTCTTGAGGAAGTTGTCGCGCCATCAGAAATCCACCACCACCAAGTATGACAAACAGGGTAATCACCACTAGTAGACGATAATGGATAATCCTTGCTAAAAAGCCTGCATAGCCTAATGTTGCAGCTTCAAATCGTCGCTGAAATCCACGCATAAACCGTGTTTCACTTAATCGACTCGACCAAGGAATGGCTAATAAACGCGAGGCTAGCATTGGTACTACTGTGATAGCGATCGCGATTGCAGCGATATTCCCAAAACTAATCGTGAGAATCAGTTGATTGAATAGTAACGACAGAAAGCCACCCAATAATAAAAACGGAAAAATTACGACGAGGTTAGTACTAGTGGAAGCAACCAGCGCTGATTCTATTTCGGCACTGCTAGCTTGGGATTGGGCGATCGTGTCTTGAACTCCATTACTTTTTCGCATTTTCTCAATGCCGATGAGGATATTGTCTAACATCACGATTGAGCAGTCCACGACCCCACCGACACAAAGCGCTAGTCCACCTAGGCTAAACAGATTAAGGGAAAATCCAAAAATACCCATACAAATAATTGCGGCGAGGGTCGCAAGCGGAATCGCAAGGGTGATAATCAGAGTCTGTCGCAATGAGCCAAGAAATAGTAGTACAGCCCCTCCCGCTAGGAATGCTCCCATAATCCCAGATGATGTAACGTTGGCAACTGAAGCCCTGATTAGTTTTGACTCATCAATAGTTGCGGTTAGTTCAGCGTCACTGGGAATCAATCCATTTTTCTGAAGAGTGGCAATTTTTTCTTTGACGCGATCAACTACTTCAATAGTGTTTGCATCGGGCTGCTTTGTGACTAGCAACCGCACCGCCTCCTGTCCATTTAAAGTTGTGAAAACCCGTTGTTCTTCCGTCCCGTCAATGACTTCCGCAAAGTCCCGCAAATAGACTTGTCTAGACTGGGTTGTGCTTGATGGATTGCCAATAACAAAGGATAGATTTTCTAGTTCTTTGGCATTTTTAAACTTGCCGATCGCCCGCGTTAGTGGCTCAATCGTACCATTGCGTAACCTCCCACCAGAAATATCAATATTGCGATCGCGCAATGCACTCAAAACATCATTAACACTCACACCCGCTGATTGTAGTCGTGGCAAATCGAGATTAACCTGTACTTCTTCCCTGACCCCACCCACTACGTCAACACCCGCAACCCCAGGCACGATCGCTAGCTCACGTCCTAACTCCTCATCTGCAAATATTCGCAACTCTGGCAATGATAAAGAAGGCGATGTGAGCGCAAACTCATAGATTGGAAATTGGGACGGATCAAATTTAAAAATTCTTTCATTCTCAACGACATCGGGTAGACGACTTCGCCCACGGTTGAAACTAGCCACGGTATCATTCAGCGCCTGATCTACATCACTACCTGCTTCAAAAAATAAATCAACTCGTACTTGTCCTTCACGAGTACGCGAAAAAAGCTGATTAACCCCTTCAGTAATTGCCAAAGCTTCTTCTAGAGGTTTGGTAACTTCGGTAATGGCGACCTCTGGAGACACCCCCGGAACATCAATCTGCACGCCAATACGGGGATAGACAATGGAGGGTAGTAAATCCACTTGTAAACGGCTGATATAGAAGGCTCCCATTACAAAGATGGCAAGCGTTAACATCAAAGTCCCAATATGGCGACGAATTGCTATGGAACTGATACTGAATCCTGGTGGTTTCGGGATAGGGGAATTCGGGGTGTTCATCAATTACCTCTGAATGATTCTAGAATTACGAATAAAGCCCTATGACTATTTAGTTGATTCCAATGATTCCGAAATCGCACTCAGCTTAACTGCATCACCATCCTGTAATTTGCCGCCACTTCTGACTACAATACGATCGCCTTCTTTTAAACCAGAGAGAACTACAACTTTGCCATCACGCCGATCGCCAAGGGTAACTTTACGCGCTGAAACGTTTGGCTCTTTCGGATTCCCCGTAATCACAAAAACCGTGCCAGTTTTAGGCTTGCCTTTGTCTCTAGTGTTGGCGTTGGATTTTGGGTTTGCTTTAGCCTTTGATTGTTGAACATTTGCGGTATCTTTTGGCGGTTGTGGCGATCGTCCTGCTGCTTCTAGTGCTGTTTCTGCGATCGTAATTTGACGTTGTTGTCTTCCTTTGAACTGTACCCTTGCTAATTGACCACTACCAATTTTATTGTCCGGATTCGGAACTACCACTTCCACAGGGATCAATCGTGCAATTGGATCAGCGGCTGGCGAAATCCGTCTAACTGTTCCCGTCAACTTTTGATTTGGCAAAGTATCAAAGCGAACATTAACCGATTGATCCAGACGGACTTTGTTAACTTCTAATTCTGAAACCTGGACAATTACTTTAACTTGACTAAAATCTCCCAGCTTGACAACTTCATTACCTGCAAATAGAAGAGTCCCAGTTTCACTAACGCGCTCTAAAACTACGCCACTAATGGGCGATGTAATCGTAGTGTAGGATTGACGCTCCTCTTCTCTTGATTTGATTGCTTCTTGTGCTAAAACCCGTTGTGAACTTGCTCCGACTGTTTGCTCTTGTAATTCAACTTGCTGTTCCGCCGATCGCAATGATTGTTCCGCCGATCGTGCTGCTGTAGTTGCATTTTCTGCTGCTTGAGACGTAACTGCTCCTTCTTTGGCTAATTTGGTGAGGCGATTTGCGTCGGCTTGCGCTTGTTTGTATTGAAGTCTGGCCCGTTCCACTTGCGCGTGGGCATTACCTACAGCCGCATTAGCTTGAGAGACTTCCGCTTCCCTTGCCGCAACTTCCGCTTCAGCACCTAGCACAGTTGCAGACAGAACGGCATCATCCAATTGGGCGATCGCTTGTCCATTTTCAACCCGATCGCCCACATCCACATTCAAATCTAGCAAGCGCCCTTCCAGACGCGATTTCACCGATACTTCTTTTATTGGAGCCGTCGTACCTGTATATTCATTTTCACCTTCGAGAGCCTCTAAAGTCGCGATCGCCACATCTACGGCTACAGCAGTTTTTTGGCTCTGAGCCTGGGCTTGAGATGGATCTTTATTGTTGGGAGAACTACAACTCGCAGTCACCCCTGTTAAGCTAGCGATCGCCACTAATATTAAAAAAGCTTTCATAAAGGTCAAGGTCCGTAAACAAGTGTTGATTTTTCTCACACTATTCTAAGCTACGTTAATTTAGTTTGTGTTGGCTTTTGAGGACTAAGACTGGACTGAGTTGGACCCCTGCCTAATATTATGTGGTAATCTTAAAACTATTACAAAAGTCTCACCATCACAAGTAACCAAGTCTGACTTATTTATACTACTTGGTTATACTATTGACTTAGAAGCAAATTACTAGATTTAGTCATTGTCGTCATTATGGATCAACAATTTTCTTTATTAGACTTAATCGGAAATAGGGTTTTGCGAATTTACAGCCCTTTTCTAGCAAGGCTTTGAATCTCTAAAAAACAATTTCCGATAATGTTTATTGCCTGAGCAGGTCTCTTCAGAAGATTGGCAAAACACACCCACTAATGTAAAACAATTTATTAAATCACTAATCGCAAATGCAGCTTTGTCAGGAAATGCTTGTAAATGGAACGAAGGCGAAGACCATCAACCTGAAGCTGCTTTAAAAGAGAGTGAACTAAAATTAAGCAACCTAATTGACGCCATACCAAGGTACTGTTTACCAATTCCAACTCAGCGCCGAAGGGGAATTAAGCATAGTTTTCATGAGTCAAGGCATTCGAGACTTGGGGGAAATTTTGCCAGAACAAGTCATGAGCGATATTCAAGTCATTTGGGACTTAATCTTGCCTCGAGATTTGGAATCCTTACACCGATCGATCGCCGTTTCCGCCCAGACTTTAGAATGTTGGAATCTTGAATTTCGTATTCAAACTGCTAGCGGAAAAATTAAGTGGATTTTGGGAGAGTCTCTTCCCTATCAGCAAGAAGGTGGAGAGATTATTTGGAATGGAATTCTGACAGATATTAGCGATCGTAAATGTCGAGAGATAGAGAATCAACAAATAGAGGAAGCCTTAAAGCAGAGTGAAACTCGTTTCCGAAATATAGCTGAAAATTTACCAGGTGCAATTTTTCGTTACTTACTTCGACCCGATAATTCTGATTCTGTTTTGTACGCGAGTCCAGGATGCTATGCGCTTTGGGAAGTGGAGGCTGAAGCGGTGCTGGCAGACACCACAGTTGTGTGGCAAATGATCGATTCTGAAGATTTACCTGCACTGTATGCAGTACTCATGGAATCAGCACAAACCCTGCAACCTTGGTCTTTGGTATGGCAAATTACCACTCCATCAGGTCGGAAAAAGTGGTTAGAAGCCGCCGCAGGTAGTCCAGAACGACAAGCCAATGGGGATGTTATTTGGGATACCCTGATCTTGGATATTACCGATCGAAAACAAGCAGAAGCTGCATTTCGGGAGAGTGAAAGCCGTTTTCAAACCTTAGCTGACAATGTGCCTGGTGTCATCTTTGGCTATTGCCTTCATCCCGATGGATCGGATCAATACACTTACATCAGTTCGGGATTTCTCGACTTGTACGGCTTTGCACCCGATGAGGCATTGCAAGATATAGCTATAGCCAGTGAAGTTAGGACGCAGCAAGAGCAAGAACGGAGTCTATAGCATCATGAAGATTAGGTGAATCCCTTAGGAGTTTACGGATACGAGATTTCAGCCAAGCCCAACAGTTTTCAATACGGTTAAGG
>JAPLHZ010000195.1 GCA_026389365.1 Cyanobacteriota bacterium
ATATTGGTTGTGTAAGCTTTTTTACATATTTATTGATTTTAGTAGTATATTACTGGGCTGAGATATTCTGTTGAGTAGAGGTCTGGACATTGTGACTCAGCGATCAGTAGAGCCGCGATTGGTAGAGCATTTGGAAATTACCCCACAGGTCGCTCCTAAAAATCATCCTGTTGGGAGTGATTTTCTTCTCAAAACAGTCATTGAGAATTTAAATGATGGCGTGATTGTGATGGATTTACACGCTTGTGTTCTCCATGCCAATTCTCGTTTAGCGAAACTGGTGAGATGTTCTGCGTCTGAGATGATTGGATTTCCAGCCTATGATTTTCTTTCTTTAATAGAAGGGTGGTCATTTTTTGGCCTTCCGCCGGATGGTTCGCTGCCATCGGCTTCTTGTGAATGGCGTGAGGGGCAATTGCGCCGCCAAGATGGTCGTCAATTTTGGGCTGAGGTCAATTCAACTCTGCTTTACGATGACGATGGCAATCCGATCGCCACTTTGATTACTGTGATGGACATTACAGAGCGCAAATGGCTCGAAGAATATCTCCGGCTTATGGAATCGGTGGTGGTGAATGCAAATGAAATGGTGATGATTTCTCAGGTGGAAGAGAATATTGATCCGCTGGAACTTCGGATTAATTATGTCAATGATGCATTTCTAAAAGTAACGGGTTATCGGGCTGCTGATGTAATTGGCCGATCGGCTGAGCTGTTAATTGGGCCAAAGACCGATCGCGAAGAACTCGATCGGATTCGTACGGCCCTTAAAAATCATGAGTCAGCCAAAGCAGAATTGATTTTCCACCGTCAAGACGAGAGTTATTTCTGGGCGGATATGAATACTGTACCCATCCGCAACGAACATGGGCAAGTGACTCATTTCGTGTCGGTCATGCGGGAAGTAACAGAGCGCAAACATACAGAAGAACAGCTTCGACGTAACGCATTTCATGATCCGCTGACGGGGTTGCCGAATCGATTATTATTCACAGAACGCTTAACGGAGGTGATTAGCCGCAGCCGAAATCAGGAAAATAATTTATTTGCGGTTTTATTTCTCGATCTCGATCGATTTAAGGTAATTAATGACAGTTTGGGTCATCTGATTGGTGATCAGCTTTTGATTGCGATCGCACGTCGGCTCGAAGTTTGTGTGAAGCGATCGGATTTGGTGGCCCGTTTGGGTGGGGATGAATTTACGATTTTACTGGATAATATTCTGGATGAGGCGGCAACCCATCAAGTTGCGGAGCGCATTCATCTTGAGCTGTCCCGTCCATTTAATCTCAATGGTCATGAGGTTTTCACGACGGTGAGTATCGGAATTGCCCTGAGCAGTACGGATTTTGAATTTACGGAAGATATGTTGCGCGGAGCCGATATTGCGATGTATCGAGCGAAGGCATTGGGAAAAGCCTGCCATGAAGTCTTTGATACAGAGATGCACAATCAAGCGATGCTCCAAATGCAGCTTGAAAATGATCTTCGCCGTGCTGTCGAGCGCGAGGAGTTTGTTGTTTATTATCAGCCGATCGTGTCCTTAATCACAGGACGTTTGGCGGGGTTTGAGGCGCTGGTTCGATGGATGCATCCAGAACGGGGGCTAATTTCGCCGGGGGATTTTATTCCGATCGCAGAGGAAACCGGATTAATTTTGCCTATGGGTAAGTTGATTCTACGGGAGGCTTGTCGTCAGCTCAGTGAGTGGCAGCGCCTTTACCCTAAGCATCGTCGTCTGAGCATGAGCGTGAATCTGTCAAGTCGTCAATTTTCTCAGCGCGGGACTATTGATCTGCTGCGGGATGTTTTGCAGGAGACTGGTTTGAGTCCGGCTTTCTTGAAGCTGGAAATTACTGAGACGGCCATTATGGAGAATACTGAGTCGGCAATGGATACGCTGCTTCAGTTGAAGTCAATGGGCATTCAGCTTTCGGTAGATGACTTCGGGACGGGATATTCTTCATTAGGCTATCTCTATCGTTTTCCGATGGATATTTTGAAAATAGACCGATCGTTCATCAGCCGTGTCGATACTGATGGCGAAAAGTTGGAACTGGTGCGAACCATTATTACTCTTGCCTGGAATTTAGGTATGGATGTAGTGGCAGAAGGTGTGGAAACAACTAAGCAATTGGCTCAGTTAAAAATGTTGAAATGTGAATATGGTCAAGGTTATCTATTCTCAAAGCCTATGAGTCCGGCAGATACTACTATTTTCCTCACCCAAGCTAATCCTTTAGAACATGTTGCCCAATCGTTCCCGAGTTCACCAGAATAGCCTGTTGCGATCTTTTCAATCTGAGGCTCTTATAAGGTGTTTTGGTGAGCAAATAAAAACGTGAGCCAACGTATTGACTCACGTTTTGTTTTCTTTAATTCTGCCTAACAATAGACACAGTCAAGAAATAGTTGAATCGATCGTTTACTCAGCACCTTGAGCAATCAATTCACGTTCCGGTGCACTATCGAGGGCACCATTAATGATCTGAACTTGGCCTGCTTCATTGACATCGACAACCGCTGTGTCTCCGTCCTTGACGCGACCGGACAGAATTTCCTCTGCCAACGAGTCTTCCAGCAGTCGCATGATGGCGCGACGCAATGGACGAGCACCGTAGCTTGGGTTGTAGCCTTCTTCGATTAGGCGATCCTTGAACTTGTCTGTTACCTTGAGGCTGATGCCTTGCTTGGTTAATCGCTTGAAGATATCTTTGAGCAAGATTTCCGCGATTTCCTTCACCTCATCCTTCGTCAATTGACGGAAGACAATAATCTCATCGAGACGGTTAAGGAATTCTGGACGGAAATACTGCTTCAGCTCTTCGTTAACAAGCGATTTTAAACGGTTGTACTGAGACTCGTTTGGATCCTCCGTAGCGAAGTCAAACCCCAGTGTGTTTGCACCCTTCTCAATTACTTTCGACCCAATGTTTGAGGTCATAATAATCAAGGTGTTCTTGAAGTCTACGACGCGCCCCTTAGAGTCCGTCAAACGACCGTCTTCCAGGATTTGTAGCAACATGTTGAACACATCAGGATGTGCTTTTTCGATTTCGTCGAATAGCAACACAGTGTAAGGCTTACGACGAACCGCTTCAGTTAACTGACCGCCTTCGTTATAGCCGACATAGCCAGGAGGGGAACCCACCAGTTTCGAGACAGTGTGACGTTCCATGTATTCAGACATGTCCAGGCGAACCATGGAATCTTCTGAACCAAAGAAATAGGCGGCTAAGGACTTGGCGAGTTCAGTTTTACCAACTCCGGTTGGGCCTGAGAAGATAAAGGATGCGATCGGACGATCGGGATTCTTAAGTCCAACTCGTGCTCGACGAATGGCGCGAGAAACGGCTTTCACTGCTTCATCTTGGCCGATGAGACGGGTGTGTAGCGTGTCTTCCATGTGCAGCAGCTTCTCGGATTCAGATTCCGTCAGCTTGCTAACAGGAACTCCGGTCCAAGAAGCAACAATGTGGGCAATGTCTTCCTCTGTAACAATCGGTTTTGGAGCATTTTCTTCAGCGGCTGCGGTTTTACGCGCTTGGCTCAAGGCTTTAAGTCCTTCACGGATTTCCATCTCTCGATCGCGCAGAGCACCCGCTTTGTCGAAGTCCTGATTTCGCACCGCATCGTCTTTTTCCTTCAGCAGCTTCTTCAGGTCGCCATCGAGTTGCTTCTCTTCAGGCGATCGCTCGTATTTCATCAAGCGAACACGAGATCCTGCCTCGTCCATCAAATCAATCGCCTTATCCGGTAGGAAACGATCGCTGATGTATCGATCGGCTAGTGTCGCTGCTGCTTCCAATGCCTCATCCGAAATGATCAGCTTGTGGTGCGTCTCATACCGATCGCGCAAACCTTGAAGAATTTCGATGGTTTCTTCCACTGAAGGTTCACCCACCATGACGGGCTGGAAACGACGCTCTAGGGCTGCATCCCGCTCGATATGTTTACGATATTCGTCCAGAGTTGTGGCACCAATACATTGCAGCTCACCCCGAGCCAAAGCAGGCTTGAGAATATTGGCTGCATCGATCGCACCCTCGGCAGCACCTGCACCAATCAGAGTGTGAACTTCGTCGATGACCAAGATGACGTTTCCGGCAGAGCGGATTTCGTCCATGATTTTCTTGAGGCGTTCTTCAAATTCACCTCGATACTTGGTCCCTGCAACGAGCAGGCCCACATCCAGGGTCATAACTCGCTTTTCTTCCAGAATATCTGGAACATTTTGGTCGGCTATTCGCTGAGCTAAGCCTTCTGCAATAGCCGTTTTCCCCACACCCGGTTCACCGATGAGGACTGGATTATTTTTTGTCCGACGACCCAGGATTTGAATTACCCGATCGACTTCTTTAGACCGACCGACGACCGGATCTAGTTTTCCGTCTACCGCCGATTGAGTCAGATTTACTCCAAATTCATCGAGGGTTGGAGTCTTCGTCCGTCCGCCAGATCCGCCACCTGCACCGACTTCGGCAGTCTCGCCCAGCATCCGAATCACTTGGGTCCGGACTTTGGAAAGATCGACACCAAGATTCTCTAACACTCGTGCAGCAACGCCTTCCCCTTCACGGATCAAACCGAGAAGCAGATGCTCTGTACCGATGTAGTTGTGACCGAGTTGACGAGCCTCCTCAAGAGACAATTCCAACACTCGCTTGGCACGAGGAGTGAAGGGAATTTCGACAGCGACAAATCCCGATCCCCGACCAATAATTTTTTCCACTTCGATGCGAGCATCCTTGAGGTTGACCCCCATGGATTTCAGAACTTTGGCTGCCACACCTGTTCCTTCGCCGATCAGACCTAAGAGAATCTGTTCGGTTCCCACAAAGTTGTGCCCCAAGCGGCGAGCTTCCTCTTGGGCGAGCATAATCACTTTAATGGCTTTTTCTGTGAAGCGTTCAAACATGGGGTTATTCCAAATATCCTGCTACGTTGCTGGTAATGTGAATTCTAACACAGCGAAAATAGCGAATAGTGATCTCTGAACAGTCTTATGAAGTGGCAATTACCGAACCTGCTTCAGGGCTACTGCCGACAGGTCTGCCAGGGATCAAAGCCCCGATCGAGTCCACTGCGCCACAAAATCAACGCATCCTCTCGATTGTCTGAGTAATATTTCTTACGTCGTCCCGCTACTTCAAATCCAAAGGATGAATACAACGCCAATGCGCCTTCATTGCTGGCTCTCACTTCCAGGGTGGCTTGTTTTAGTTGCCTTACGATCGCCAACTGCAACAATCCCGCTAAAACTTGACGAGCATAGCCTCGCCGCTGGTGATCCGGGTGCGTGCCTAAAATTGTGATGTGTGCCTCGTCCACTATTGCCCAGACACAGCCGTAGGCCACAGGGCGATGGGATTCGGGCTGATGAAAAATCAAAATGTCACTATTGGGACTCTCAATCTCTCGCAAATAGTGATCCCGGCTCCAGAGCTTAGTAAAGCAGTCACCATCAAGCGCAAGCAAGGTCTCAATGTCCTCTAGGGTGGCAGATTTGAGATGGCTTGGTAGAAGAGTGGGAATTAAGTCCATAGAAATTAGGGTTCTGAGCAATCGCCAAACGACGATACACTAATTACCTGTATGAATTCATATGAAAGACCTTGCAGCGGGCAGGAATTAAGCAAAATGGTTGCGACTCCAATTAGGATTTCAAAAAATCTTCAAGCCAGTGCCCATCAATATTTAGTTGATGCAACCTCGCCAAACCAGTCCCTTCTCCCCTTGACCGCCAAGGTCAACGATCGGGATCACCTGGAAATCGGCGGCTGTGATGTGGTGGACCTAGCAAAACAATTTGGTACGTCTCTTTATATTGTTGATGAACAGACCCTACGCGCGGCCTGTCAGCAGTATCGTGACTCGTTTAAAAAACACTATGCAGGCGAGTCGCTGGTGATTTATGCATCAAAAGCCTGGAATTGTCTTGCGATTTGCGCGATCGTCGCCAGTGAAGGATTAGGCATCGATGTAGTGTCTGGCGGCGAACTCTTGACGGCCACCCAAGCCGGAGTCCCCGCTAATAAAACCTATCTTCATGGGAATAACAAAGCCGTTGACGAGTTGCAAATGGCGATCGATTGCGGGGTGACCGTGATTGTAGACAACTGGGAGGAGTTACGATCGCTGGCGAACCTAACCAAGGCAGCGGGCAAAACCACACGTATCATGCTGCGTTTAACGCCCGGAATTGAGTGTCACACCCACGAATACATTAAGACTGGGCGGATTGATAGCAAATTTGGCTTCGATCGTAATCAAGTCGATACGGTCTTTGATTTTGTTGTCGCAAATCCTAGTCTAGATTTTGTTGGACTGCACGCCCACATTGGATCCCAGATTTTTGAACTGAAGCCTCACGAAGACTTAGGCGGAGTGATGGTCAACTGGCTCACTAAAGCCAAAGCCAAGGGATTAAGCATCACCGAACTGAATATTGGCGGTGGTTTGGGAATTCGCTACACCGAGCAGGATGATCCCCCCAGCATCGAAGACTGGACTAAAGTGGTCTGTGATTCAGTCATGGCCGCTTGTAAAGCAGAGAACATTCCGTTGCCTAAATTGATCTCAGAACCAGGCCGATCGCTAGTCGGAACATCCTGCATCACGGCTTATACCGTTGGCGGACAAAAAGAAATTCCCGAAATTCGCACCTATTTGAGTGTTGACGGCGGGATGTCAGACAATCCTAGGCCTATTACCTATGAATCTCTCTATCTTGCAATCCTGGCCAATCGGATGTCAGAACCACTGAGCGAAACGGTCACGATCGCAGGGAAACATTGTGAATCCGGTGATGTGTTAATCAAAGACGCAAAGCTGCCCAAAGCTGAGTTTGGTGACATCTTAGTGGTGATGGACACGGGAGCCTACAACTACAGCATGTCTTCAAACTACAACCGAATCGCCCGCCCCGCCGCAGTATTGGTTAATCAGGGCCAAGCGCATTTGATTTTAGAGCGAGAAACCCTAGAAGATCTGCTGCGCCACGATCGTCTCCCCGACTATTTAAAACGATAGTTCTCAATCCTCAATCCTCAATTCTCAAGCCCTTCTCCGTTGAAACAAATGACCGACTCTGTTATCCAATGGATCTTTAGCCAGGATGTAGCAGGGTCGTTTTTAAAATTTCTCTGGGAAAATCTAAGATCCATCATTGACATTGGCCTTGTACTGGTCATGATCTACGTCATGTTGCTGATCATTGGTGAGCGCCGCACTCTATGGATGGTGCGTGGGCTAATTGCATTAATGCTGGCCGCAACAGTGAGTCGGTACTTAGAGTTCAAACTTTTGGGATTTGTGTTGCAAAACCTGGTCGTGGGTTCAGCCGTCGCCATGGCCTTTATCTTGCAGCCTGAATTTCGCCGTTTTCTGGAATTGTTGGGTCGCGGCGAGATTCTCCAGTTGCTTCAGCCCACTAAACGATCGCCGGGGCGTGACAAAAGCGGAATGGATGAACTTGTCGATGCCGTTAAGGATCTATCCCAAAACCGAACAGGCGCTTTAATTATTCTGGAAACCGATGGCATGATTGACGATCGTGACTTCTCCGTACCCGGCGTGAAGCTGAATGCGGACTTATCCCGAGAACTGATTCAAACTATTTTTCAAAATTCGACCTTGCTTCACGATGGAGCCGTGCTTGTCCGCGAAAACAAAATAATTGCGGCAGGTGTGATTTTGCCCCTTTCAGAGCGGCCAGCCTCTCGGCAGTTGGGGACTCGGCATCGGGCTGCTATGGGAATAACCGAGCGGGTTAGTCAATGTGTCTGCGTAGTAGTCTCGGAGGAAACGGGTTCGATTTCGCTGGTGGAAAATGGCGGTCTGAATCGTCCCCTCACCAGCACCAAGCTCAAGGAACTCTTAGATGCAAAATTTGGCCAGGAAAACGATCGCCCTCAAGGTGAACCTCGCCTGCGTTACTGGTTGAGTCGATTGCGATCGATCCTAAAACCCAAACGGCCTAGAGATTTGTAATTAAGAATTATGCGTTAAGAAGTGCTAAGAGATGCGACTGGCTGTAGCATTTCCAGATAAAAAACTTAGAAGACGAATGGCTAATGGCCCAATGATCTGCGGCTAGTCATAGACTCTCGCATCTTTTAAGTTTGGGCTTCTCGCCTGAACCTGTTGAACTTTTAATTTGGCATTTCACCCCCTATGACCCAATCTAATTACCCCACCGTAGTCATCACCGGAGCGTCTTCTGGAGTCGGTTTATATGCGGCAAAAGCGATGACAAAACGGGGATGGCACGTTGTGATGGCCTGCCGAGACTTACGGAAAGCTGAAAAAGCAGCCATGAGCTTGGGGATGTCCCAGGATAGCTACACCTTGATGCATATTGACTTAGGCTCCCTCGCTAGCGTTCGTCAGTTTGTCGAGACCTTTCGCAGTAGTGGCCGTCCCCTTGATGCCCTCGCGTGCAATGCCGCGACCTATTTACCACTCCTCAAACAACCTGAGCGCAGTCCTGAAGGCTACGAAATCAGCGTTGCCACTAACCATCTGGGGCATTTTCTACTGTGCCAATTGATGATGCCTGATTTGCAAAAATCGACGGCCCCTGAAAAACGGCTGATTATTCTCGGGACTGTCACGGCCAATTCCAAAGAGCTAGGCGGGAAAATCCCCATTCCAGCTCCTGCGGATTTAGGCGATTTGGCAGGGTTTGAAGCTGGATTTAAAGCCCCCATTGCGATGATTGATGGCAAGGCATTCAAGGCCGGAAAAGCCTACAAAGACAGCAAACTCTGCAATATGATGACCATTCGAGAACTCGATCGTCGCTTTGGCCCACAAACAGGAATTGTCTTTAATTCGCTGTATCCGGGCTGTGTGGCTGATACTCCACTATTCCGTAATGCACCGAAACTATTTCAAAAAATCTTTCCTTGGTTCCAAAAAAATATCACCAAAGGATACGTGTCTCAAGAGTTAGCGGGAGAACGGACAGCACAGGTAATCGCGGATGCTGGGTTTAGTCAATCTGGGGTTCATTGGAGCTGGGGAAACCGTCAAAAGGAAGGCCGCCAAGCCTTTGTTCAAGAACTATCTAAGGGTAGTGATGACGTGAAAGCTGCTTGTATGTGGGACTTGAGTATGAAGCTTGTGGGGCTTGCATAACTAGTCTAACTAGGCCAAATAGGGGATGCATCCGAAACAAAGGCCTGCCATCCCTGTCGCCTTAGGTCTGCTCCCACGACATATCTCGTTTTGGTGAGCAAGACCAAGGCTGCTCCCAGTCCTGAATCGACTTCAGAGGCCCACTTGTAGGCATCTCCTTGGCGTTGAATTGGAAATGTTGTCAACGTGACGAATAATTCTCCTTGACAATTAATACCTTGATGAATTTTGGTCTCATGCCAGAATGCGAAGAGCGTGCAATCTATTTCTTTCGCCAGTCTTAATCCCCTGAAGCTAACCTTAAATTTGATAGCGTGAATTTATGGTGGACTTATAAAATTGCGATACAAAATTTAATAATTTTGCAACTGTGCCAAATTAAATCTAAGCTCAGCAACCGTATTAACACCGTATTAACTCTGAGTTGAAGTCATTTTTATGTATAGATTGTTACTACTTCTCTGAGCTACAGATAGAGAATAATTCTTTAAAATATGTTCTGTATTTCTGTTCTGTACTTCTTAAGTAGTTTAATATGTTCTGTATTCCTTAAGGAGTATGTTGGGTATTTCTTAAGAGTGATCTGTATCAATAAGTAGCTACTGTACTTAGGCATAGTGGTTACTAGAGATTTTCGGCTAATTAATCCCACATGAGAATTGTTCAAGTTCTGGTAATTGAAGACGACACGGATGCCCGATCGAATATCGTGGAAATTTTACGATCGGATGGATTCGAGGTTTTAGAAGCAATTGATGGTGAATCTGGCGTAGAAAGTGCGTTAGCCCATTTACCCGATGTAATTCTTTGTGACATTGTGATGCCCACCTGGGATGGTTATGAAGTCCTAAAACGATTGCGTGATGAGCTTACGACGGCACAGATCCCATTCATTTTTTTGACTGGTAAAGAGAGTATATCGGAGCAACGGCGCGGAATGTGTCTTGGAGCCGATGACTATTTGGCTAAACCATTTCGTCGTCATGAGCTACTGGAAATGCTCCATGGACAAGTTGCGAAACACGCCCGACACGATCGTTACATGGACTCATTTGAGTCGCCCTCATCACGGGATAAACAGCAAGCCCTCCAAGCTGAAATTCAAGTTTTACAACTTCGCGAACAAGAAATTCAAGCCTGGATTGGCGGGATTACTCATGATTTGCGTGCGCCCTTGACCACCATTAAAGTCGCATTAGAACTCCTAGAACATCGACCTGATAAATCCAAACGATACCTGTCTATTGCCCGTCAAGCTTGTGCCCAGAGTGATGCCCTGATTGAGGAACTCTTGACTTTATATCGAGAAAAAGAGATAGCCATAGAGAAATCTCTATCTAATGGCAATCATTTGCAAGTGATATTTGACCGATTGTTCCAGAGCTTTCGCGTCCGATCGTCTCATCTCAATCTTCGGTTGCAATGGGATGTACCCCAGGAAATCAATGTGGCATCTTCGCCAGCGGGTTTGAGTTTAGAGCGGATTTTGACCGAACTCTTGAACAATGCCTGTAAATATACGAAGGTGGGCGGCCAGATTGGTTTGGCGGTGACGATCGCTGATGGACTCCAGATAAAAATTAAAAATCAAGCTGAAATTGATTCAGAAGCGTTACCCCATGTCTTCAATAGATTTTATCGTGCTCCCCCTCCTGATAGAAATGATACAAATTTCCCATTGAAACCAGGTGTATCCGAAATGCCTTCTCCAATTCCTGGAACGGGCTTAGGTTTGTCTCTGGTGCGACAGCTTACAGCGCAACTCGGGGGCACACTAGATTTGGAAAGTAGCGATGGATGGACAACATTTACTCTGCTATTGCCGTTGTGACGCGTTAACTCTTTCCTATTACGTCTTCCATGGTTTCAAGTCCTACTAGTGATTATTCCTCGGTGCAGGACGACGATGGCCGTCTCGATTCACTCCGTTATCAAGCGCTTTTACAACAGGCGGAGATAGCCTTGTGTTCTGTGTCTCTCGTAGGAACAGTAGACGTTGCAACCACTCATTTTGGTCGAATGGTGAACCGATCGCAGTATCAGGTTTTAGGGCACAGGCTGTGGGATATTTTGGACGCGGTAGATATGGAGGTTGGCCCGCTTCAGCATCTGTGGTCCGCTATTTTGGATCAAACCGTGACGGGGCCGCAGCAGATTCAGACCTATGGGAAAACGGGACATATCATCTGGCAATGGCAACTTCAGCCGATCGTTCAAGACAACTGTGTTGTAGAAGTTCAGGCGATCGTGACGCAGGGTGTCTTTTTGCAAGAAGGCTTACAAGAAGACCTGAAAAAAGACTTGCACGAACAAGATGCCTCTGAGTCACTGCAATTAGCGTCACTGAAACAGTTAGCCGAACATCTTCAGCAAGTGTTCTGGGTCTACGACATGGAGGTCGAGCGCTTGGTCTACGTTAGTCCGGCTTGTGCGGTATTGTTGGGTAGATCTGCATCGGACTGTGCTGCGAGATCTTGGTCGGACTGGATGGGGGAAGTGCATCCGGCGGATCTTGAATCAGTCTTAAAAGTCAGTCGCCAACTCATGCGCGGCCTATCGTCTGAAGTGACCTATCGATTGATCCCCTCGGACAGGATGCAGCCGAACCGTGACGTGCGATGGTTGATGACTCGTGCGGTTCCGGTTCGCAATGCCGAGGGACGGGTGTATCGGATTATGGCGGCGACAGAAGATGTCACCGATCGACAGAACCAAACCCGTTGGCTGCGGCTCTTGGAGTCGGTGATTGTCAATGCGAACGATGCGGTTGTGATTACGGAAGCCGAACCTGTTGAGCTTCCCGGCCCGTATATTGTCTATGTGAATCAAGCCTTTACCCGTATGTTGGGCTACCAACCCGAGGAAGTTGTCGGCCAAACTCCTCGCATTCTTCAAGGGGTAAATACTGATCTAGAGACCTTGGCCCAAATCCGATCGAACCTGAAGGCAGGGAAGCCTGTTCTAGTCGAAATCATTAACTATCATAAGAATGGGCGTGAAGTTTGGATTGAATTGAGTATTTTCCCAGTCGAAGATCATCAAACGGGCCGATATCACTATTGGGTGGCGATTCAGCGAGACATTACCGATCGCAAACAAGCCGATGCCGCCCGTCAACGCCAAGCCCTGCGATCGCAAATTCTCACCGACCTGACCTTGAAAATTCGTCGATCGCTTCAGTTGGATGAGATTCTGCAAACCACCGTGACGGAAGTTCGATCGCTGCTCAAGGTCGATCGAGTGTTGTTGTTTAGACGGCTCGGCAATGGACAAGGCCAAATCTATAGTGAGTCAGTTGAGTCAGAATTTCCCACCCTTTTGGGTCAAGAAATTGAAGAAGCTGACTTTTTTCCTGAACCCGTACAGCTTTACGAACGATCGACCGTCCAAACCCTAGAGCGGCTTAATGAGGACCATTGGCAATCACGCGGGGCTAACTATCTGAAAATGTTGGGCGTCCGATCGTTGATGGTCATTCCTATTGCGCAACAGAAAAGCATTTGGGGCTGGCTGATTGCCCACCATACGAGTCATCGTCATTGGTCCAGCTTTGAGGTGGATTTACTGCAACAATTGCCTGCGCCCTTGGAAGTTGCGATTACTCAAGGTCAACTCCTGCAAGCGCTCCAAGAAAGCGAAGAACGCTTCCGAACCTTAGCAAACCGAGCGCCCATTTTGCTTTGGAGTTTAGATTCTTATGGTCAATGTGTCTTTTGTAATCAAGGGTTGCTTGACTTTTTTGGGATGGACATGATGGCGGTACGGGGGCTAGGCTGGTTGGCGGCTGTCCATACTGGCGATCGGGAAATGGTGATTGCCCATCATTGTTTGGCGTTACAAACCCGTGAAAGTCATGAATTAGAATATCGCCTCAGACGATCGGACGGAACCTATCGTTGGGTATTAGATCGATCTGTGCCGCAGTGGAGTGGGTCGGGAGAATTTGGCGGATTGGTGATTTCCTGTTGGGACATGACGGACCGAAAACAGGCCGAAGATGAAATGCAAATGGCGCTCACTCGCGAGCGAGAACTCAGTGAATTGAAATCGCGACTTGTATCCACGACATCCCATGAATTTAGAACGCCGCTTAGTACTATTCTTTTGTCGGCAGATTTGCTGGAATTCTATGGCGATCGGGTGACACCGGACAAACAAATGGAACATATCCAACGCATTCAAAATGCAGCGGTGAATATGAATAATTTGCTCAGTGACATTTTGCTAATTGAGCGGGCAGATGCAAAAAAACTGAAGTTTGAACCCGCCCAAGTCGAGGTTCGATCGTTGTGTGAGGCTGTGATTGCTGAATTGTCTTGGAGTTCGTCGGTGAGTGATACGCTGGACGTTCATAATATACCCCTCCATAATAAAAACGAGTCGGGACAAGAGATACATAGTCTTGAAGAGAGACCTGAATTGCCTGAATCTCTTCAAATTTTGAAGGAATTTGGCTGTAGTTCAATTCAATTCTTATCGGAGCCGGATCATGGGTTGATCTTGGCTAGTGTGGACGAAAAATTGATGCGACAAATTTTGATGAATCTTCTGACGAATGCTATCAAATATTCGCTTCCCCGCCACCCCATTCGATTTACCTTGATAGCTACTATTGATCAATTGAATTTAATCGTTCAAGATTGGGGTATTGGGATTCCACCTGCCGATCAAGAACGCTTATTTGAACCATTCCATCGGGCCATGAATGTAAAATCAATTCCAGGAAATGGGTTGGGATTGGCGATCGTACAACAATCTGTAAAGGTGCATCAAGGTCATATCAAGATTCTCAGTACACTAGGAGAAGGCACGACTGTAACGGTTGAGCTTCCCCGTTGGAGTCGGGAATCGTCAGACTCTGGGAGCTAATTATGCTGGATTTGAATGGCCAGTTTCGTCAAATTTCTCTAAGGAATCATTCTTGGATCGATCGGATCTGGGTGACGGGTCTGGTCGGAGCTGTCTTGGTGTTCATGCTGTGTCAATTGGGCGAGTTGCCGTTGCAGGATGGGTCTGAAGCGAGTGTCGCTATTGCAAGTCGTGACTGGCTAGCTGCCTTGCAAACTGGATTCCAAACTGGATCGCAAACCGGGTCCCAAGCTGGACAGAATTCCTTTCAATTTCCCCCATTAGTCTATGGGATAACCGCTCTGAGCTATACGATCGGCGGCGTGAATGAGACCTTCAGCCGATTGCCAAATGCATTGCTGACGGCTAGCTCGATGTCATTGATTTATGGAGTGGCCCGAGAGCTTTTTTCCGGACGAATTATGGCGGTGGCGACGGCGGTGAGCTATGGCACTTCTTTATCGGTGGTCGTCATGGGCCGCAGCGGAACGGCAGATGCGTACTTGGCAATGGAACTTTTGATATTGCTGCTATGTTTGCTGCGATCGCGGCGGGACATTCGATGGAGTCTGGGCATAGGATTTGCGACGCTTGGATTGGTATTGACGGGCGGATTTGCTGGCTTGGTTTGGCCTGTTTTAGGCATGATTTTTTTAGCGTGCGATACGCCGCGTTTGCTGCAAACCCCCTATCTGTGGTGGGGATTAGGGCTGGGATTGTTGCCGTTTGGCCTAGGGTTTGGCTGGATGGAGTATCCGGTGGATGTTCTGTTTGTCCCACAATTTACCCCCGTACCTGAACTGTCTCCCTTGCTGGCATTGAAAACGGGACTTGCGATCGGATTTCCCTGGATTTTATTTTTGCCGATGGCGCTCCAAACCATTTGGCAAAATCGAAGCTTTAGCTGGGCTAAGTTTTTGTTGGGTTGGATGGGTGCATGGTCGGGATTAATGATTTTGGGATTAACTAATTTTTCTACGTTAGTTCCGGCATTGGCGTTAACGATCGGTATTTATTTATCGCAGGATTGGTTCAGGAGTTGGCCGATGGATCAGTCGATGGGTCAGTCGATGGCTGAGGTGATGATTCAATCGGGAATTTATTATCCCGATCGTAGTAATAACCTGTCGGGCCAGAAGTGGGCTTGGGTTTGGGCGGTGGCGGCGGTGAGTTTGAGTTGTGGATTGGGGTGGGCCTTGGGGGAGGACAAGATGGGGTTGGCGGCGGGTTTGGGCTTGATGGTCATGAGTTGTGTGGCTGTAATGGTGTTGGGTCTCAAAGGGCGACGATCGGAGGCGATATCTGTGTTGGCTTGGGGGACGTATATGGCATTGCTTGTGTTGGTCAATTCGCCGCAATCTATTGCGATGATTATGAATCCAAGCGTTCCTCCAGTGAAGTCTGTGGCGCAGATGATTACAAAACGAGTGCCATTGCATCAAGTGATTTATACTGATGGCCAACGTCGATCGTCGTTGGATTTTTATAGTGATCGGTCTGTTGTTCCGGCGACTATGACTCAACTTGAGCAACATTTGACTGAAGATCCTACGCCTTTTTTGCTTATGGAGTTAGAGAATGTGAATCAATTGGTCAAGCGATTGCCCCGATCGACGATAAAATTTTTGAGTCAGGTTAGGGTGACCTTTCAGGGCAGATCGACAATTTGGGCCTTGATTACGCGCCAACCGACTTCCGTGAAAACCACAACAAATTTGATCCCGAAGTCAGTTGAAAACTCTATTTTAAATTTATTTGAAAATCCGATCGAATGATTTTTTATTTATATTGACGATCGAAATCCTCAATATAAATGTCAATATAAGAGAACTGTTTTTACGACTGGATATAAACTGTGAAATCTATGAACCCAACTCTAGTTCGATCTCTTTTATTGACGGGCCTTTGGATTACTTTTGTGACCTATGCCTTTGGGTTTGCTCCGCCGGATTCTCCAGATACGTTGGATTTGATTATTCGGCTTTCCAGTGGGAAATTTGATGGTGTGAATCCGTTGGTGGTGAATTTGTTTAATATTATGGGTGTTTTGCCTTTAATGTATTGCTGTTTACTCTACAGCGATGGTCGTGGTCAGAAGCTTCCGGCTTGGGCATTCAGTGGGGGATCATTTGCATTGGGGGCGTTTGCATTATTACCCTATTTGATTTTTCGCCGGGATAATCCAACGTTTGTTGGTCCGAAGACTTGGATTATTAAACTCTGGGATTCAAAGGTTACGGCGGGTTTGATTGGGGTTGGAGCATTGACTTTATTGTTTTTGGGATTAACTCAGGGCGATTGGGCTGATTTTGGAATGCAGTGGCGATCGAATCGATTCATTCATGTGATGAGTTTAGATTTTTGCCTATTGTCGCTTTTGTTTCCGACATTAATCAAAGATGATATGGCACGGCGCGGCTGGGCGAATGATCAAGTCTTTTGGTTGGTGTCATTGGTGCCCTTGCTCGGACCATTGGTATATTTGATTGTGCGGCCATCTTTGCCGGAGTCGAAGCCGCAGTCTAAATCGGAGTTGTTGAGCGAGGGTTGACGATCCCCCTAAATTCCCCTTGGGTCGGGGGACTGTGAGAAGAGTTTGGGTTAGAAAAGTTTGTATCAGGAGTTTGGATGATTTGTTGAGTTGCGATCGGTATTGGATTGATTTGGGAATTGATGTGCAGACTCGGGCTGATTATTATCGATTGTTGTCTCCTGATGAGTGCGATCGGGCTGCGCGATTGCTGAATTTGCAACATCAAAATGATTTTATTGCGGCACGGGGGGGGTTGCGATCGACGCTTGCAGAGTATACCAATTGTTCTCCACAAGCTTTGCGATTTGAGTATGGTAATTATGGAAAACCTAGATTGGCAGACTATCCAAATTTGCACTTTAACTTAGCTCATTCTAATGGGCGAGCATTGATTGTTGTCTCTGAGAGGGCGGTTGTGGGGGTTGATTTGGAAAAGGTTCGATCGGTGCCGAAACTTTTGGCGTTGGCGAAACGTTTTTTCAAACCATCAGAATATGAGGCGATCGTAGCCTTGCCTGAGTCGCTACAACCTAAACAATTCTTTGCCTATTGGACCTGTAAGGAAGCCTATTTGAAAGCTGTTGGAATCGGATTAAGCCAGATTTCTAATTTAGAATTACACCTTGATGAATCAAGTGTGACAGTCGTGAAATCACCCTGCGATCGGATTTTTAGCCTGACTCGATTTGATTTGACTTGTTTAGATTCTACTGCGATTGGCTTTGTGGGTGCCGTGGCAATAGAACTCGCTTAAATCTGTTAATGGTAAAATTAAGTTGATTCAGATTTAGATTGTTTTACCCACATGGCTAGGCCACCGCCTCGACCGCGTGCCGCAATGAAGCTATCTGTCACGGCAAAGAATGCAAAAAATGGAAGTTTCCCGATCAAAATATCTTGAAATTTTTGGTTTGTTCTAGAACTGGGAACAGCGCCTTCATAGACTCGTTGTCCCAATGCAATCACTTCAAGGCGTGTGAAATCAAACCCTAATAAATTCTTTTTTGATTCAAATCGGGCAGGGCCAGTAAATTTGAGTTTAATGAGACCGATCGTAATTTGATTTGTCACGCAAAGGGGAGCAGAATCATCTGTATCGTTGCGATGAAATCCGATTTGTGCCGGCAAAAATGATGGCAGAAAAAAGCCTCGAAGCTGTTTAGAAATTAAGTTTACTTTTCCGGCTGAAACAAAGTGCAGTCGCCAATTACCGAGTAAGTCCGATTCTATGAATTGCGATCGGGTTCGTCGAATAGATTCTTCGGTTTGCAAAAGAGCCATCACGGTTGCTGCTGCCCTTGGCCGAGGCGATGTTCCTACTGCTGCCGTTAACACCAATTCTGTATCCATCAATTCTGTCATTTTGCAGCCCTATTCAAAATCTTTAGTTCAAAATCTTTAATTTAGTTTACTGCTTAAGTTGACGAAACCTATCGCATCCCGTAGAGATGGGCTTAGAAGAACTTCGATAGGTCACGCTGTTCTGCTGAGGGCGTTGGAGTATTGCAACTTCACAAAGCTTAGGATCTTGTTTAAAGTGGGAAATGCCCGTTATTCTTAATCAGTAGGGTTTTTCTAGATATTGTGACTATTGTTTTTACTGATCGCCTCTCTCACCAAGACCGACTAGAGCCAACTTCGACCCTTTCGCTTACCGCTGAAGAACGGACTCAGATTACGTTACGCGGCTATTCGGACCAGGGAACACCCATCGCCCTCAAGCTGGCCAGAGGAACCATTCTCCAAGAAGGGGATTGGCTCAGAGCTTCTACTGGAGAATTAATACAAGTCCTAGCTAAAAAAGAAGCGGTCCTCACCATCACCTCTCTTTTCCCCCTTGCGCTCCTGCAAGCCGCTTATCATCTTGGTAGTCGTCGCATTGCGTTAGAGATGACGACCACCCACCTCCGTATTCTCCCGGATAATCGTGTAAGACAATTTCTAGAGCATCGGGGACTCACCATTACCGAGGATATTGCGCCATTTCAACCTGAGACTTCTATCTAGCGATTAATCTACATCTAGCTATCAATTGCAGGCATCTGAAGATAGGCAATGTAGCCGTTCCCAGTAGGTTCGATGCGTACAATCGAGCCGTCGTTTAACCGCATTAAAATTCCTTGTAATGGTTCTGTCTGAATTGTTTCATTGAGTAATGCCGCTAACCCTAACGCCTGTAATGTCGCCGTTGCCAGCGGTCCTAACTGGCGTGATATCACGATCGGGAAGCCCGCCGCATCAAATTTACCTATACAAACTAGGGTGTTTTCATTGTCGTTAAATTCAGAAATGTCTTCATCCATCACATCTTTATCCATCACAAGCTAAATTCATCTCAAAAGAAAACTAAGTTATTCCATATTTTCATATACTATTTTCTTCACCTATTGACATGACCCAACATTAGCAATTCACTAATTTAGCAATTCACTAATTTACCAATAGACTGGATTAGTGAATGAATTGACTAAATTTAGCGAAATGGTGGCGAATACATCAGGCCACCTTTGTTCCACAAATCATTCTGGCCCCGAGGCAAACTAAGTGGCGTTTTACTACCGAGGTTTCGATCGTAAATCTCCCCATAATTTCCCACCTGCCGAATCATTCGCACCACAAAATCATTAGATAATCCCAATCCTTTACCTAAATCTCCCTCAACGCCCAACAGCCGACGTACTGTTGGATCCTTACTCTGTAATTGCTGATCAATATTCTGAGAGGTGATTCCCAGTTCTTCGGCTTCAATTAGACCATAGATTGTCCATTTAATTAAATCCTGCCAGCGCGAATCACCATCCGCCACAGCGGGCGCTAGAGGTTCTTTAGAGAGGGCTTCGGCCAAGACTATATGAGCATCAGGTTTGGCGAGCTTGGTACGGCGAGAAATTAATTGCGATCGATCGGCTGTAACCCCTTCGCAGCGACCTTCTGAATAGGCACTAAAAACAGTATTAATTTCTTCAAAGACGATCGGTTTAAACGGAATCCCCCGTTTCCGCATTTGATCTGTTAAATTCTGTTCAGTCGTCGTTCCAATTTGAATACAGATTGATTTGTTTCTTAGATCTTCTAGCTTCTCGATTTTTTCACCCTTACGCACCATAATGGCTTGACTGTCGTAGAACACCACAGGGCCAAATTCCAGTCCCACGGAGGTATCGCGGCTCATGCTCCAAGTGGTATTGCGACTAAGAATATCAATTTCCCCGGTTTGGACGGCAGTGAATCGTTCCTTTGCATTCAAATTCCGAAATTCTACCGCTTTTGCATCATTAAACATCGCCGCTGCGATCGCCCGACAAATATCCACATCCAGTCCCACATAGTCCCCATTGGGCTGCACAAAACTGAACCCCGGCAATTCCCCACTCACGCCACATTGCAACTCCCCACGCGCCTGCACAACACCCATCCGATTGCGTTGTTGCCCGCCGCCTGTCACTTCACCTTCGGTCTCGGCCCCACAAGCCGTTAGTCCGAGCAGCAGGATAAATGTCAAGGGTTTGATTGGGCTGAGCCAATCTAGTACAAATTTTCTTTTGCTAGGCATGGTGATTCTGGCGAGGATTAGGTTTATTCTAATACCAAATCCTCCGCGCAATACATCTCTACAATTACATCTTCGTGTTTACTATGCAATTTGCCGATCGCATCACGCCCTTGCAACAGAACGTTTTCGCCGACATCGATCGGGCTAAAGCTCATGTTAAACAATCTGGCTTACCTGTGATTGATCTGTCCCTCGGGTCATCAGATTTACCCACCAGTCCTGATATTTTAAATACGATCGCAAATTCGCTCCAAGACCCCAGTACTCACGGCTATTTACTTTTTAATGGCACGCAAGATTTTCGTCAGGTGGCGGCGAAATGGTATGAGAAGAAATTTGGAATTACGATCGATCCTGAAACTGAAGTACTTCCGCTGATTGGTTCTCAAGAAGGTACAGCACATTTACCCTTGGCGATATTAAATCCGGGAGACTATGCATTACTTCTCGATCCTGGCTATCCATCCCATTCCGGCGGAGTTCATCTTGCAGGCGGGCACATTTATGCAATGCCTATTACGGCTGAAACAAATTTTCTTCCCATATTTCAAGACATTCCCCCAGATATTTTAAACCGTTCTCGCATGATGGTTCTCAGCTATCCTCACAATCCAACCGGGGCGATCGCGCCGCTTTCTTTTTTCCAGGATGCCGTAGAGTTTTGCCAAAATCATAATTTGGTTTTGGTTCATGACTTCCCTTATGTTGATTTGGTATTTACCAATGCTTCGGCTCCTTCAGTATTCCAAGCTGATTTAAATAAATCCTGTTCTATTGAATTGTTTACATTGTCTAAAAGCTATAATATGGGCGGGTTTCGCATTGGATTTGCGATCGGTAATCCCCAACTCATTCAAGCATTACGTCAAATCAAATCTACGGTGGATTTTAATCAATATCGCGGAATTTTGAATGGGGCAAGTTTAGCCCTAACAGGTTCGCAACATGATGTTCGTAATACTGTAGAAATTTTTAGAAAACGATCGATCGCCTTTGCAAGTGGGATGGGTTCGATCGGTTGGGAGGTTGCGATGCCGGATGCGGCTATGTATATTTGGACAAAAATTCCCGATCGAGTGAATGAATACTATTCACAACAGTCGATGAAATTTTGTATTGATTTAATGGAAGCAACAGGTGTGATTGTATCGCCTGGGATTGGTTTTGGAGAAGCGGGTGAAGGCTATGTGCGGTTTGCACTGGTACATGAGGTAGAGGTTTTGAAGATGGCGATCGATCGAATTGGTCAGTTTCTTGACAAAATAAATTTAAGCTTTCAAAGATATACCTTAACAGGGAATAGACTTAATGTTTTTAAAGACTGAAAGCGCAAAGTTAATAAGGAATCTAATTCTTGTTTGTGAGTAGTATGAGACATCTCAAGACAATTAGAGATAGCTAACTTAAACGAAGAAAAGTCAGGATAATAAACTGAATACAGGCACTGCTTTTTAACA
>JAPLHZ010000147.1 GCA_026389365.1 Cyanobacteriota bacterium
ATTAAATGCCTAAAATCAGCCTAATCTAGAGAAGAAGTTGAATAGAGATGGATAAGAAAGAGAATAAATGAGAGAAATGTAGTTTGCACATCAATCATTTATTCAACATAATTAGTACTCACTATTTCCTTTAATGTCTAATTAATAAACACTCCGGACAGTTTTTGATTGGCAACGGTAGAATGCGGGTTCCAGCCTCTGAACTAATGCTTGTTCCAACGGCAGAATGCGGGTTTCAGCTCACAATTTAAAAACTGTCCGGACTATTGATTAATAGATGCTATCGGAAATTAGTCTAATGAGCTAAATTCAGAATACTAATGGCTCAATATGGCTGAAATTGAGTTGAGTGTTTTAAATCGCCAATGTCTCGACCGTCGTATTCCTGATAAACAGCTTTTGATTCAGGAAATCTCGGCTTGGGAAAATCGCAGGAATTCTCTCTCTTGTAAAGTCAACTGATTAAATTGCATCGCCTTTATCCGTCAATAATTCCTTGACACTCTACTAGGTTAAAAATTTCCCGAAAACAATCTATTGCTGAGGCTATCCAATGACGAAGCTTATTACGCCGTCGATTTTGCTGCGCCTCACCCGATCGCGATCGGAACGATCGATCGGACTGCTTGCCCTAGCGTTGCCGATTCTATCCACAACCCTTCCGTTGGCATCAGCCAATGAGCGCAATGAGCGACAGTCTGGCACCTATGCGATCGGTCTTTGGGGCGACCTTCCCTATTCCGACGTGCAGGCACAGACGGGCGTTCCTAACTTGATCGCGGACATGAATTCGCAAGACCTCGCCTTCAGTGTGTTTGATGGTGACTTTAAAGCGGGTAATTCTACTGTCGGATCCGTCACCCCCACTAGTTGTAGCGATGAGCTTTATAAGCAGTCACTCGATTACTTAAATTTGCTGAAAGCTCCCGCCATGTTTACACCGGGCGACAATGATTGGGTGGACTGCGATTGGCCTTCCAATGGAGGCTTCAACTCTCTAGAACGACTGAACCGCGAACGACAAATCTTTTTTAGTACCCCCTATTCCCAGGGGCAACGTCGCCTGAAACAAGAGGTCCAGCCGATTTATGTTGAAAACCGCCGCTGGTCGGTCGGTAATGTTACTTATTTGACGCTGAACGTTCAGGGTTCGTGTAACAATCTCTGCGATACGGCTCCTGATAAAGATGAGTACACAGCTCGCAATAACGCGAATATTGCCTGGATGAAAGCGTCATTTGCAGCGGCTAAATCACGCAATTCAGCCGCTGTTATGATCATTACTCAAGCGGATCCTGGCTGGGATTTGAGCGATGTTACGCGTGCGCCCTTGCGCGATCCGAAAACTTTAGCGCAGACTGATAATCTACCCGCATCCGACCCTGCTGGTCCGATCAAATCACCCGATGGTTACAAGGACTATCTACTGGCACTTCGGACAGAAGTCATTGCGTTCCGTAAGCCTGTGGCCTATGTGCATGGTGACTCTCACTACCAACGGGTTGATAAGCCCTTCCTAGACGCTACGGGTAGACGGTTGGAAAATTTCACCCGCGTCCAGACTCCGGGTAGTAATGCAGCCAACGGCAACAACGATGTCCAGTGGGTGAAGGTCTTTGTCGATCCCCGGAGTCGGGAAGTGTTCTCTTATCAGAACCAAGTGGTGCCTGGGAATCGCGTTGCGGTACCTAAGCCTTAGTCAGCCTTGAGTCACTTATGGTCTTGAACCATTTATGATGCAATTGAAAGAACGATCGATTCATGGATTCGATCGTTCTTTTTGCTCACCTCTTCGTCATGTTGCTAATACATCGTCCCAGACCAGTCGATGGTCTTTCGGGTCGATCGTGATCCACGCGATCGCTAGGCGGTAATCTCAATTTCTAATTCAGCGCCCGTTTTAAATACATCGGCATCCACGGGCAAGGCTCCCAGATTCAGCACAAAACGATTGTAGTCGCGAGATACAAGATTCGCCGGGACTACGCCTTCATATTGGGTTGTCGAATTTGACGATCCGCCCCAGCGACCGTTACTGCCGATCGATCGCCACCCCAATCTTCTGCACATCCACAGCAAACCCCGCCACCACCAAAAATGTCTGATCTGCCACCTGCCCCAACTCCCGAACCAATCGCCCCAACCGATCGCGAAATAACCGCCCCGTCGGATAAGCCGGAATCACTCCCCAGCCCGTCTCCTCAGAGACAAAAATCAAACTTGCACTACTAGACTCAACACTAGAAATCAAACAATCACAACCCGATCGCCAATCCGCTTCATTCATTTCCAACCCATTTCCAACCCAACTTCCCAAAGAATCAATTAAAAAACATTCATTCTCAATGCCTAAGCCGATCGCCCCCCCTAAATCAAACGGGACTTCCAACGATCGCCAACTCCCCGGACGACGCGTAATGTGTTGATCAATTCGTGCATCCCAATCCAAATCGCCCTCATATCTCTGCGCCGTCGCCACATACACAATCTGTTTTCCCGACTCCGATGCTAGCCGTTCTGCCCATTCACTCTTACCCGATCGCGCCGCCCCCGTCACCAAAATCACTTGCCCCATCATTCCTATCCCTCACAATTTACTCAAACATTCTCTCAAGACGTGCAAATTCCCAAGCAGCGTATAGAATAGAACATTCCGACCAACCTAACCGCTATGAAAACTGGTATCAAACGCATTGAACAAACCCTAAGAACTCTGGAACAGCCCGTTTCGGACAGTGGGTTGATCTCCAATCGGTTAGACCCAACAATCAGATCATCATCAACTGGCTTATCATCCCGATCGTCACAGGCTAACATCTCTCCAAACTCTCGAACCACCCCATCATTATCCTTCGACATTCTCTCGGCCAAAGCTCCAAACCCACCCTTGGATCAAAAAGCAGATCTCGAGAACAATGACGATCGGGTTCAAAAATTCCCCAAACTCGAACTCCAAGACATTCATCTACCAAAACCCAAAAGCGTCAGCCTCACCCCTCATCGCAACGCCCCAAACCCAGCCTTGGCCGCCTCGTTATTGCAAGACATGCTAACGATCGTTACCACCTGGCAACAAGAACTCGCCACAATAGTTCAAACTATCCAAAATATTTACTTAGAAGGTGCCATTCTCGATGGCTGGCTTGAATCTCTCGGGACCTCATCCCAACAAGATGAGACCCAAGCCTTTCGTCATGCGGACATCAGTGAATTGGTGAATTTCGTTGAAAAACTCCAGACTGGGAAAATTCAACCCGAAGACATTCATTCCGTCCCCTCTAACTATCGCCTTTGTGGCATTAATCCCGATGGCCAACTTTGGAGCTATCCCTGCCCTTCAGATCAAGTCCCCGCCGTCAGCATGGCGATCGCACGTCATCACAAATTGCGTCAACTACTGATCCGACAGGCCGATTTAGAAACCCACCTGACCCGTTTCTCCGAAGATCTCGTGAGGCTGCATAGTCAACTGAAAGACTAGGATGGAAAAAATTTGCCCTAGCCACCCCCACGCATTTCACCATGTCAGCCACCCTACCAGCACCGTTTCAGCCCCAATCTCACATCTCTGCCATTATCTGCACCCACAACCGCGATCGTTACCTAGCCAAAGCGATCGAGAGTCTACTGATTCAAACCTGCGAAAATTACGAAATACTGATCATCGACAACGCATCCACCGATCGTACCGCCGAAGTTGCCGAGTCCTATTTAGATAATCCTCGTGTTCGGTATCATTACGAAGTCAAAGTGGGTCTATCGATTGCCCGAAATACTGGCGCACAGCTTGCAACATCCCCCTTGATTGCCTATTTAGACGACGACGCGATCGCCTCACCTCAATGGCTTCAGACCTTCATCGAAGCCTACGCCCAAGACCCAAAACTCGCAATATCTGGCGGTAAAGTCACCCTAATTTGGGAGTGTGCCAAACCGGAATGGCTCTCGGAAAATCTTTCTGGAAATCTTGGCTTCTATGACCTTGGCGATCAACCCGTGAAAATTGACCAACCTGGCCTAACCCCACGGGGACTGAACTACGCCATGCGTCGAACTTTTCTAGACCAAGTGGGCGGCTTCGATCTCAATCTGGGACGCGTCGGCAAAAATCTTTTGTCTAACGAAGAACTCCATATGACCAATCTGGCCCTTCAGTCCGGCTGGAATGTCACATACTTACCCAACGCGATCGCGGGTCATCACGTCGCTCCAGAACGCGTCAAGCGCAGTTGGTTTCTAGAGCGCGGCTGGTGGCAAGGCATTAGCGAATGCTACCGAGAGCAACTCGCTGGAGAAGCTGGATTCGGTCAACTCAGACGGGGTAGTGAACGGTTATTGCGTGGACTCTACAAATCAGTGAAGTTTACACTTCAAGGCCAATTAATGCCAAAAGTCAACGCAAGGGCGAACGGTCTAGTTTTTGAAAATTTGGTTTATAGTTACGGCCAAATCGGCTATCTGCTCAGGGTTTGTCAAGGACTATCGCCCCTAAATAAATTGCATGGAAAGAGATAATTAACACATCCGATAGGATGGATTACTTGGAACGCCCAGAATATCGATTCCATCTATCATCTTCTAGACCACAAACAGCACCCACAAAGCCTACCGATCGCAACTCCACAGCAAAAATTACCGTGACAAAATCCTTACCTAGCCCAAGTTCTGCACCAAAAAATATTTTTTCACGATAATTTCATGGAAATCGCATTGTAAATCTGTGTTAAGTTTACAAAAGATCGTTATTATTTCTGTAGAAGTGAGGAGGTCAGAAACCGAGGAATTTTTTCTAGAGTTGATGGTCACCTCCAGTGATAGCTCTGTTTATGCGGACTATTGAGCTTGATTGAGGTCACTCTATGGTCATAAGTATTAATGGTTAGATTCTTAAGGTTTACTTAAGTTCATAGTCGGGTAATATAGTGCAATAGGTAATTATTCCTACTTGACTTTATGGATAAAGCCGATACGGATAGCCTAAATGAGAGTTTTGAAGCAATGAACTACTAGGGGCTGTGACCCACTAGATTCGCTGTTTCAATCTATTCATCACATTTCACATCACTTGGCGTCTAAATCAATTTCAGTAGGTTACATCAGTGACGACATCGTTTCCCTGGCTTTCGACCATTATCATGCTGCCTCTTGCAGCCGCTCTCTTCATTACGATAATTCCCGATAAAGATGGACGTACCGTTCGTTGGTACGCGTTGGGGGTTGGGCTGGCTGACTTTGCGCTGTCGCTCTATGCGCTCTGGAAGCATTATGATTTTTCGGAAGCGGGCTATCAATTGGCCGAGAGCGTCACCTGGTTGCCTCAGTTGGGGGTCAATTGGTCCCTAGCGATCGATGGATTGTCGATGCCGCTAGTGGTATTGACGGGACTTGTGACTACGCTATCGATTTTGGCAGGTTGGCAGGTCAAGGAAAAGCCCCGATTGTTCTACTTTCTAATGCTGGTGATGTACAGCGCCCAGATTGGGGTATTTTGTGCACAAGATTTAATTCAATTTTTTCTGATTTGGGAACTAGAACTCGTTCCGGTTTACTTATTGATTGCAATTTGGGGCGGTCCGAAGCGACGGTATGCTGCAACTAAGTTTATTCTCTACACAGCAGGCGCTTCGATTTTTATTCTGATTGCAGCCTTGTCAATGGCTTTTTATGGCGGCGGGGCGTTGACCTTTGATTTGACGCAGTTAGGCCTGAAGGATTATAGCTTGGGCTTTGAACTGCTGATGTACGCGGGATTGCTGATTGCCTATGGCGTTAAGCTATCGGTGTTTCCGTTGCACACTTGGCTCCCCGATGCCCATGGTGAGGCTTCCGCTCCAGTGTCGATGATTTTGGCTGGGGTTCTCTTGAAGATGGGCGGATATGCCTTGATTCGGATGAATGTAGAAATGCTGCCTAATGCTCATGCCTATTTCGCGCCTGTTTTAGCCGTGTTGGGTGTGGTTAACATTGTCTATGGCGCATTGGCCTCGTTTGCACAGCGTAATCTGAAACGCCGCATGGCCTACTCGTCCATTTCCCACATGGGATTTGTGCTGCTGGGTGTTGCGTCGTTTACTGACTTGGGTATGAGTGGCGCGATGCTACAAATGGTGTCTCATGGGTTGATTGCGTCGGTGATGTTCTTCTTGGCGGGGGTTACATACGATCGGACCCACACGTTGAACATGGACGAAATGGGTGGGCTGGGCAAGAAAATGCCGTCTACCTTTGCACTGTTTACCATTGCTTCTATGGCTTCATTGGCATTACCGGGAATGAGTGGATTTGTCGGTGAATTGATGGTGTTCTTGGGCTTTGCAAATAGTGAAATATATGCGACCAGTTTTAAAACCATTATTGTGTTATTGGCAGCAGTCGGCTTAATTATTACTCCCATGTATCTACTGTCGATGCTGCGGGAAATGTTCTACGGCAAAGAAGGAAAAGCCGTTGAAGGACAAATTTTCCTAGACATGAAACCACGGGAACTGTTTATTGCAGCGTCGTTAATGTTGCCGATTATTGGGATTGGGTTCTATCCAAAACTGATTACACAAACTTATGATGCGACAGCAGTTCAGATTGCACAAAATGCAAGGACAGCTCTGCCAACAATCGCATCTAATACCAGTCCTTTGATTCGCGTTGCGATGGCTCCTGAGTTAAACGAGATTGACCATCCGATTACCATTGTGAAGTAAGACAGTTCATTAATAGAGTTCAGTTAAAAGCCGGGTTAGGAGTAATTATTCCAACCCGGCTTTTTAGTATCTTCTTTAGATTTAGATCAGACTAATCTAATGACCAAATCTTAGACGATCGTAAACTCAATTACCCGACGCGTAATACCAAGCCTTTTAAATACAATCCTTCTGGGTGATATAAACTCGTCGGATGATCCGCTGGTTGGGTTAAATGATTGAGGATTTGAACCGATCGTCCCGACTCAATTGCTCCCGCCACCACGGCACCCTTAAACAAATCAGGCGTAACCACTTGAGAACAAGAGAATGTCATAACAATGCCGCCCGGTTTTACTTGAGCGATCGCTTCATAGTTCAACCGCTTGTAAGCCATGACGGCAGCATGTCTGGCCGATTGATTTTTTGCAAATGCAGGCGGATCTAGAATAATTACGTCATACTCTTGCTCGCAGCCAATCAAATAGTCAAACACATCTCCCGTAATACTCTTATGTTCAACATTATGGGGATTATTTAAGGCCACATTTTGAGTGGTCCAATCCATAGCTTTTACGGATGAATCCAAGGAATGAACCAGGGATGCACCTGCTTTTACGGCATAGACTGAAAAGCCCCCAGAATAGCAAAATGTATTCAGTACTGATTTATCTTTTACGTATTGGGCAAGTTGATGACGATGTTCACGTTGATCGATAAAGAACCCCGTTTTTTGCCCCGTTTCCCAATCGACAATAAACTCATGACCATATTCAAGCACCGTATCCATCCGCCGACTGCCATAAATGTATTCATTTCGCATGGTCGAATTTGCGGTGAAGCTCTTAGGTAAAACCGACGCACTTTTGTCATATACCGCGTGCAAGCGATCGCCATACACTTCCTTTAAACAATCGACGAGCAATTCCCGCGATCGGTACATGGCAATGGAATAGGCTAACACCACGGCGGTCCCGTTATACCAATCAATCACCAATCCCGGTAGTCCGTCGCCCTCGGCATTGATTAATCGATAGCAATTAGTCTCCGTACTTTCAGCTAAACCGATCACCTTCCGCATGTCATAGGCTGCCTTGACTTTGCGTAGAAAACAGCTTTCAACGTCTTTAAATTTCTGAAATGACAGAACCTTGACAGCAATATTGTTGGAATTGAAATGGCCGATCGCCAGAAAATTCCCCCGTTGATCCTCGACTTGGACCAAATCGCCATCGTCAATGTCACGATCGGCATTTGCGATCGCCCCCGAAAAAATCCATGGATGAAACCGCTTCACCGCTTCAGCTTTTTCGTTGCGTAAAATAACTTTGGGTAGGGGCTTCGACATGATCAGATGACTCCAATGGGGCGATAGTCTACGACTGACCTAGATCAGCGGCTCAGTATTATCGCACTCCTTGCACCTCAACGTCGTTTAGAATAAGAAGACTACTCCGCCAAACCTGAGATCCTATGCCCGTATTGCAGATAATTCTGATTCTCGCACTTTTGATTTTTGTGCATGAGCTAGGACATTTTCTAGCAGCACGACTTCAAGGAATCTATGCCAATCGTTTTTCCATTGGGTTCGGTCCGGTGATTTGGAAATACCAAGGTTCACAGACGGAATATGCGCTACGGGCGTTGCCATTGGGCGGATTTGTTGGATTCCCCGACGACGATCCAGATAGCGACATTGACCCCAACGATCCCAATCTTCTACGCAATCGTCCAGTTATGGACCGAGCGATCGTTATCAGTGCGGGCGTAATTGCCAATCTTTTGTTCGCCTATTTCGTCCTCACCACCCAAGTCTTCACCGTCGGCTTTCCCCAGCTTGGCTTTGCGCCGGGTGTGATTTTGCAGGAAATCATTAAGGACTCAGTAGCGCAGACAGCGGGCTTAAAACAAGGTGACATCGTGCTTAGAGTGAATGGCCTTGAGCTTCCCGGCAACCAAACTGTTGTGGGAATTCTTAAGACTCAAATCGAAGACAGCCCTGAAAAATCGATCGCCCTCAATATTCAGCGTGGCACTGAAAATTTGGACATCAACCTTACGCCGGCCAATGCGGATGGTAAAGGTAAAATTGGGATTATGCTGGCCCCGAATGCCAGAATTGAGTTTCAGCATCCCAGCAACCCGATCGCAGGTCTAGTCCTAGCGGGTAAAGAACTCAACCGTAATGTCAGCCAGACCGTTGAAGGGTTTGGGAAATTAATCACCAACTTTTCTGCCACCTCCAAGCAAGTCGCTGGGCCTGTGGAAATCGTCCGTCAAGGGGCGAAGATTGCCCAGCAAGATTGGAAATATCTATTTGGATTCACGACATTAATCAGCGTGAATCTGGCCGTGATGAATATTCTGCCGCTGCCGGCCCTTGATGGTGGTCAATTGCTGTTCATTATTTTAGAAGCGATTCGGGGTAAGCCCATGCCAAAACGGATCGAAGAAAGCTTCATGCAGACCGGGTTGGTCTTGTTGCTCAGCCTCGGTGTAATTCTGATTATCCGCGACACAGCCAACTGGATCCAACAGTGATTCAAGAGTAGCAATCGTAACCCCCTAGTTCCAACTCCCGTTCTCTCGAATAAGAAGGGGGCCGAGAAGTCCAAGGTCGTGACGATTGAGACCCGATCCCCCTAAATCCCCCTTAAAAAGTAGGGCTGATTCTTTACTCAAAAGAAATCCTTAAACCTGCACTGTTACGTTGTTCATATTTTGATTTTCAACGAACTTGCAGGGATTCAGCAGTTTCTCTCTTTTAAGAGAATCAGCCCTACCCTTAAAAAGGGGGACTAAGACCAGAATTCTAGTTCCCCCCTTTTTTGTGGCGCAGCCTGCCCGTTCGCGGAGCGTTGCGCAAACAAAGGGCGTAGGGGCTAGGGGGATCGGGTCTTTCGGTAGCAACTAAAGAACTTTCAAACCTCCTCTAATGCCGAACAGGAGGATCTAATCCGTAATCCTATGCCCGAAACCCCAAGCATCGCTAGCCCAGCCCGCAAACCAACTAAGAAACAACGAGCGATCGTTACCCTCGAAATCATCAAACGGCTGTATCCCAACGCCGAATGCTCTCTTAACTTCGACGGGCCGCTGCAACTGATGATCGCTACCATCTTGGCCGCCCAATGCACCGACGAACGGGTTAATAAAGTCACCCCGGCCCTATTCGATCGTTACCCCGATGCCCTCGCTTTTGCCGAAGCTGACCTGCTCGAACTGGAAACCTACGTTAAATCCACCGGGTTCTATCACAACAAAGCCAAAAATATTCGGGCCGCCTGTCAGCGAATTATCGAAGTCTTTGGCGGCGAAGTCCCACGAACCATGGAAGACCTGACTAGTTTGCCTGGTGTCGCCCGAAAAACCGCCAACGTTGTCTCATCTAATGGCTATGGTGTCAACTTGGGCTTCACCGTGGATACCCACGTCACGCGGCTGGCCAATCGTCTCGGCTTCACCAAGCACCAAGATGCGGTGAAAATTGAGCGCGACTTGATGAAGCTTTTTCCTCAGGATGAATGGGAAACTACGTCGATTCACTTGATTTATCATGGTCGCGAGGTCTGTGATGCTCGCAAGCCATTGTGTGAGATTTGCGAACTCACACCGCTCTGTCCGTCGGCGGGATCTGTCGATCGGAAAAAAGAACTCGATCGTAAGTCCAGTACTACCCAGATCGCTGCTCGAAACGCTGCAACTAAAGCTAGAGCGAAAACCAAAGCGAAAGCGAAAGCTGTACGATCGAAAGTCACGAAGCCTAGTTCGTAAAGTTGACTCTGTGGGCTACAATGCTAAATGATATAAATTTTTTACAGGGCAACAAGGTCTCATGGCTAAGAAGGCAATGATTGAGCGCGAAGAGAAGCGCAAACGGATAGTTGCAAAATACGCGGTTGAGCGTACTGCACTTAAAGACGCATTCAAAAAAGCAACTGACCTTGACGATAAGATTGAAATCCATCGCAAGATTCAACAGCTTCCTCGTAACAGCGCCCGTGTGCGTGTGAAGAACCGTTGTTGGATGACAGGTCGTCCCCACGGTTTCTATCGTGATTTCGGTCTATCCCGTAACGTTCTGCGCGAAATGGCCCATCAAGGCTTATTGCCCGGTGTTGTCAAATCCAGCTGGTAGTAGACCCCTTATCTACTGATTTGAGATGGGAAATAAGAGCCTAGACATGTTCACTTCAGTCTAGACTCTTATTTTTTATCGTTTTTATGAACGTAGTTTTATTAATGTATTACCCTATTGACCGCAGCATCGATCGCTGATTCCCAAACTTTCCAAGACCAATTCTCCAACTGCATTGGCAACTGAAAAATTGCCAAAAAAGCTCTCAGAAAAATCGTAGGCTTCAAGTTCCATCACGAGAGCTAGCACCAATGTAATCAGATCATTCTCACCTTCCATTCGCTGCCGGACAAAAATTTGGGCTGCACGTTTGGCTATTTTGCCATTAACCGCTTCAGGAATAAATTGCTCATCCAAAAAACGCTGAAGCCGTTCTTGGAGCCACAGCCCTTCCTGCTCAGGATTTTTGGCCATTTCTAGCGTAATTGACGGAATTGGGTCCATTGAGGAATCTAGCTTCAAGTCGGACATTTTGCGCTCCCCGTCTCCTTCGTTAGCATTGCTTCTCAAACTATACAATCAACCTCTGTTGGGAAATGATGATAAATTACGAAGCTTAAAGATTTTTACCTACATTTCCCCATGGCTTCTCCCTTAAACATGGATGTCCGATCGATCGTTGAGAACTATGCTCAGGGATATTTTTTGATGGAGAACGATCCCGATGTTGGCCTGAATTGGTACAGCAGCCGTGAACGAACGTTGATGCCCTTGGACGATCGCTTTCGCTTTCCCACATCGTTGCGCCGTGCCTTGAATCAAAATCGGTTTGAAGTTCGGGTTAACACGGCCTTTGAAGCAGTGGTGGAAGGCTGTGCCGATCGGCCAGAGACTTGGATTTCAGATGAGTTGAAGGGAATTTACGGGCGGTTGCATCAGGAAGGCTGGGCGCATAGTTTTGAGACCTGGCAAGGGGATAAGCTGGCGGGTGGGATTTTGGGGTTGTCGATTCGAGGCCTGTTTATTGGGGAGTCCATGTTTTTTAATATTCCTGAAGGCTCGAAGGTGGCGATGGTGAAGCTGGTGGAGCATTTACGGCGGCAGGAATTTAAGTTGTTTGATGTGCAGATGATGAATCCGCATTTGGAACGCTTTGGGGCGGTGGTGGTGAAGAAAAAGGAGTACGATCGGTTGCTGAAGGAGGCGATCGCACAGTCTTGTGATTTTTTGATTTAGCGAAGTCAATTTAACCCAATCGTTCGGCCATGGCTAACCCCGACAAAAAGGCGTTTTCGACTCGATTCCCTCCGCACCAATCGCCTATACAAAACAGCGGTGCCCTGGTTGTGGCGGCTAGAACGGGGGCGGTGATTGGATTAACTGCAAATGCATATTTCCAGCGTTGAATTTGGAGTAATTCGGGAGTCGCGATCGGGGGAAGAGCCAAAACCTCAGCGGCCCGATCGCATAATTGTTGAGCTATTGCAGGTAAATCGGTTGAATCAAAATGAGCGCTTGCAAATTTAGCATTGCTTTGAATGATGATTGTCGGTTGAGTTGGATTGAGTTGTTTCGTATCGTCGAAGCCAATCCAGCCAAGAATTTTGTCGTCACAGGTAACACCGCGTAAATTTGTGGCTGCGAATTGCGATCGGAGTTCTGGAGCATAGGCCGCGATCGCCGTGAGAGATGGTGCGAAGGTTACATCTTCGATTTGTTGTATAAATTCAAAATTTGCAATCATTTGTACGAGTGGTAAGGCTTGTGGTGCGGGAATTGCCAGAATTACTACAGAAGCCGTCAGATCAAAGTCGGGATTTTGACTAGTGAGTTGCCAGCCTTGATCGATCGGACGAATCGCATTAATCACCTGACCAAGCTCGACTGTTAAGCCTTTAGCGAGATCTTTAGCGATCGCAGTCGCACCGTTTGGCGCAGCATATCGCGCACTGGGATTCGCATCAAGCAGCAATTCACCCTCGGCATTCAGGGTATGTAACCGATCGCTCCACAGGCTGACAACATTGCGATCGACTAAATCTTGAATGAATGCCTTGAACCTGTTGCCCTTAGGTTTGAGATAGCATACGCCGTGATCTGCGTGGGTATTTGCTAATCTGCGGGTTGCAAGTCGTCCACCCAATCCCCGTGACTTATCAATCACCACCACTTCTCGCCCAGAATCTTGCAGGGTTTTCCCACAGATTAATCCGGCCATTCCAGCCCCAACAATTACAATTTCATGGTGCATAGTAATTCCAGTAATTTCTCATCAAGGCGCGCAAAGCAGTACTATTTTATAGATATATGTAGGGTTCAAGACGCAATGACTAGGACACGAATGCTTCTCTCTCACAATTTTGATATTGCCGATGCTGCCATTCCTGCGTTATCCAGGATCGCCTTTACGGATGTATTTGTGCAGGCATTAGAGGATTGTGGAGCTTGTCGCTTGGTGGACCATACTCATTGGGTTGTGGAAGTGCGGTTTGAAGAAAACCAGTTTACGCCTGCTCAAATGGGCGATCGGTATGTGCAGGCATTGGCGAGTGCGCGGCGGAGTAGGTTGACAGCAAGTACTAAATTTCCTGAAATTTTGGCATTGGGTGGCTTGAAATCTACACCGCCGATCAGTGATTCACCGGATGCACTTCAGATGAATGAATGGGGTGTGGATATTGTGAATGAATGGGGTGTGGATATTGTGGAAACGTTGAATGCAGATGCCTTTCTAGCAGGATTGGGATGGGATGGAACGGTCTCATCTCGGGCACCGGGGACAATTTTTAAATCAGTTTTCAAGTAAGGCTTTTAAAACATAGGTATTTCACAATGAATTCTGATCTTAAACCCCGCTTTAAACAACTTGCTCAACTCTATAAATCAACATTATTTGATAATGTAGTTCCTTTTTGGGAAACCCATTCGATCGATCGTGACTATGGCGGATACTTTACCTGTCTCGATCGCACGGGCCGGGTATTTGATACTGATAAATTTGTTTGGTTACAAAATCGACAAGTTTGGATATTTTCAGTACTATACCATCGCGTTGAAAAGAATCAGAATTGGTTAGAAATTGCAAAGCATGGCGCAATGTTTCTGGCGAATAAAGGCCGTGATGCAGAAGGCAATTGGTATTTCTCCCTCGATCGATCGGGCAATCCATTAACCCAACCCTACAATATATTTTCAGATTGTTTCGCAGCCATGGCCTTCAGTCAATATGCGCTGGCATCCGGTGAAGACTGGGCTAAAGATGTAGCATTGCAAGCCTATAACAATGTACTTCGACGTAAAGATAATCCCAAAGGCAACTATAACAAAGCTTATCCCGGAACCCGATCGCTCAAATCATTAGCTGTACCGATGATACTGGCAAACCTTACTTTAGAAATGGATTGGTTGTTGCCAAAGATAACACTAGATCAAGTACTAGATGCAACAGTAACAGAAGTAATGACCGATTTTCTTGATCGCGATCGGGGATTGATGTTTGAGAATGTACTGCCAGATGGATCGCATTTAGATTGTTTTGATGGACGATTGATTAATCCCGGTCATGGTATTGAGGCAATGTGGTTCATTATGGATATTGCAAATCGCAATGGCGATCGGGATTTGATCAATAAAGCGATCGATGTTGTATTAAATATTTTAAATTTTGCTTGGGATTCAGACTATGGCGGATTGTATTATTTTATGGATTCTGATGGCCATCCGCCCCAGCAACTTGAATGGGATCAAAAGCTCTGGTGGGTGCATGTTGAGACGTTGGTGGCCTTGTCTATGGGGTTTAGATTGACGGGCCGATCGGAATGTTGGGATTGGTATGAAAAAGTCCATGACTATACTTGGTCTAAGTTTAAAGATCCCGATCATCTGGAATGGTTTGGCTATTTAAACCGCCAGGGTGAAGTGCTTCTTAATTTGAAAGGCGGTAAATGGAAAGGCTGTTTTCATATCCCCCGATCGATGTTGTTGTGTTGGCAGGAATTCGATCGATTGGCGCAATAACTTTCTTGAATAACGTTAGGGGGATTAATTGGCTAAAGATTTTAAAATTTGAACGACCAGTAGCATATTCGATCGGAAATCTAGCCTGAACTTGAGCCATTGTGGTCATGGCTTTGGAAATAGCTAGAGTCTGAGCCATAGGACTTTTGTAGAGAGTATTTCTACATTGTAGGATGTAACGATCGGTTTCGTCATTAACCTAAATTGAGAGACGTTAATCCAGCCCTAAAACCCGTAAAATAGCAGAAGTTACTTTATAAATTCAATGACTTCTCGAATAATTGGTATTACCGGCGGCATTGCCATGGGAAAAACCACCGTCTCAAACCGACTCGAAACTTACTATGGTTTAACAATTCTTGATGCTGATGTTTATGCCCGAAATGCAGTCGCGATCGGAACCCCCATTCTCAATGCCATAACCCGACGCTATGGTCCCGAAATTTTATTGCCAGACCAAAGCCTCGATCGCGCCAAACTTGGCCAAATTATTTTCTCGCAACCCGACGATCGCACTTGGCTGAATGCTCAAATTCACCCCGAAGTCAGATTTCGGATGCAACAGGATAGCGATCGGCTCATTCAAGGCAATCCAGTTATTCAAGACCACCAACAGGAACGTTCCAGCCTTCATTCTCGTCAACCTGTCAGGTTTCCTGTTTTTTGGATTGTTCCTCTACTGTTTGAGACTTCAATGACCGAACTCGTAGACGAAATTTGGGTGATATACTGCCATCGGGAACAGCAACTCCAACGACTTTGCGATCGATCGGGGTTGACCCAAGCCGAAGCAAATTTGCGCATTGAGGCACAACTTGATATTCAAGTGAAATGTGATGCTGCTAACGTTATCCTCGATAACTCCCAAAGCACCGATCGTCTGTATCAGCAAATCGAGCAAGCATTAAGAGTCCATATCACCCGTTGAATGACAACTTGTCATCGGCAGATCTGGCAATTAGAGCTACCATAATCACGACGAATTTTTACGGCACTTCTCTTTCATCGAAGTAGGAACTATCCATGGCAGCAACTCTCCAACAAATAAAAGGCTACTTAGACAAGAAGGGCTGGAAATATAGAGTGGAAGCCGATGAAAATCGCATCATCACGGGAGTCTACGCCGAAAATTTAAATCAATTTTTAATCGTGATTCAGTTGGACGAAGACGGTGAATTCTTTGAAATCTATGCCCCCCGTGTCCTCACCAACGTCAAAGACCATCCCCACAAAACCGCCATCCTTCAAACGATGCTCTGCATTTCCTGGGAAACCAAAATGCTCCAATGGGAATATGATCCCTCGGACGGGGAAATTCGCGCCATTATTGAGTTCCCCCTCGAAGATGCACTTTTGACCGAACGCCAATTTAATCGGTGCCTTTACAGCCTAGTTCAACTCGTGGACGAACTTGCCCTACCTCGATTACAGACTGTCATGGAAACCGGAGAGGATCCCGGTGATGTGGAAGAGGGGGAACGCCTACTGTTGCAGCTTGAAAATGACTCCCCTGGAATGTTGACGATGCTGGAACGCGCCATGGAAGCCCGCAAACGTCGCGGTCGGTTGTTGATGAGTGAAGAGTAACGCCTGAAAACTGACGCCTGAAAACTGAAGAACAAAATCCTAAATTAAAATTTCTGACACAAACTCAACCATGGGATCAATCGACTGATACTATCAACTGAATTCGATTCGTCTAGTCTGATTTAGTGTGATGTGTTTAGGGTTGTTCGATGAATTCGAGTTCTATTCTGACTAATATTCTGAATCCTCCGGTTCTGTTTTTCTTCGGGGGTATGATTGCGACCCTTGTGAAGTCCGATCTTGAGATTCCCAAGCCTCTGCCAAAATTGTTTTCCCTCTATCTCCTACTCGCCATCGGGTTTAAGGGCGGACATGAGGTCATGGAAAGCGGCTTTACATCCGAAATTGTCCTCACGTTGCTTACGTCGGTAGCGATGGCTTGCTTAGTTCCGGTGTATGCCTTTTTGGTGCTGAGAATTAAGTTTGATGCCTACAATGCAGCGGCGATCGCGGCTACCTATGGATCCATTAGCGCTGTTACCTTTGTGACGGCCACGTCATTTTTAAGCAAGCTCAATGTTGACTTTGGTGGCCATATGATTGCGGCGTTGGCTTTGATGGAATCCCCTGCCATTGTGGTTGGGCTGCTATTGGTCAGGCTTTATGCACCTCGAAAATCTGAAGATTCTGACTTTTCCTGGGGCGAAGTGCTGCGGGAAGCCTTTCTGAATGGCTCTGTGCTTTTGCTGGTGATTAGCTTGTGCGCGGGTTACTGGACCGGAGAATCAGGCTGGACAAAAATGAAGCCCTTTGTCGAAGATATGTTCTACGGGGTTTTGGTGTTTTTCCTGTTGGATATGGGGCTGGTGTCGGCAAAACGGTTGGGAGATTTGACTCGGGCTGGTGTGTTTCCGGTGTTATTTTCGGTATTCATGCCTGTTTTTAATGCGATGATTGGGATTCTCTGTGCGGCGGTGATTGGCATGTCTCAAGGCAATGCGCTTCTGTTTGCCGTTCTTTGTGCAAGTGCCTCTTATATTGCGGTTCCGGCTGCGATGCGAATGTCGGTGCCGGAGGCTAATCCGAGTCTTTACATTTCTATGGCGCTGGCCTTGACGTTTCCCTTTAACATCGTGGTAGGGATTCCGATTTATTTTGAAATTATTAAAAAGCTCTGGGGAGCAACTTAAATTATGAGTTTACCGATCGTACCGATTACAACAGCCAACTTAAAAACGGTAAAACGGCTTGAAATTATCGTTCCTTCTGTGGAATTACGAAAGGTTCTAGAAACCCTCGATCGATTGGGTGTAAAAGGTTACAGCATTTTACGAAACGTTAGCGGCAAAGGCGATCGAGGCACGACGGCCTGCGATATGGATGTGGATGGCGCTTGCAATGACTACGTACTGGCGGTGTGTGATGAGAGTCAAGAACTGGCGGTTTTGTCGGAAATTTATCCGATCGTCAAACGTTTTGGCGGCATTTGTCTCACGTCCGAAGCCAAGTGGTTGATGCACAGTGGACCAAATTGGTAGATGATTTTGGACTGTAGAGTGAATTGAATTTGCTAGACTAATAGGCTGTAACTGTAATCTGCGGTGAAAATCGTGATTCGGGTGCAGCTTTTTGGATTTTGATGTCGTTTATTTCTAGTGTTTCCCATGCTCAGCCCTGCCAAAATTTCTCGCGTCCTGCCAGAATCGATCGCAGAAGAAATTGGGTTTGGAATTGGCGATGCGATCGTATCGGTGAACGGTCAGCAGCCGAGGGATTTGATTGACTATCAGTTTTTCTGTGCGGATGAATTTCTGGAACTTGAAGTGCTGGATGCCAAAGGGTTGACCCACACCGTTGAAATTGAGAAGGACTACGACGAAGATTTGGGCCTTGAGTTTGAGACCGCACTCTTTGACGCATTGATTCAATGTACAAACCGTTGCCCGTTTTGCTTCATCGATCAACAGCCCCCCGGTAAACGCGAAAGCTTGTACTTCAAGGACGACGACTATCGACTGAGCTTTTTATATGGCAGTTATCTGACACTGACAAATTTGCCCGATCGGGAATGGGATCGCATTGCGGCCATGCGTTTATCACCGCTTTATGTCTCTGTCCATGCCACAGACGGCGAAGTCCGATCGCGCCTCTTAAAAAATCCCCGTGCGGGACTGCTGCTCCAACAACTGCAATGGTTCCAAGATCACGAATTACAAATTCACGCCCAAGTCGTCGTCTGTCCTGGAATTAACGATGGCGAACAGCTGACCAAAACCCTAGAAGATCTGGCCAAATTCCATCAAGGCGATTTCCCTGCCGTCATTTCAGCCGCCGTTGTACCCGTGGGGTTGACGCGCTTTCGGCCTGATGAAGATGCACTTGTTCCAGTGTCGAAAGAAAAAGCGATCGAAACAATTGCCCAAGTTCAAGCTCTGCAACAGAAATTTCAAGAGACAATAGGCTCCACCTTTGCTTGGCTAGCGGATGAATGGTTTCTGATTGCCCAACAACCCGTTCCCCTAGAGCAGCACTATGAAGATTATCCGCAAATTGGGAACGGAGTCGGCTCGATTCGGTTGTTTCTCAAAGAATTTGATAATGCAGCCGAAGATCTCCCGATCGCCATTCCCCAGCCCACGCGCCTGACTTGGATTGTCGGGAATGCCGTCGAACAGGCCTTTCAACCGATCGTCGATCGGCTCAATGCGGTCGAAAATCTGACCATAACGTTAGCGGCATTAAATAGTAACTATTGGGGCCAAGAAATTTCCGTCACGGGTCTGATTACGGGCCAAGATATCGTGAGCGCGCTGAAGGGGCAAAACTTGGGCGATGGAATTTTGTTGCCGTCGTTGATGATTAAGCTGCATTCGACCCTGTTCCTAGACGATATGACGGTTCAGGCGGTCGCCGACGCGCTGGGAACGAAGATTTGGATTGTGGATGGGGTGGATGGGCTTGTAGATGCCTGTAGCAATCTAGACCAAGATGTGGCGATCGTTGCCGATCGTTCTGGGAACCTTTTGAAAATGTAAGAGGTCAAGAGATGCAGGTTCAGCACTCACACAGGAATTCAAGACTTATTATGAAACTTATTCAATCCCTCGCTCCCCGTTCATCTGCCGCATTTGCTCTCGCATTGGGCGTAGCGACTACAGGTTTGGTGCCCCTTGCCACGCTTCGAGTTGAGGCTCAAGTGCGCCCCGGCCAATACAACGTCTCTCGTCCGGCTGTCTTTAACCGATCGATTCGGATTGCATCAGGTGCCGTCATCCCTGCAAATTATGTGAAGGCTCCCAAAATTGTTTTGGCTCCTGATGAGAAAATGGTAGCCACATTGAATATCTCCAACAACATTCGTTCTGGTGATAATCGGTTGTTGATTCCAGCGGGAAGCACCGTAGAAGGGGAATTTCGTCCAGCTAGTATCACCCTCAATGGTAAGGAAGAAAAAGGCACTCGTTTCTATGTCCGCACTTTGGTTCTTCCCAATGGCAGCAGCATGATGCTGGATGCAACTTCTGATTTAATTACCCGCAAAGAAACCATCAGCAAAGGCCTCAATACAACCTCAATTTTGACGGGTGCAGCCGTGGGTGCAGGTGCGGGTGCAATTATCTCCGCCGTCACCGGAAACCGTCAAATCGGCTGGGGGAACATCTTAATCGGAACCGCAGCGGGTGCTGTGGGGGGCTTGTTGATCAATGGTCAGAACAAGTCTGAAGTTGTGGTTGTCAATACCGAATCAGACTTAGGCTTGCGTTTGGCATCTCCCCTCACCTTCAACAATGCCTACTAATTTAGCCACTATCAATTAACGAATTAAACCCCACAGGATTGATCAATTCTGCGGGGTTCGCAATTTTGGGGAAATCCGATAGCTAAAATTCTGGAATCCCCATCCAAAAACTTGAAGATTTCTCTGTTCGTTTTCCTCAGAACTTTCTAGACTAGGGAAGAACGGTTAAACTAAAGGCTACACAAAGTAGCAAGGAAGAGATTATGGCCCTGTTCGATCGTGTGAGCCGCCTGGTTCGGGCAAATGTCAATGACATGGTGAGCAAAGCTGAGGATCCAGAGAAGATTCTGGACCAGGCGCTCATGGATATGCAGGAAGACCTGATCAATATGAAAACGGCGGTGGCCGGGGCGATCGCAACCCAAAAACGCAGTCAGCTCCAGTACGAAAAAAATCTGACTGAATCTGGTACTTGGCAATCTCGCGCCCAGCTTGCATTACAGAAAGGCGATGAAAATCTTGCCCGTGAAGCCCTCGTCCGCAAGAAAAGTTTTGCTGATGCCGCCGCATCTCTTAAGGCCCAACTGGATGCCCAAAGCGTTCAAGTGGATAGCCTGAGAAAAAATCTGGTCGCAATGGAGAGCAAAATCTCCGAAGCAAAGACCAAAAAAGACATGCTAAAAGCGCGTGCAGCGGCAGCCAAAGCGAACGAACAGCTTCAATCTGTCATCAACAGTAGCAATACGGGCAGCGCTATGGCCGCCTTTGAGCGGATGGAGGATAAGGTTCTTCAACTTGAATCCCGATCCATGGCGGCGGCAGAACTTGGCAGCGCAGGTCTCGAAGCTCAGTTTGCAGCGCTAGAAGGTGGGAGCAATGTGGATGCGGAACTTGAGGCCATGAAAGCTCAAATGCTGGGCGGATCGGCAGCGGCAGCAACCCCACGAATTACTGGCACTCCAGCCGGAGTGAACGCGGATGCGGATGCGGAACTGGAAGCCCTAAAAAAACAAATGGATAATCTCTAGTTACGGCTTAAGCCTCAGTCAGGACGATCGCGCTATCATAAAAAGTAACAAACTGTTACCTTCCGTGATCGCCTTGACTGTCACTCCCTTAATTTTTCCTAACTCTTGGCATTTGCTCAGTCCACTTTGGCAAGGCGACGATCGTCAAGTCCAGTCAGGTTTGCCCCACGAGCAACTTGCCCCCGCTTGGCAGATGATGCTGCTTGGTGACGGTTCCCCAACGCGTTATCTTCAGTTATTGACGGGTGAACCGACGCTGATTGACTTAATTGACATGTCTAGTGTCGGGGAGTCTGACGATCGCGCCCCGGCTCAAATTTTTAAAGTTCCCGGCCCCCGCGTCCGTCGTCAAGTTTGGCTGACCAATGGCGGCGAGCGTACGGCCTACGCGACCTCTTGGTGGGAACAAAGCCATGTTGACGAATATTTAGAAAATCGATCGCTCCCCGTTTGGGCCAGCCTTGCAAAACTGAGAACTGAGCTGTACCGCGATGTTCAGGGATTATACTACGGACATTCAGACGAAATTTCCCAAGCCTTCGGTCATCCTGGGCCATTCTGGGGACGACACTATTTGTTTTGGCATCATGGTCAGCCGTTGACGCTAATTTACGAGGTTTTTTCACCAAAGTTAGAACGATATTTAGGGCCATCGTTCATATCAAAAAGCCCGATCCCCCTAAATCCCCTACGCCCTTCCGGGCAGGCTATGCCAAAGTGAAGGGGAACTATGAGTTGAATTCTAGTTCCCTAGTTTGATCCAAATTTATTTTCGATCGCAATATCCGAACCCCCTATGGTTCTTATATTTGCCATACCTAATACGATCACAAAGTCAGGACGATCGAAATATAAGATAGATAGATAACTTAATTATGCTTTGCAATATTGGCTCTAAATTGACTCAGCACATACCAAAAAATCACAATATTAATCACAAAAATCAGCCATTTAATTCCGGTCATATGATGCGCTAACTCAAAGACTTCGATCGGCAAACTCAGCGCCACCGTAATCAATACTAATGCTTCTGCCCAAGTTTTATGAAACCACAACCCAACAGCCTCAACGCCCGCCAACATTCCATATAAAAACATTGCGATCGAGCCAAATTGTAAACTTCTCGGCTGAGCATTCAACACTCGCGACAAGACTATTGTCACCGCTCGTCCATGAGCTTCGTCTGCATAGTCAGACAATATTTCATACCGTCGCCAAGTAAACAGTAGCACTAGGGTAAAGCAAAATAAAAGAAGCGTACTCACCGCTTTATAACCAATCAAAAACTTGGTCGCTGGAGTATGGAATCGCTTAGTCATGCTTTATAGAACCCATTTGATATCTTTTCCCGTGATATAGCTATAGCCAGTGAAGTTAGGACGCAGCAAGAGCAAGAACGGAGTCTATAGCATCATGAAGATTAGGTGAATCCCTTAGGAGTTTACGGATACGAGATTTCAGCCAAGCCCAACAGTTTTCAATACGGTTAAGG
>JAPLHZ010000183.1 GCA_026389365.1 Cyanobacteriota bacterium
AGACCTTAACCGTATTGAAAACTGTTGGGCTTGGCTAAAATCTCGTATCCGTAAACTCCTAAGGGATTCACCTAATCTTCATGATGCTATAGACTCCGTTCTTGCTCTTGCTGCGTCCTAACTTCACTGGCTATAGCTATATTACAATTATCCCAGCGTGACTGGGGTGATATTTTTTGGCTCGTCCCTAAACTAGTTGTATTAGTGGAGTCTGAGAGTTTGAGGGGATTGATTGATTATTCATATCTTGCGAGATCAACCCGCAACGCGTGAACAGGTTCTTGATATGCTTCAAGCAAATCGTTTCTATATTAAAACTGTCGTTGATATTCGCTTTCAGATTTTGGCAGGTGGTGGGGAGATGCATTTTGATTGTGAAACTGCATTATTGAAGGATGGCAGTCAGCAGGAAGATCTATGGGGTGCGAGTTGGAATCCAATTTCCCAAGATATTTTCTATGAATCAATGGTGAATCTGCGGCCTCGGCAAAATCGATCGATGCGGATTCTTGATTCAGATATTCGTCGATCGGTTCAAACGATAATTTATAAACGATTGGGGGCGGTATGAATAACTGGAATGAGTCTGAGCTTAAATTTCGTTGTGAACGGCTGTCGGTTCGGCTGGAACGATTGGCGCAGGGATTTTTGCAAATGGCAGATTTGGGGCAGACAGGAGCTTGTGGAGATGAGGTTTTGGATTTGGTGCGGGAATGTAAGTCTTTTTTGGAGTTAACGGCGATCGATTTGGATGTGGATAATGCCTACGAATTGGCTCAGATGCAGCGGCAATTGTCTCGCTGGCATTTTGATTGGGCTGAGGTTTGGGGTGATGATGGAAAGCGATCGGAGATTGTGACGATGGCGAAGGGTTGGGTTGAGCAAGTGCGGCAAATGGCTGGCATTTTAGTTTAGTGCGGCGATCGCACTCCTTCCTAAAAACGATCGCTATATCGAATCAGATTGAGCCGCAACTGAAACCATTACAAATCCCTTGGCTATCACAAATCATAGAACACACCAACGTAGCGCAGCCTCCTGAAACGGGAATCGTCTCACTAGTCCACTACGCACCCAAATACGCTTCCAAAACTTTATCGTTAGTCTGAATTTCTTCGGGAGTTCCCACGGCCAAATTTCGACCTTCTGCCAATACCCAAACCCGATCGCATAGCCCCATAATTACATCCATATTATGTTCAATAATCAAAAATGAAACGCCTTGACGATTCCAATATTGGATATAGTCACAAATCTGATTAATCAACGTTGGATTTACGCCAGCAGCAGGTTCATCTAATAAAATTAGTTCAGGTTTTGTCATCATGGCACGACCAATTTCTAAGAGCTTTCGTTGTCCGCCCGATAATCCGCCCGCATAGTCATTCGCCTTTTGAATCAAGCCAATAGAATCTAAAATTTCCATGGCCCGATCGCGTGCTTGTTTCTCCTCTAGTGCAATGCGTTTCGGCTGAGTCCAGACATTCCAAAAGGTCTCACCCGTTTGGTTTTGAGTCGCAAGCAAAAGATTTTCTAACACCGATAGTCGAGACAGCGCACGGGCCACTTGAAACGTCCTCACCATGCCTTTACGGGCAATCCGATGGGGTTGAAGTTTATCAATCCGATCGCCCTTAAACTGCACAATTCCGTCATCAGGCGTAATGAAATTAGAAAGCAAATTAAAAAATGTCGTTTTCCCCGCTCCATTCGGCCCAATCAGTCCAGTAATGCTGCCAGAGATCACTTCGAGATCTGCCCGATCCACCGCCTGCACCCCTCCAAATGATTTGACTAATCCCGTTGCCGATAAAATTGCAGACATCGCTCTTCCTAACCCTAAAAAATAAAAATAACTCTAAAAACGTAAACCTATTTTCCCAAGGTCAACTCATCACGATTACCTAACAACCCTTGAGGCCGCCACACCATTAATCCAATTAGCAATAGACCGATAAACACCATCCGAAACGCATCGATTTGGGACGTGGGAACCATGGGTAACAGCTTACTTAAATCCCGCGTTAATGTTGTGTAAATCCAGAAAATAGCCGCACCGATCGCAACCCCAGGATTACTTCCCGCCCCGCCTAAAACCATCAGAATCCACACATTAAAGGTCAAATCAGACTTGAAATTATCCGGGTAAACATTGCTCTGTTGCCAAGCATAAAACGCCCCCGCAATTCCCGTAATAAACCCGCCAATCATCAACGACTGAAGCTTATACGAAAACACATTTTTGCCTAATGCCTTCGCCACTTCCTCATCCTCACGAATCGCCTTCAGCACTCGTCCCCAAGGCGATCGGACCAACGTCTCCACCAACAAAAACACCAACGCCGCCATCAACACTGAACAAAATAAAAGACCATTCACCACTTGATTGTCTTTAAAATTCAACATCGCGATCGTCGTCACCACATCTGCCCGTACCAGAACCAAAGCCCCCACTACTGTCACCGCCGTCAGCCACACTTTATTCTTCGATTCCCGTACCGACACCAATCGCCTCCGACACCAATGACCCAACTTCCACAGCGCCAACCCAAACACCCCGGTCAACATCAGCACCATGCCATACCGCGTAAAAATGTCTGGACGAAAATTAGCCAAGGGCAACGGGAAACCATTAATTCCGATCGCACCCGGTTTTCCATCCACCAATGATTCATTATTAACCACCAACCGAACCAGCTCTGCCGCTCCGATCGTCACGATCGCCAAATAATCTTCTCGCAATCGTAAGGTCGCAATCCCCAACCCCAACCCAAAAATCGCCGCTACCAATCCACCCGCCACCATCGAAACAAACAGCGGCAACCCCGTCATACTCAACACCACCGTCGCATAAGCCCCCACGGCCACAAACCCCGCCACCCCAAAATTAATCAACCCGGTAAAGCCCCACTGAAGGTTGAGACCCAGCCCAAGCATGGCGTAAATGGCAATATTTGTGATGAGGAATGAAACGTAGGTCAGAATTCCCGCATCAAAGGAGAATAGATAACTAAACATTGGCGACCCGAGGAAATCGTTATAATTTGAGAAGACCAATCGACTAAGGCGTACCTTATCATGGTGACCCCGTGAAATTCACGTAATCCTTGCGCATTCTAGCCTGTAACTGCTCACCATTTTTATCGCTCTGTGGCATGGTATATGGAAGCTCTGCGCGATCGTGCTCACAATTTATTAAATCGTCTCACGGATGACGAACTCCGGACTATGTGGGTCTTAATGCAGACCCAGTTTTATGATTCATACATGATGAGTGCAGTGGAGTCAGCCAAGGAAAACTTCAAGCCCGGAGACTTGTTTTCTCGGGAAGAAGCCCTAGCTATTTTGACCGAACCTTTGTCTACTTCCCTTTTTGATGACGCACCATGACAGCCACTCCCGTTATTCCAGGTCGAGGCGGCCTACTGTCTCCGTCTGCCTTAGAGGTTCGCTATGAACGATCGTTCATAATGGACTTAAAACTTATTTCAACTCGCGAAGTTCGCGATCGGATCCGCCAATTTGTGTTTAGTGATTTTCTTGAGACAAAGCATTTGCAATATCTACCCGACTTTCGGCCCCTAGGCACAACGCAGATTTTTTATCGTTTTACCTTAGAAGAGCATCTGGTCTGTATTGAAGTTACGGGGGAAATTATTAAATTTGTACGGGTGTTACCCAAACCTCCGCTCTAAAAATGTGAACAATATCAGAATCACAGTGGCGATTAGAATGGCGCGAGCAAATTGTCAGGAATTGTTGATTTTTGCACGTTCCTTATAGTTTCTCACGTTTCGATTCCCGCTAGGCTAGACCCCGAATACACTGGACGTGGATTCAAAGAGGAGTATTTAAAATTATGAACGCAACTGTACTTTGGGACCGCTATCAAGACTGGCTCTACTACCATGAGGGACTCTCGTTTTATCTAGACGTGAGCCGGATGAAGTTTGACTCTAGCTTTGTCGCGGAGATGCAGCCAAAGTTTGATCACGCATTCCGTGAGATGGCCGCACTAGAAGCCGGGGCGATCGCCAACCCAGACGAAAATCGAATGGTCGGGCACTACTGGCTTAGAGCGCCCCACTTGGCCCCAACGCCGGAAATGAAGGCTGAAATTGTGGATGCGATCGATCGAATTGAAACCTTTGTCACCAAAATTCATAGCGGAGCCATCAAGCCTCCAACGGCAGCAAAGTTTACCGACGTGTTGTCAATTGGCATCGGCGGATCGGCACTTGGCCCGCAATTTGTCGCAGAAGCGTTGTCGCCGGATCTGCCACCCATGCAAATTCATTTCGTCGATAATACTGATCCCGCTGGCATTGATCGGGTATTGGCGAGGTTGGGCGATCGGCTGAACAGCACATTAGTCTTGACCATTTCCAAATCCGGCGGCACTCCAGAAGCCCGTAATGGAATGTTGGAAGTCCAGAATGCTTACATGAAAGCGGGGCTAAAATTTTCAGAATATGCTGTGGCTATCACCATGGAAGGCAGTCAGCTTGATGGCGTGGCGAAAGGTGGCGGCTGGCTGGCCATATTCCCAATGTATGACTGGGTGGGAGGTCGGACCTCTGAATTATCTCCCGTCGGGCTAGTGCCGGCGGCACTCCAAGGCATCGATATTCGGGGCATGTTGGCGGGCGCTTGCGAGATGGATATTGCGACCCGAGTCGAGGATGTAAAAACAAATCCAGCCGCTTTATTGGCCATGAGCTGGTATTTCTCTGGGGAGGGGCGCGGTAAAAAAGATATGGTGGTGCTGCCTTATAAAGACAGTTTGCTACTGTTCAGCCGTTATCTTCAGCAGTTGGTGATGGAGTCTATTGGTAAACAGTATGACCTCGATGGCGAGTTGGTCTATCAGGGCATTGCAGTTTATGGCAACAAAGGCTCAACGGATCAACATGCCTACGTTCAACAACTGCGAGAAGGCGTATCAAATTTCTTCCTAACCTTCATTGAAGTGTTGAAAGATCGATCGGGAAATTCGATCGAAGTGGATCCAGGCGTAACCAGCGGCGACTATTTGTCGGGGTTAATTCAGGGCACTCGGGCAGCGCTGTACGAGAACGATCGCGATTCGATTACCGTCACGATTAATGAAGTCACAGCGCAAACGGTGGGTGCATTAATTGCCTTGTATGAGCGAGCGGTCGGGTTGTACGGCTATCTGGTCAATGTGAATGCCTATCATCAACCCGGTGTGGAAGCGGGCAAAAAAGCAGCGGCAATGGTGCTGGATTTGCAGAGTCAGGTAATGACCATTCTTCGCACGGAAACGGCTCCGATCGGTCTGATGGATCTGGCCATTAAAGCTAAAATGCCTGACCAAGTAGAGGCGATTTACAAAATCCTCCGCCATCTCGCCGCCAACGATCGAGGCATTGTGTTGTCTGGCAACTTAGCCGAGGTGCGATCGTTAAAAGTGCTGTTGAAATAAGCAAAAGCGCTCGATCCCCCTAGTTCCCTTGTGAAGGCAGGGTGGTTTCATACTAGGGAAATAAAATAAATGGGCCTAGATTTATATCATTCAGTGCTAAGAAAATGAGGATGGACTGATATTGTAATCGTTGGTCAGTCCATGTCCCTCATCACTCAATTAAAACAAATTTCCGAC
>JAPLHZ010000345.1 GCA_026389365.1 Cyanobacteriota bacterium
TGTGAATCGTCTCTTTCAACGCCTCACTCTCGACCTTAATGGGTATACGCGATTTCCAGCAACCTAAATTCCCTAGGATTGTCAATTGCCTTCAAACCACATCTAGCGTCCTCCACGGGAATTCTGGGAGAACCAAAAATTCTACAAAGTAAAATGCTAAAATTATTTACGATTTCCCTTTTCATTGGGTTATCCCTTTATAGGCCAATGAAAAGACTTGAATATTTGTACTCAGCATCTAAGAATACAGATTTTTTAATTTTGCCTATAGATTACCCTCGCATTGAAACCATATCATTTGAAATTGGTGATGAATCTATATATAAACTTCTACAATCAGATCAAGACCAGTGCTGGAATAGTTCGTTCCCATGCACCCCATATTACAACAAAAAATTGCAACTTAGAGGTAGGTCATTAAGAGATGGATTTAAAGTAACAAAATGATAAAATAATCATTCCATATTTTAAAATCCTATTTAGTGTTTTACTACGGCTTAAAAATAGAATATAATCATTAGACTTAATCGGAAATAGGGTTTTGCGAATTTACAGCCCTTGCCTAGCAAGGCTTTGAATCTCTAAAAAACAATTTCCGATAATGTTTATTAATATATTAAGACTAATTCGATCTGAACAAACATGAAAATCTCTATAACAACAGTCCAGATAAATTTCAGGTTGGTCAAGCTCTGAGAGAGCCGTATTCTAGGAGCTTTTGGTGGTTTGGGTTTAATTTAATCAAAGTCGAGTCCAACCCAAACATGATGATAAATAAGTCTAATAAATGCTCATTGAGCGCGTTTCGTTTGAACGATGCAATCGAAAATGAAACCACTTCCGCCCTAGATTCTCCCTCGACTGAAGCTTCTTTTCGGATTGTCACCTTCGCTAAATTTAGGGCTGTTAGACTGGCATTGACATGGGTATCTAGGGCATCAATATTGCGCCATTGGCTATCCACCAGTCCGGTATATTGTCTTGCATCGCGACGCGGGCCTTGGTCCAACTAGTTCAGGTTGGCATCTTGGCGCAGTTTTCCAATGGAATTCCACCCGAGTTTCACAACTCCCTCTACCCATTTCCGTTTGCTGTAGAAACTATCCGCCAATACATACTGCACGCGTTCGGGCACATAGGTTTGGCAATCGGCCAGATGACCCAGATAGAAATTGACCCGATTGCCACAGACTTTATGCTCTAGGGCGGCGGCTTTAGTGCGTTCTGATAGCCCAGCTTCCGGAAGCTGGGCCGATCGTGCGTAAGCCATATTCTGTTGCAGATCGACCCAAGCCAGCACCGACCACTCCAAGCCTTTCTCTACTTGACCGCTCTTGCCATTATAGAACCCATTTGATATCTTTTCCCGTGATACTTGGCTTTGAAGGAAGCCGTTACTCTGCGATCAGTGGTAGAGCCTGCCTACCTAGCAAAACCGCTTTCTGCCAGAAAATGAAGAAAACCAGCTAGCTGCAAGGCCTATAGAATCGATCTAGATTGGGCTTATAGCGACCACTTTTTTCATTAAATGTTGCGGCCACCACGAGAAGCTGGACCTCATCTCCACTTCCGTGGGTCTTTATCACATGACTATTCACCGATTCAAATCCAATCCCTGCATTCAGATTTCGCCGCATTGTCCGCTCTGACAAAGAACGATAGCGGCTTAAATTGGTGTCGTTCGCTCGACCACAGACCACCAAAACTGTCCGGACTGTTGTTTCTTGCCACTGTAATACGTCGTTCGGTCTGCTTTGTCCTTCGGGCGATTCATCGGGCGCTCGGTGCCATCCATGATGAACGCTAAACTGGGACATGCCGTCAGGACCGTTTCCAGCTTTGAAGGGGTTCGCTCCGGCAATTGGTGTTCATTACCTAAGGTTTGATTCAACACCCTCGTTGACTTAGCAAACTTTACGGCTTGATAATTAACATTACCATCTCAATTTCCGATAGAGTTTATTCATTTATTTTTTTAATATTGAACTGCTGTATTATCATACCAAGTGCCTTAATTTAAGGAATTATCATGGATGTTAAAGCTGCTGTAGCTTTTGAAGCAGGTAAACCGCTGTCAATCGAAACGGTTCAACTCGACGGACCACGATCGGGGGAAGTATTAGTTGAAATAAAGGCCACGGGAGTTTGTCATACGGATGCATTCACAATGTCTGGCAATGACCCAGAAGGGTTATTTCCCGCAATATTGGGACATGAAGGTGCGGGCATTGTTGTGGACGTTGGGCCAGATGTTAAATCCTTGAAAGCGGGCGATCATGTGATTCCGCTCTATATTCCTGAATGTCGTGAATGCGAATATTGTCTTAATCCCAAAACCAATCTCTGTCAGTCCATTCGCATCACCCAAGGCCAGGGACTCATGCCCGACGGCAGCAGCCGTTTTTCCTTCAATGGTCAGAAGCTCCATCATTACATGGGCACATCAACCTTTGCGAATTATACAGTTGTACCTGAAATTGCATTGGCAAAAATCCGATCGGATGCCCCGTTTGATAAGGTCTGTTACATTGGCTGCGGCGTGACGACGGGCATTGGGGCTGTTATTAATACAGCAAAAGTTGAACCCGGTTCTAATGTGATTGTTTTTGGGTTAGGTGGCATTGGTTTGAATGTCATTCAAGGTGCAAAACTTGTCGGCGCAAATCAAATCATTGGGGTTGATACTAATCCTAGCAAACGATCGATCGCGGAAAAATTTGGCATGACCCACTATGTCAATCCCCACGAAATTGACAGCGACTTGGTTGCTTATTTAGTTGATTTAACCAAAGGTGGTGCTGACTATACTTTTGAATGTATTGGTAATATCAATGTAATGCGGCAAGCGTTGGAATGCTGCCATAAGGGTTGGGGAGTGAGTGTGATTGTCGGAGTTGCTGCTGCCGGAAAGGAAATCAGCACCCGTCCATTTCAACTTGTGACGGGACGAACTTGGAAGGGGACGGCGTTTGGCGGGGCAAAGGGACGGCGAGATGTGCCAAAAATTGTAGATTGGTACATGGACGGCAAAATTAATATTGATGATTTAATTACTAATGTTATGCCGATCGATCGAATTAACGAAGCCTTTGATTTGATGCATAAAGGCGAAGGTATTCGGACTGTCCTGACATTCCCATAAATTACAATTTTTTAAACTATAACTATAAATCATGCTAAATCTACGATCGTCATCAGCTTCGTTTGGTGGGACTACAGAGTTTTACAGTCATAACTCAAATTACTGTAATAGTGAAATGAAGTTCTCTGTTTATATCCCACCTCAAGCTAAAACTCAGCCCGTCCCTGTTCTATATTTCCTTTCCGGACTCACCTGCACCGACGAAAATTTCATGGCCAAAGCAGGCGCACAACGGATTGCCGCAGACCTTGGAATCCTTCTAGTCGCACCGGATACCAGTCCTCGGGGAAACGGAATTCCGGATGAAGCCGATCAATGGGACTTCGGCATTGGCGCGAGTTTTTATGTCGATGCCTTGCTCGATCCATGGCGATCGCATTATCAAATGTATTCATATATCAGCCGTGAACTGCCCCAATTAATTACAGATTCATTCCCAGTTTTGAAATCTGATCAGGGTGAGCCGATTCAAAGTATTTGCGGGCATTCCATGGGTGGTCATGGTGCATTAGTTTGTGCCTTACGATCGCCAAATCAATATCGCAGTGTTTCGGCCTTTGCGCCCATTAGTTCTCCTAGTCAATGTGCTTGGGGTGAAAAAGCCTTTAGTGGGTATTTAGGAGACGATCGTAATCTTTGGTCAGACTACGACGCAACTGAACTGGTCCGCCATACCACTCATCCAAATCCAATTCTGATTGATCAAGGTATGAAAGATGGATTTATCGATACTCAATTAAAACCTGAAATCTTTGAAGCTGCCTGCCACGCATCAGGACAACTACTCATTATCCGTCGCCAACCTAACTACGATCATAGCTACTACTTCATTGCAAGCTTCATTGAAGATCATTTAAACCATCATCACCGCTTTTTGGTCTAATGGTTTTGATCTAATCCAAATTCTAAATTCACCATTCCAACTTCACCGCACCGGACCCAAAAACTGTCCCTCTCTCCACACGCCTTCCAACTTTGTCCCATTGCTATAGGCGTAGGTTCCCAAACCATCAAACTGTCCATTATTTAAGTTCCCCTCATACCGATCGCCATTACCCAGAGTACATTTAACCATTCCAAACAATCGTCCAAACTGAAAACTTCCCGTACATTTCACACCATTGGCATAACTCAGCGTCCCTAATCCTGTCGGCTGATTTTGCCAAAAATTCCCTTCATAGCGATTGCCACTCGGAAATAAACAAATCCCAACCCCTACGATCGCATCATTCTTAAACGTCCCCTCACAGCGCGTCCCATTAGCATAGGAAAATACCCCACGCCCTTGACGGACATCATTCTCAAACTCGCCCTCATAGCGATTGCCGCTACTGTACTTACAGACTGCATTCCCTGTCAGTGCATTTTTGTTAAACACCCCTTCACAGCGCGTCCCATCTTTATAAGTCACAATCCCGCGCCCTTGACGCATCCCGCGCATCAGCTCGCCTTCATAGCGCAGTCCACTGGGAAATTTACAGGTTTGTTTGCCTTGCAGCGTCCCATTCATAGCCGCCCCGTCACAATATCCTGCCGCTAATGCTGGGCCTGAATAAAATCCCATTAAGGCGAATCCCATTAAAGATCCTAGAGGAAGAGCGATCGTTGGTAAAAGATTAAGTTTGTAGTGACGCATAAACCTTAAGACGCAGTATTGGCATCCGTACAGGGCATCCGTAAGGTACCTCAAATCTAATGAACGTGACGACAAAAAAAGACCCTCCGTGAGCTTGTTGGTCAAATCTTGCTAGAAAGATAAATTTTTAGAGAATACTGAAAAACAACTGCATAAAACTAAACACACAGAGGCTAAAGTTTTAGCAGGACTGCTCTACATAAAACTGCGTTTCTCATAACTTGAATTTTTGCAATTTATTCTTGTAAGATTTATTCTTGTAATGGGTGGCTCTTTCATAGTTCAACGTCTTGGTCGATCGTTCACACCTGCTATTTTTGTGATTATGTTTCCGTTCTTGCCAACTCTTGCCCAAACTCGCATACAGTCGCCCTTGCCCACTGTAGCGCCAACGCCTTTGCCAAGTGTCGCGCCGACTGCACCACCAACGATCGCACCGATCGGCAGTCCCATTCCAAGATTACCTGTCCTCTATCGTCTGCCGCCTCAAGACACCCTACCGCCCCAAGAAAGCCTCCCACCGCAACGGGAAGTGCTGAGTGTCCAAGAAGTGCGATCGCTCTCTGGACAACTGGACGAAATCCCCGTTTTCAACAGCAACAGTCCCGAAATGGTGATGGATGAAGGCATTTTGCTTTCGACCTTTTCTAATGCCGGAGTGGCCTTTCCTACCGCCCATTTGAACTACGGGTTCAAGGGACGCTTCGACGTATTTTCCCATCACATCAGTAAAGCCACCAACGCAGGACAAATTAAATCTCTCTTTCAAGGCATCCTCCTCCAAAACCCAAGCCCCGAGAGCGTCACCGTCACCGTGCTACAAGGTGCTAGCTATCTAACACGACCCGATGCGTTGTTTGTCAATCTCAGCGACTCCATTGAAGATCCGGTCGGCACTGTTTACTCCGGTCCCGGTAGCCGAGTCAGTAACGACCTGTTACGCGGTCGTCGCCAGGGATGGCTTCCCGTCATCATGACGTTGGCTCCGGGTGAAAGCCGAATGCTGCTAAATCTGCCGATTCCTGCCGGACTCGTTGTTCCTACCAGCAATGGCCGATCGACCCTCATTCGTCTGATTAGCAGCGGTACTGTTTATCTGGCCTCCATGGCAATGTATGCGCCGCGCGATGCGGGTGGCAATGAGAGAATTCCGGTTCTGGAAGATTGGCAACGATTTTTACTGACCTCCAATCTGGCTGGCCCTCGCGATCAAGCCCCTACACCGTTGAAGGATAAGCAGGACAAATGGGGCGATCGGATGGTCTACGGTCGCGTTGCCGGAGTTGCCAAAGGATCCCAATGGAGTACGACTCTGGCTGACCAAGACGATCGGTTGAACATTCCGCAGCGGGGGCAAGCTTTTTCCTACGCCATCAGCACATTACCGCGAGGAACATTTGCTACAGGTCAAGTGCAGAGTGCCTCTATGCTGGTGAGATACCCAGATACGGCCTATCTCGCCAATGGGAACTACGGCATCCAGTACAACCTAACGCTTCCCTTACACAACACAACCAACCAACCTCAACGCATCACCGTCAGTCTTCAAACGCCGCTTAAACAGGACATTAGCCGGAATCAAGTGCTGTTCATGAATCCGCCAGAGCCGAAAATATTCTTCCGGGGAACCCTGCGATTGCGCTACACCGATGATAACAACGCGCCTCAAAATAAATTTTTTCACATTATTCAGCGACGCGGCCAGCAAGGAGATGCCCTAGTAACCTTGACCCTAAAGCCCGGTGAACTCCGATCGGTCGAGGTGAATATGCTTTATCCACCCGATGCAACTCCGCCCCAGTTGCTGACTGTAAAAACGCTAGAGTGAGTAACAATCCCGGTAAACTTAAGAGATATTCGCTTACTAATTTGCGCCTTCTATGACAGACTCGAATGCCCCGTCAAGCTTAATGCAGCAGCTCCCATCTTCTTTAGAGGATGCGATCGTTCAGGCTCAAGCTTCAACGAAATCTGCGCTGGGAGCGGGCTATAGTAGATTATCGGTGGAGATATTTTTCCCTGAACTTAAGATCATGCCGATCGCCCAACAGTTTTGTGAGGCATTCACCGAATGGGGCGATGGAGTAAAACTATTTTTTACTGATGCAGGGACGGCGGCTTGGGCGAAAAAAAATTGGCCCGAGTCTTCGTTCCAGTTTCGCAGTATTGATGTGGCGGGGTCTCGGCAAACCACAGCGGCTATCGAACATGTTTCAACAGACGACAAACTCTATATCGTCGTGTCGCCAACGGCAGTTGAAGTGGGAGCCGTTGAACAACTCTGCAATCAGGCGGGCGATGTTCCGGTAATCTTGCTGGTACCTCGTTTAGAAGACGTGAGCATTGTGGGCATTGGCTATGCGGGAAGAGCCTTACGGGAACGCTTCCTCAGCACGATTGAACCTTGTTATTTCCTGCGTCCGATCGAAGACCAAACCGCCCTAACTCGGTTTTATCCCACCCCTTGGCAAGTATGGCTTGAAAAGGAGGGCACCTGGCAAGTGATTGCGGAGGAATTACTAAAGCCTGATTCAGAGAAAATTGATAATCTGGTAGCAGCGTCTTTGGGCACGGGCCAGAAGAAACGATCGGTTTTTGCAGAATTACAGTCTTTTCTGAGTGCACTAGGTCGATAAAGTTCAAAAAATCTGTTTTTTATCAAGTTCCTGTAGGGACTATGTTCATCTTCTAGATTTTCTGGGGATGGATAAGAGATGTTGATTTGAGTAGTGTGTATAGAGAGCGATCGGAATGACTCAACGTGCAAATCGGCGAATTGTTATTGGAGATGTCCACGGTCATTACGATGGCCTGATGCTTCTCATGGAAACCATTGCCCCATCCAAAGGAGATGAGGTGTACTTTTTGGGCGACCTGATCGATCGGGGTCCGAAAAGTGCTCAGGTGGTGGAATTCGTGCGATCGAACCAGTATCCCTGTGTCATGGGCAACCACGAACAAATGCTGCTTGAATCTTTTCCCAACGGCCAAGTCTCTGGACCAGCGCTTCAGGCATGGCTATACAGCGGCGGACGCGCCACAATGGCAAGCTACGAGACGGTCGAATCATTGGTTGAGCATTTAGACTGGATTCGCACATTGCCAAACTATTTAGACCTAGGTGATTTGTGGTTGGTTCATGCGGGTGTTAATCCCAACTTGCCCATTGCTCAACAGACATCCCAACAATTTTGTTGGATTCGGGACGAGTTCCATCGTAGTTCTAAGCCCTTTTTTGCCGATAAGCTAATTATCACTGGGCATACCATTACGTTTACCTTTTCTGGGGTCATGCCGGGAAATGTTGTCGGCGGCAGCGGTTGGCTAGACATTGACACGGGCGCTTACCATCCTCGTAGCGGCTGGCTGACGGCCTTAGATACAACCCATCAGCAGCTATATCAGGTTAATGTTCAACAACAGCAAGTCCGCATTGTTCCCTTGGCGGAGTTATTAGTGCAAATTCAGCCGGATAAGGCAATGCGTAAACCTGTGCTGTTGCTTTAGTTGATGGCTCGAAAACCTAACTGGGGCTGTGACGTGCAGATTTTAGTGGCAGCTCTCAAGCCTTGAGAAGAATCGCACTATTTGTGCGTAATTTATACGCAATGGTTATGCTCATGATTCATGACTATCTCGCATCCTAGCGGACACTTGCCTTTCCGGATCCACTCCCTCAAAAGTCGGTGGCAACCACACTCGTACCACCATCAATCCCGCCATCGAAATCAAAAAGGCACAGGCTGCCAACATTTGGTGCCATTCCACTTCCAATACGCCTTGGACAATGACTTCTCTCAACACCGAAACGATCGCAACCTCGACTGAAACCCCGATCGAAACCCGCTGCTCCTGAAGATAAATAATCAACAGTCGAAACAGCTCCATCAAAATCAGAATGAATAAAATGTCCGCTGTAATCTCATGGAACTGTAAGGTCGAAAGCAACGAGGTAAAAATCTCCCGCAACTGCAACACCATCACCGCAAACAATCCCACACACAACGAGATTGCAATTAAATCTTGAATGGTCTCCAGAGCTTTAACAATAAGGAAGTGACGACCTTTTTGATTTAACGTTATCAGGGATTTAGAATCGATCGGAAGCTCTGATTGAATCGATACGATCGGCTTAACATTCAACAAATTCTGCATAACAGTTGCGCTCCTGACTGATGACACAATCCATTCAAAGTTCATTCAAGATAAGCTCTGAATTAAAACCTGTTGCCACTCACTATAATCAGTCTTTTCTTATTAATCAACGGGTCAACTATAGGATTAACTAATGATTGCTATGACTATTGGAATAGCATCAAGTTTTTTAGATAGCGTATTGTCTAGGTCAGGAGCATTTAATTGGTATGAAGAAACGAAAGTCCAATTTTAATAGTTTATCTCGCTATTTTTTGACTGAGCAATAATGCCGTGCTTAGGTGCAAAAATCATTGCAAGAACAAATAAGATAGTCTGCACTACAACAATGCAGCCGCCTGTTGAACCATCAATGTGGTAGCTAATGTAAGTGCCCATCACACTTGAAAAAACACCCAAAGCCATGGCAATTAATGTCATGTGATCAAAGCGATCGCTCAATAAATAAGCCGTTGCACCCGGAGTGACTAGCATCGCCACTACCAAAATAATACCGACTGTCTGAAGCCCTGCCACGGCGGTAAGTGATAGTAATGATAGTAATGTGTAATATAGAAAAGTTGTATTGAGACCGATCGATCGGGCATGAGTCGAATCAAAACAAAACAAAATCAAATCTTTGCGGAGAATTGCAAGGGTAACGAGTGTAATCACACTAATAATAATGGTTTGAATAATATCAGAATCAGAAATTCCTAAGACATTACCAAATAAAATATGCGTTAAATCAATGGTGCTTCTAATTTTAGAGACCAGCACTAACCCCAACGCAAAAAAACCTGTGAATACTAAACCAATTACAGTATCTTCTTTAATTCGAGTTTTTGCTTTAATAAATCCGATCGCAATCACCGAACCCACCCCAAACACAAAGGCACCGATCGCCAATGGAATATTCATAATATAAGCAATCACAACCCCTGGTAACACGGCATGGGAAACGGCATCGCCCATGAGTGCCCATCCTTTCAGTGTCATATAACAGGACAGCGCCGAGCAAACTAGGCCCACTAATGCACTAACCAAAATAGCTTTCACCATAAATTCATGCTGCATTGGAGCAACAAACCAGTGAATGAATCCCTGAGCGAACCACTGAATAAAATCCATAATAGACATGCCTAGCTTAGTTATGCGTAACCTAATGCAGATAACGAGAATTGGTTTTTGCTCCAGAAAAATCTCCCACTGAACCGCCAAAAGTTCGAGAAAGGTTTTCTTCAGTGAAGACTTCAGAAGTGCTGCCGTAAGCCAAAATTGTGCGGTTGATTAGAACGACTTGATCACAAAATGTCGTGATCGATGCGAGATCATGGGTCGAGATTAAAATGGTATATCCCGCTTGACGCAGTTCCATCAGCATATCAATCATTAGTTTTTCAGTTTTAATATCAACGCCCGCAAATGGTTCATCTAATAATAAAACCGTTCCTTGTTGAGCTAATGCCCGCGCAAAGAATGCCCGCTTCTTTTGGCCTCCAGATAGTTCACCGATTTGTTTAAATCGCAGGTCCCAAAGCCCTACTCGTTCAAGGCTTTCTTGCACTACCTTTTTATCGATCGATCGGGGAATTCGTAATACATTCATATAGCCATAACGCCCCATCATCACCACATCGTAGACATTTACTGGAAAGTTCCAGTCTACTTCTTCAGACTGTGGAACATAGGCCACAAGATTGCGTTTTTGAACTTGATGAATGGGTAAACCCTGAATTGAAATCTTTCCTCGGACCGGTTTCACAAATCCCATAATTGCTTTAAACAGCGTCGATTTTCCCGCGCCATTCATTCCCACCAATCCACATATAACCCCTTCTTCAAGCTTAATGGAGGCACTATGCAAGGCAACTTTACCGTGATAGGCAACAGTTACGTTTTCAATATCGATACTGATATTTCCCATGTTCCTTGACTCTCCTTTAGTTGCTTTTTAAGCCGTTGGTTAGTGTATTTACATTATATTCCAAGAGTTTCAGGTAAGTGGAGGCTGGACCATCGGCAGGCGATAAGGAATCTACATAAAATACACCCGCAAATTTCGCGCCTGTTTCTTTTGCGACTTGCTGTTGAGCTTTATCGCTCACCGTACTTTCGCAAAATACGGCTGGAATTTTGTTCTCTTTTACGGTGTTAATTACCTTTTCAACTTGCTTTGGGGTGGCTAGTTGTTCGGCATTGACGGGCCAAATGTAAACTTCCTTAAGACCGTAGTCACGGGTGATATAGGAAAATGCGCCTTCACAGCTCACCATGTAGCGTTTTTCTGGAGGGATGGTGGCGATCGCAGTTTTGAGTTTAATATCGATCGCTTTGATTTGATCACTATAGGTTGCCGCATTTTTGTTGTAAGTTACGGCATTGGGTGCATCAATATTGACCAGTGCTTTACGAATATTTTCAACATAAATAACGGCATTCTGAGGTGACATCCATGCATGAGGATTCGGTTTGCCTTGGTATGAATTTTCTGAAATCTCAACCGGCTTAACGCCATCACTTAACGTCAAATGTGGCACTCTTGGGAAGCTGTTATAAAACCGATCGGCCCAGCGTTCTAAATTTAAGCCATTATCCAAAATCAAATCAGCCCCTTGGCCCCGCGCTAGATCACTTGGGGTGGGTTCATAACCGTGGATTTCAGAACCCGGTTTGGTAATAGATTCGACGATCGCTTTATCTCCAGCCACGTTTTGCGCCATGTCCGCCAACACGGTAAAGGTGGTGAGAATGACTTTCTTACCCGATCGGCCAGATGCACCGGTGGGATTTATCGTCGTGTTGGTGTCAAGTTTGGTTGGGGTTGGTTGAGAAGTGCAACCGTTTAACCAAGTTCCCACTAAAAGACCTAGAACGCATGTATAAAGGCGTTTTGAAACGTTATTTTGCTTGAGATAGCCTAAATTACTCACCTCAAAATCTCTCATTATCCTTTCATATTTCAAATAATCTATCATAAACTCATGAGAAATGAAAGGATTATGAAAACGATCGCCATGGGGATGGCTTGATTTTTATTCTTCGAGGATTGAGGTTAGTTGTAGGATGGAGCAATTAGGATTCGTTGCATTGAGTGCGAGCCTTGATAATTTGTTTTGTAATGTAGACAAATGACTATGAAGCTTCAGAATATTTGGGCGGGACTAGGGAAGGCGCTGGCCGGAACTTTATTATTGTTTTGCTGCATGATGTTAACGGGATGCGTGGACTACCAGCTTGGCGTAAATCTCGATAGCCCGCACCAAGGCAGCATTACCCAAACCATTCATATTGCTAATGAGGCCAACCCCACGGCTCAAGCATTGCTTAAACAAATTCAGCAGCAGACCCGATCGGTGCAGGGACTCTATCAAGTGGTGTCAAAGCAAGATGTATCCGTCACCATTCCATTTCATACGGTGAAGGAGCTAGAAACAAAATTTAATCGTTTTTTTAGGGTGGAAGATTCGGGTACTCCGTTGCTGGCAATTATTTCAAATCTCAAGGTGACCCAAGTCAATGCAGTATTGTTTGAACGCGATCGGCTTGCGTTTGATATTGATCTGAGTGCGCTGGCGATAAATGGAACGCAGGGGTTTGTGGATCCGGATCAACTTTTTAATTTAAGCTTGACCGTGAATGGGGCGGCATGGGAATTGAAGGCGGGAAAGAAAAATCACATTGAAACAGCGCTTTGGATACCCATGCCTTTGGGGTTTGGTGCGGTGGCTATTATTGCCGTTGTGGCGGCTGGAGTAGTGGTTCGGAATCGATCGTTACTGAATTAGGAGAGATGTGTGATGAGTCGATCAACCCGTGATTTGAAGCGATTACTTTATTTTGGATTATTATTTCCCCTAGTTGCACTGAATGTTTGGATGTTTGGGGTAGTGCTGACTTATTTTCAGCAATTGGTGACATTGTTGATTGTGTCGGCTATTTTGGCATTTTTGTTAGATTATCCGGTGCGTGCGTTTGAGCGAATGCAGATTCCTCGGGCGATCGGCATCATCATAGTATTACTGGCCACGGTGACCTCTTTGGGTGTGGTTGGAGTGACTGTGATTCCAATTTTGATTGATCAGAGTGCGCAACTTTTTAAGAATCTTCCCAATTGGTTGGAGGCGGGAAAATCCCATGGCATGGCGCTGGAAAGCTGGGTTAAGCTTCGCAATTTACCGATTGACTTGCAGGGATTTAGTGGGCGGTTGAGTGGGCAAATTGAAAGCCAGAGCCAAGAGTTAGCAAAGCAGGCATTGGGGTTTGCGATCGGTACATTATCCAGCTTTGTGGATGCGATGTTGGTGATTGTGATGGCATTTTATATGTTGTTGTATGGTGGTCAACTTTGGAATGGTTTAATTGCGTTGTTCCCCCATCCATTTGGTAAAGCATTTAGTGTTGCATTGCGGCTCAATTTTCACAATTTCTTCTTGAGTCAGTTTGTACTGGCTCTGTTTATGACGGTGACATTGATTCCTATATTTTTGATTTTGAAAGTGCCCTATGCATTGTTGTTTGCATTGTTAATTGGTATTGCAGAATTAATTCCATTTATTGGAGCGGCGTTGGGAATTGGATTGGTGTCGGGGTTGGTATTGTTGCAGGATTTTTGGTTATCGGTGTGGGTTGGGGCGGCGGCAACTGTGCTTCAGCAAATTCGAGATAATGTGATTGCACCAAAACTGATGGGCGACTTTACGGGATTGAATCCTATCTGGATCTTTGTGTCGTTACTGTTGGGATTAAAGATTGCAGGATTGTTGGGTGTATTTATTGCGGTGCCGATCGCGGGGACAGTCAAAGCCACGATCGATGCGTTGAGTCAACAAAAAGCCATGGCGAGACAGGAGGATGCGATCGGGGTTTTGGATGAGGGATAAGTTCACTATTTTGACCCAATCATTAGTTCAATCACTATCTCATCCGATAGGATTGGGATGAGATAGTAGTTATATAGTAGTTATGTTTTATGGAATGGTTTGAATCATCTCACGAACAAAGTCATCGGAGAGAATTTCTCCTTTTTGATAGCGAAGTTTGATTTGGCTGAGCTTTTGCAACCTTGCCGCCGCATCACTTACCACCGGAGGAGTTCCTGTACCTGAAGTTCCTGCACCTGTTAGCTTGCGAGCTTCGTCTTTGAGCTGACGGGCAATAGCAGTGGTGACAATTCCAGTAATGGGCAGGCGGCGCACGCGTTGGTATTCTTTGACAAGACGGAAAGTTTGATTGCCGTAGTAGCCACTAATGCGAAACTTTTTGTCGGCAGGAACGGAGCCAGAGCCATCCATTTCACCTAGAATACTTTTGCTTGTTTGGGAATCGGCAAGTAATACAATTTTCAGATTGTTTTGGACGTCTCGTACTTGATCATCAATCTTATTGTATATATCCTCGCCAACTTCGCCCGTGGCCGGAAGTATCCGATCGCGCTGAAACTGCAACACAGCCGATCGGGTATAAGCATCTAAAGTCGTCGAATTTCGGACGGGCGTGGCACTACTCGTACTGCCCACGGCAGACGCATCAAAGACTCCGTTTTCATTGCCAATGCCAAACAGTCCACGCGGACCCATTGCGTATCCTAGGCCGTCCAGATTGTCCCGAAGATGCATCAAAACATCTTGTGTCAACGTAAATGCCATAATGAAAACCTAAAATAAGATAGATCAAGATAAATCTTTCTAATATTGTGCCTGGAATTGGGCAAAGCGGCAGCTTATACTCAACGGGTTGTAACGTAGCTATTCTTTGCACCTATCGTCATGCCTGAACCATCTCCCCAATCATCGTCTTCTAACTCTCCAGCCTCCAATACGTCGTCTAGGAAGTCGTCCATTGCTGAAAATATCAAGGTTCTAGCGATCGCCTTGGTAATCGCCTTATTGGTGCGAACCTTTGTTGCTGAACCTCGATTTATTCCGTCTGGATCCATGGAGCCGACGATGTTGATTAACGATCGGTTTATCGCGGAGAAGGTTTCCTATCGGTTTCGCAATCCGATGGCGGGGGAAATCGTAATTTTCAGTGCGCCGGAGAGGTTGCAAAAGATGGCGGGCTATGGCAGCGATCAAGTTTTGATTAAACGCCTTATTGGGACACCGGGCGATCTGATTGCCATTCACAACGGGACAGTGTCGGTGAATGGTGTGGTGCTGAAGGAGACTTATATCAAGGCATCTCCAGACTATGACTGTCCCGGCATGTCATCAAAGGATTCTAGTTTTTGCCAGAGTCTTGCACCGAACAACCCAGATAGCTTTGAAGTGCCGCCGGGAAATTATTTCGCCATGGGGGACAACCGAAATAATAGTTCCGATTCTCATGTGTGGGGGTTTCTGCCGAAGAGCAACATTATCGGTCGTGCGGTCGTGCGGTTTTTCCCGATCGATCGAATGGGTGGCCTATAGGTTTACTAGTGTTAAAAAACGTACAGTTCTAAAAACTTTTTGTGATGGATTTATTTGATCATCAACGTGAACTACTGATTGATGCAGAGGCTCCCTTAGCGGCTCGGATGCGTCCTCGAACGTTGGATGAATTTGTTGGACAGGGCGCGATCGTGGGTGAAGGACGGTTATTGCGCCGTGCGATTCAAGCTGATCAATTGTCGTCGTTATTGTTTTATGGGCCACCGGGAACAGGAAAAACAACACTGGCGCGAATTATTGCGAATACTACAGAAGCTCATTTTATTGCAATTAATGCAGTGTTGTCTGGGGTACAGGCCATTCGGGATGCGATCGCAGTGGCCCAAGAAAAGCGAGGACTATATCAACAAAAGACCATTCTATTTATTGATGAAGTTCATCGGTTTAATAAATCACAACAGGATGCACTGTTGCCTTGGGTCGAAAATGGCACTGTAGTTTTGATTGGAGCAACGACCGAGAATCCTTATTTTGAAGTAAATAAGGCCTTAGTCAGCCGATCGCGTCTGTTTCAACTTAAACCATTGCAAGCTGAGGATTTAAAGCAAATTGCCCATCAGGCATTGAATGATTCTGGCCGGGGCTATGGCGATCGGCGAGTAGCGATTGATGATGATGCACTTGATCATTTGGCAAATATTGCTAATGGTGACGCTAGAACATTGTTGAATGCTTTGGAGTTGTCGGTTTCGACGACCGTGCGCAATGATGCGGGAATAATTTGTATTACTTTGGCGATCGCAGAGGAATCCATTCAACAACGGGCCGTACTTTACGATAAAGAAGGCGATGCTCATTTTGATATTATTAGCGCATTTATTAAAAGTTTGCGCGGTAGTGATCCGGATGCGGCAATGTATTGGCTCGCACGAATGGTATATGCCGGGGAAGATCCAAGGTTTATATTTAGAAGAATGGTTATTTTTGCTGGGGAAGATGTGGGAATGGCAGAGCCACAGGCGATCGTCGTGGTCAATAGTTGCGCTATGGCATTCGATCGGGTGGGAATGCCGGAAGGTCGCTATCCCTTGGCCCAAGCGGCGTTGTATTTGGCAACCTGTGCGAAATCAAATAGTGTGATGGGCTTTTTTGATGCATTGGCCGTGGTTGAAAAAGAACAAGAGGCCGAGGTTCCTAATCCATTGCGAGACAATAGCCGAGATCAAGAGGGCTTTGGCCATGGCAAGGGTTATTTGTATCCCCATGCCTACCGAGATCATTGGGTGGCACAGCAGTATTTACCGACAGCACTTCAGGGGCAAGTGTTTTATCAACCATCGGATCAAGGCTATGAACTTAAGATTGCAACTACAGTAACGAGGCAACGCGAGGCTCAATTGGCGGCGATCGTAGAAGTCAGTCCAGAGCAACTCTCAACAGGTCCGATCGATCGTCAAACCGAGCAATGGCTGCAAAGAACGCTCAGTCGAACAGGTACGAATTTGGGTGCAGTGCGCGATCGGATCTTTGATAAAGCTAAATTACAACGTCATCATGTGGTGTTGGATTTGAATGCAGGGACTGGATTGCTGACGTGGGAAGCGATACGCCAGGTTCCAGAAGGGGGAGTTTATGCTTGCGGCGATAATGCTCAAACTGTTGAGATGCTTCAAGAACAGGCCCTTACATTACCGCAACTGATGCAACCGATCGTGCTGACTGCGTTCAATGGTATTGAAGATTTAATCCCCCAATTGTCTCCAGAATTGAAATTTAATTGTATTCTTGGCCGTAATGTCTTTCGGAATTTCTCTGAGAATTCAATTCAATTACTTACTCCATTTTTAGAGTCTTCTGGTCGCTGGATTTTGGCAGAAACCATTCCCCAAGCGGCCCAACGATTGTATTCATTTCTCGATCGTAGTTCTATTAGTGCTGATTTGTACGATCGGCTCTCCAATGCTGAAGAATCGCATTACCAAACGAATGGAGCGCAATATTTAGATCTGGGTAAACTGAGTCAAGCGTTTGTAGAGGCCGGATTTACAGTCACGATCGAACAGGTGATCTCTAGAACAGAACTGTATATTTCAGAAGCGTTATACAATAGATGGTTTGGGCCAAATTCAACCTATATTCAGCAACTCTGCGAATATTTAGATCAAACTGAAATTGAGATAATTCGACAATTATTTTTAACTCGCCTGTTGAAACAAACTGTGACAGTTGAGGGGACGATCGCTTACATTATCGCAATCAAATGATTGGTGCTGAATTGAGAGTCTAGCCAACCCGCCTCATAGAACTTACTTGACAATTTAGGCGATGTGTAAATTTTCAGCGATCGCATATCTAAGTCCCACAACCAGCGATAGTCATCTACTTAAAAATCCCTTTTTTAGATGAGCGTTAAATAAACCTTGACGAGAAAGACTTTATAAAGAGCCTTTAAAGGATTTTCTGTACTCAGAAATATTATCATTTGGAATGCCTTTTTACGCAGCAATTTGTTGATAATCAATCTCTGGAATACCCACCCTTTCCTTAGCGTGTTCAATTGTCATACTGCAAAGCTGACCATCCTCATCTAAATCCAACAAGGTATTCTCATCTAAATCCCGTGTTTCCGCAGGTGTCTTTTGAGAAAAGACGATGTGAAGGGTGTCAGTATCTGCAAAATATCTGATTTTCATGTTTCTAGCTCCTTGAAGTTTCTATCAAAAAACGCATTGTGAACTGTCTCACCATCTTCTAAGAGGATAACCCGTAAATATCTACCCTCATTTTCCTCTATTTTTGCCCAACAGCGTCTCCGTCCATCCGCCTGAATCTCAACTTTTAAGGGATTGGCGATCGCTTTGGCAATCCATTCCAACTTTATACCAATGCGATCGGGTCTAAGCTGCATAGATCTGAAATATTCTGTAACTTTCACTTGTTTAACAATTATTTTTACCTACTCTCACCGATAACTTACCATAGCGATCACCACGCACCCAAACTTATCAACAAGCAATTAAGTGACTTTACCCGTGAAATGAATAGGCGATCGCATATCTAAGTCCCACAACCCGCGATCGCATATTCAATCTCCCATAACCTGCGATCGGTACTAAATCCCAAAAATCACCGCTAGTCTTCAGGCTGCTCAGACTGTTAAATCTAGATGATAAAATTCAGTCTAGCTTACGGTCGGGTGTAGTAATTTTGATGATCAGTCCAATGATTTTGAGAACTATATAGAATGGTGATAATAAAATTAAGATTAGACGCTTGACTTGTGGTAAGCGGCATGAGAATATAGCCTTGATTTCCTTCCTAGCTAGGGAAACCAGTCTTTTGGCAACCAAAAAAATCAATATAATTCATGAAAAAACTACCTACATTTTTGGCTGCGCCTCTTAGCTTTGTTTTGTGTCTAGGTGGGGTAAACCCAGTCTTTGCTCAAGCTACCCAGCCCAAATCTCGTGGGATTACCACTCTTTATATCACTCCCGAACAACAGGCTGTAGGAGTTGATATATATCGAGATAACATGAAATTTGATGTGGCGATTCCCAATCTCGACCTTAGCGCGGTTCTCACTGAGAATTTAACCGATTTTCCAGCCGCTTATAAGCAAGTACTCGAAACAAGTCGGCAGAAAAACGGTGTTAATGGCTCGTTTACTGAGGGTTGGTTTGACTTCCAAGCTGCAAGCGCTGTAGAGCCAAGAACTGACACGCTTTTCACCATTAACGCTCCTCCTAAAGGCAGAATCTACAGTGTTGTTGCGGGTCTCCCTGCATCTCAATCTCAATGCCCTGTCAAAATCGCAAAGACCGAGATGGCTTTCTTTGATGATGTTAAAGATGCTGAATCCAAGGCAAAGCAATTAGATACTCAGGGATATTTAGTTTATGTTTCTCCTGTAGACGATCTGACCATCAAAGCATTTTCCCAAATTTTTTACGATCAAACTACTGGTAAGAAGAAGACCAATTCAAACTGTTTCCTAGTTTCTGGAGCCACTGGAAACGTTAAAACCGATTTCACGAAGATCTGGAATTCGCTTCCTCGAAACTTGCATCAACCAGCAAGGCAACGGCCATTTGAGTTCACACCTAGAGTTGGAGATTCAATTTTTCTTATCAATGCAAGAAAAAATATATAAACTAAAAACCTAAAAGCTAGTGCTGCCTGTTGCAATTTAGAAGTTGCAACAGGCAGCACTTGATCTGGTCTTAAAGCAGTCAAACGATTTTACCCATGAAATGAATAGACAATCGCTATACACATCAACCTATCAACAATCAAGAGGCGATCTACCTTTCATAATGGAACTTACAACTAATAATTATTACAGAATCTTCATTAATCCTATAAACCAAGCGATGCTCATCAGTAATTCTCCTTGACCAACATCCCTTTAGTTCATATTTAAGCGGCTCAGGTTTACCAATACCACTAAAAGGATTGCGTAAGATGTCACCGATCAAGCCAACGATTTTGCCATAAACTTTCTTGTTTTCCATTGCCCAGTTATTAAAATCCTGAAACGCTTGTGGCTCAAATACTATATTTCTCACGCCATTCCTCAGCCGAGAAAGTTACCAATCCTTCACCCTTTTCTACATTAGCGATCGACTCTAGCAGCCTTTTAGCATTAGCAGCATTCGAGAGCAAATACTCTGTTTCATCTTGAGCCTCAACCAATAAAATCACCTCAACTTTTGTACCTTCCATCAACTCTGGGGTATAAAGTTCGATTTTGCCATCTTTGCCCACAGTTCCCATTTGCTTAATTGCTGTAACCATTGGCTGTACCTATCAATAGTATTTGTATTGTAAAGGGAAATATTTTGATTTGCATGAAATTTGGGTACTTGTTGGTCAGCTTCGGTCGGGAAGTTGATGGTGCCGATCGCTTACATTATCGCAATCAAATGATTGGTGCTGAATTGAGAGTCTAGCCAACCCGCCTCATAGAACTTACTTGACAATCTTAATCAAGAACCTCGCCGCAAGCGGACGAGGTATGAAACAGCCACTTTTGGGTTTCTTCAGACGTCCCAAGGGACGGGGAATTTACCCGTGACAGATTAAATTATCATTCCTCATAAATCCGATCGGTAGGCGGTTGTTCGGTGGGTGGAAGCGAGTCTGCGGCTTGACTATCTGGGTTCCAGATCTGGGTCGATACATCGAGATCCTGGGTATTGTCTAGATCGAAATTCAATAGGCGAGGCAACAAAGCACGGTCAGGCATGAGATTTTGAAGCGCGGTTAATGCCTCCGTAGCAGTTTGGTAGCGCTGTTTATAGTTGTGGGCGGTGAGACGATTGACAATAGCAGCTAGGGGACGACTGACGGTGGCGTAGGCTTCCCAGGCGATCGTATTGGTATCGGGATCGGGCAAAAGTTGGCGGACGGGCAGTCCCGTTAGCGCTTGCATGGCGAGAATACCAACTCCGTAGAGATCGCTGCTGGGCCTGGGATTACCCAGTTGTTGTTCGGGGGCCATGTAGCCTTGAGTGCCGATGCCGACGGTGAGGTCGGAAGGTTCATCAGGATCGGGGAGCCTTTCGAGGGCTTTGACAGCTCCGAAATCGATCAGGACCAGGCGTTGGTCGTTCGATCGTTGGATAATGTTGCTGGGTTTGATGTCGCGGTGAATCACTTGGTGATGATGGACAAAGTTCAAGATGGTTAGCAATTCCAGCAAAATGGTAATCACTGTGGCCTCGGGTAACTGGCGGCCTAAGGTGATGGTTTGACTTAGAGGCATTCCGGGAATGAATTGTTGAATTAAATAAAACTCTTGTCCTTCTTCAAAAAAAGCCAAAAGCTGCGGAATCCGATCGTGTCGTCCCAGTTCTTGTAAGGTCAATGCCTCGCGTTCAAATAACCGACGCGCTAGGGCCAAATGGTTCACGCTATCACTGCGGGGCCGCAAATGTTTCACCACGCAGACGGGTTTGCCGGGAAGCTGAATATCACGGGCGGTATAGGTTTCACCAAATCCACCGGATCCAAGAATTTTGGTAATTTCATACCGTCCGCCCAGTTGTTTACCCTGCAACTCCTGTTGACGTTCTTGAAGAATATTCCGCAAGCTAGGATCTTCTTGCTGTTCAATAATTTGTTGGACGAGTGGTGAGGCACCATAGCGCTTGAGGGTGCTGCGTAATTGCCATTGAGTCCGCCTGTCGGTGTCCAACCGGACCAATGGATGTAGCAATCCTGCAAGGCTAAGGCTGAGGCTGGGCACCACTATTGGTAAGTGCCATCTCACTATCACCAAACTGCCATAGCCAATGCATAACCACAGGCCGATCGTTAAGCTTAGCCGTAGGGGAACCATCCACAGCGGACGACGATCGCCTTGTTCACGGCTGAGTAATAATAAGGGCAATAAAACAATGAAAAATACCAAAACCCCATTCTGCCAAGGCAAGCTTAAGGCCGATCGCAGATCTTGATTCTGTAACCGACCAACGGTAGCCGTGGCGTGAAGTTCGATACCAAACATTTGACCGACGGAGGTTGGTAAACTATCATCCTGAATAGTAGCCGTCGATCCAATTAAAATGAGTTTGTCTTTAAAATAAGCCCCTTTTTTTAACCGATCGCTATTCCAGTTATCGTCCGACAAAATATGCCACATTGGAATGGTTTGGCCCTCAAACGCCTGATTGGGCAATCCGAGAAAAGGAATATCCTGTAGATTAGGGTTCACATTATTAAGCAGGCCCGCTTTCTTTAGTAAGGCATCAACAAAGGTTAGCGAGTCATCGGTGGTTTGTAAATTCGGTAGGTTTAAATGATTGCCAAATTTGTGGATCCGTTGGTCGGCTTCGGTCGGGAAGTTGATGGTGCCGATCGTGGCGGCCTGAAACGGACAATAGGGTAACGTGAGCTGGGTTTGTTGCCAATTGGCGGTATTGATAATGTCGTATTGGGCAGCGAGAACGAGGCGATCGCGGTATTTATTAATAGTCTGTTGCAGGAGCCGATCGTCATCTGAAAGATTATTTTGATTAATGCTGCCGCAATCTAAATTATCCGGGGCCAAATTATCAATCGCAACACTATCTGGGCTGGGCAGATCAAATACAATATCAACCGCCACAACCTTCGCACCCGCCGCCATTAGCCGCTCTAGTACCTGCGCATAAAGCCGACGTTTAAGCGGTGGGATTTGCTTTAGTTGATTTAAAGTATCGTCATCGATCGCCACAATCACCATATTTTCAGGCGCAGGCGTAGGAAACTGAATCACTTTTGCCCGCTGCAATAGACTCTGGGCATCCCGATCGGTGCTTTGCAGAATCAGCGGATTCCAAGCTGTGACCGCCGCCGCTACTATTGCAAATCCCAACGATGGTAGGGTCCATCTCCAAGACCCTTCTTTAACGGTGTCTTTGATAGTGGCAAAAAAATCGATCGTCCGAGAAGGACGGCTTAGGGATTGACCTAATGGTACGATGCTACGCTCTTGCTCGGTGATTAAAAGGGTCTCGTCGTCGGGGTCGGGGCGATCGGACATGATGAGTTACGCCTTGGTCTTGGGTCTCTGTCGAGGCTGATTGGTCTGCTGCGGTTTAACAAGTTGCCGAAGCAATGGAATCAGGATGGGGACGATGAGGAGACCGATGGCAACTGCACTGACCAAAACAAAGCCTAACGGGAGTTCAATAGACTTAGCGAGGAAAAAGCTAAGCTGTACGGGCGTTGCATTTTGATAAGCTAAAACAGCACAAAATAGAGCTAAAACGGCGGCGGTTGTAGTGGTTACTAGATGAAGTATTGTTTTCATGCTATCCCTCAGAGGGGGTTTGAAAAGTCGAGGGTTGCGAGGATTGACCCGATCCCCCTAGCCCCCTTAATAAGGGGGAACCAGAATCCGACTCTTATTCTTAGTCCCCCTTATTAAGGGGGATTTAGGGGGATCGAGTCTTTTGATACCAACGAAATGGCAAACTGATCTGACTGATAACGACCTATTTCAGGTTATCAATCAGCGATTCCATAAACTTAGAAATCTGGGTCAGCTTTTCAGGGGTCGTGGTTTCAATGTAAACCCGAATCAACGGTTCCGTGCCCGATGGTCGCAACAGCACCCAGCTTCCCTCGTCCAGGTAAAGTTTGATGCCATCTTTACGCCCCAACTCCTTCACGCCGATACCAGCAATTTCCGTCGGAGGATTGCTGGGAATAGCCGTTAGGACTGCTTCCTTGTGGGCAGTGGTCAGGTGCATGTCGAGACGAGTATTGTAGAGCGGGCCACTAGCATCGGCGATCGCTTCCGAGACAAGCTGGCTCAGGGGTTTGCCTTCGTAGGCCACCATTTCAGCAATCAACATATCCGCCAAAATCCCATCTTTTTCAGGAATATGACCAATAATGCTCAAGCCACCGGATTCTTCGCCGCCAATCAATACGGTGGTTTCCCGCATTTGTTGCCCGACGTATTTGAAGCCCACTGCTGTTTCAATCAGTTCTAAGTCGTACTTTGCCGCTAGATTATCCAGCAGATGTGTGGTTGCCACAGTCCGAACGATCGCGCCTTTTTTGCCTTTGTTTTTCAACAGATGACGAGCCAGCACCAGCAAAATAGTATTAGGCGTTAGGTAATTGCCCAATTCATCAATCACCCCAAACCGATCGGCATCTCCGTCTGTCGCTAGACCCATGTCTGCATGATCCGCTTTCACCGCTGCAATCAGTTCGACCAATTGCTCGGGCTTGGGTTCGGGCATTCCGCCACCGAATAACACATCCCGATGAATATGAAAGGATTCAGTCTCGCAACCGCAATGGGCCAAGACTTCATCTAAGTAGCCGCGAGAGGTGGAATACAGTGCGTCAAATTTTACTTTCAGTTTCGCGCTGCGGATCCGATCGACATCAATGACGCTATACAGAAACTTCAGATACTCAGGTTTAGGATCAAAAGTAGTGATGTTCTGTGAGTTTTTGTTTTCTGGGGGCAGATCGGAAGCGGATGCAAGAGCCGCAACAATGGTATCGGTGATGTCGGTAGTGGCGGGACCCGCGTAATCGGGGATGTATTTGATGCCGCAATAGGGAGCCGGGTTATGGCTGGCTGTGAACATCAGTGCGCCCGCTGAATTCAAGTGTTTTGCGTTGTAGGCAATGACGGGAGTGGGGCAGTCACGATCGACTATTTTCACGGTCCAACCGAGGTCGGCGAGGACATTCGCAGCCGTGTAGGCAAACTGGTCGGCTAGGAAGCGTGGATCATAGCTCACCAGTACTGGACGGTCTTTGGAATATGCCTTTTCGAGATACGTTGCGATCGCTCGCGTTACTTTGCAGACGTTGCTGAAGGTGAAGTCGTCGGCAATAATGCCACGCCACCCGTCGGTGCCAAACTGAATCGGTGGATTCGTACCGTAGTTAATGCTGGAGGCTGACATAAGAAGTTCTGAATTCCTTATTTAAGGTATTTATGGTTATGATTCATCCTAGGGGAGAACGGCAGCAGATGCCCATAATTAACTCTAGAGTTGACACCAAAATTGAGGCCGTAATTGACACCACAAGTGATGCTGCAATGGTTTCACGGTAAACTGGAGTAAACTCGTTGCGATGTGTTTACTACGACGTATTTTAGGGCATGTCATCAAAACGATCGGTCAATTTTTAGGAGTGATGGTTTCAAATGCGGACTATAAATTGGTTGATGATGGCTTGTATGAGTGTTTTCACTGGCCTGTTAATGTGGGTGATGCCTGCGGAAGCGATGGTCCAAGTGGCGGTAAAAGACGTGTTTTACCATGCCTGTACGGCGGAGATGGCTGAGGGTACGGTGATGAGCAATGGGAGTGGTCGTAGTGCGAGATGTTTCGTGGTGGAGGGCACAACGGTCAATACTTCCGGTAAAGATCTGTTTAATGGCGATATTTTTGGTCGGGTTTTTGATGCGACTGGCGACACAATTATGGCCAATCGTGGGCGGCTAGGGTCGATCGATGAGATTCCGATGGGCGAAGGTCATTTTGCGATTCGCATTATTGTGCCGGAAGGTCAGCCAGAGCCGTTGCAGTTGAAGCAGTTTAAAGCGGCGGGGTTTGCGGGTCAGGTCAGGAGATAAACATTCAGTAGGATTTGTTTGTTTATAGCCATTCCGACTCCCATGAGGTACAAGTAAAATGAGGTACAAGTAAAAATCTAGAACCCTTGTTCAGAGAGACTCGTAGAATCTGCTTCGTGCCTCGCGTGATGGAGAATGGCTATAAAAACTTCAGGTGTATAGTGCTTATGGTGTATTGAAAGTGACGAAAATTGCTTGGGAAAGCGTAAGGGTATCAAGTCAAATGCTGTGACAACAAAATGATTATTGTTATAAAGAGGCGCTTCTGGAATCGGAGAAAATAGAAGTTTTGAATTTAAGCTTTTATAGATTTTTGTCAACTGGAAGTGAGTCCAAATTAATCAACGTGAATGACCTTTGCGCGATGATAGCAGTCGCCATGTTGTTTAGGACGTAGAATGGGCGTATAGTTCTATAGAACCCATTTGATATCTTTTCCCGTGATACTTGGCTTTGAAGGAAGCCGTTACTCTGCGATCAGTGGTAGAGCCTGCCTACCTAGCAAAACCGCTTTCTGCCAGAAAATGAAGAAAACCAGCTAGCTGCAAG
>JAPLHZ010000411.1 GCA_026389365.1 Cyanobacteriota bacterium
GCAACATCGACCATGGAGACTCTAGCTCCACCTGCTCTGACTTTGATTTCGACGGTGTAGAGGCGAGCTTCAGTAAGAAGGGCAAGGTCTCGGCGGATGGTGCGGGTATTGTAGTGAGACATGAGGGCACTCCCAAATTAGTTTTTGGGGCGGCGGCGCGATCGCGGCTCATGTAGAAGTAGAATCGGCTTTAAAGGCGCTTCTATAGCCTGTTTCGCGATCGGAGCTTGTTGTATAAGTCGGGATTAATGAGTCTGAGAATTTTGAGAGTTCAAAAAAATAGAGGAGATCTCCTCTGAATCTAGTTATAGTTCGTCTTGGTTGAAGCCGTCACCGGGATTATCATCTTTCCAATCGATGATTTTGAAGTCTTCGACAATCAAAACAGAATCATTGATTTTGATGGTGCCTTCTTCTCCATTGAGGGTAATGGCTTTGTCGTATTGCCGGAAGTTCATGCGACCATTGACGATTTGGTTTAGTCCAGCGCTCATAATAAATCTCCTTCAGGGTGAGGTTTAAGGTTCTGAAGGTTCCTAGGTGGTCACGGCGATTGCCGGGTTCGGGATAGATGAATTGCGGTTTGAAATTATCATCTCAGATCGATTAGCCCTTGAATATACTGAATTTCCCTCACAAATACCGTTTGTAAGGGATCAATCAGTGCTATTTTTTGCTAACGATGCCAAAATAGAGTGGACTTCTTCAGCTTGCAAGAAGTTGGTTTATTTTATTTCTCTCAATCTAAATTTTATGGCTGTTCTATCGTCGATTCTAGATACCTGTACTCCCCGCGACGAAATCCTATCTGGAGAACTTTCGCTAGATTTATTTGCCGCCAAGCTGAAATTAGTCGTAGATGGAGATGCACCCCCGATCTATCAAAACGCTGAACTGTTCTTTACTAATACATTTCCAACGGATGGCTTGAAAACCCTTCTAACAGAAGTTTTTGGACGCCTCACTGCAAAATCGGTTGGTGCTCCTGTCATTCGATTGGAGACGAGTTTTGGGGGTGGGAAGACGCATGATGAGATTGCGCTGTGGCATATTGCTCGAAATGGCCGATCGATTCCGGGGTTAGAGCGGTTTACGGATGATTTGAAGATTTTGCCAGATGCTCCCATTCAGGTTGCGGCCTTGACCTGTCAGGATTTAGATCCAGGGAATGGGGACTTTCACCCCGAAAGTGGGATTACGACTTATACCCTGTGGGGTGAGATTGCGTATCAATTGGGCGGTATTGCTGGATATGGGTTACTGAAAGGGTCTGATGAAAAGCGAGTTAGCCCTGGAACGGGTGTTTTACGGCAGTTGATTCAAGACCGTCCGACGTTGATTGTCCTTGATGAGATTGCGCAGTATCTTCGGAAGTCGAAGGCGATCATCGTTGGGAATAGTGATCTTGCAAAGCAGATTGTTGCGTTTCTATTTGCGTTGATGGATTTGGCGGGTTCTTGTAATAATTTAGTCTTTGTTTATTCGTTGGCATCCTCCTCAGATAGTTTTGCTGATGAAACCGTTGAGCTTCAAGAGACTATTCGTGCGTCTGCTCGACAAGAGAAGATTTTGAGTCCGAGTACGGATGTTGAAATTTATAATATTGTTAAACAGCGATTGTTTAAACGAATTGATAAGAAGGCGGCAGAGAAAGCATCACAAGAATATTTGAATGCTTACCGTAGCAGTCGGATTAATTTGCCAGATAGCTGTAAGGATACGACTTATTTACAGGCGATCGAGTCGAGTTATCCGATTCATCCAGAACTATTTAACTTACTGACGAAGAAGATTGCATCGATTCCGAATTTTAATCGGACGCGGGGTGCGTTAAGACTATTTGCGATCGTAACGCGATATCTCTGGCGGGAACGACCCGAATCTTTGATGATGATGCATCCACATCACTTACCGATCGGGGTTGATGATGAAGTGACGAGCGAGTTGACATCTCGGTTACAGCGTCCGTTGATGACCATTCCGATTCAGGCGGATATTTATAATCCGAATAGTCGTGAAGCTCATGCCCAGAGTCAGGACCAGGAGTGGATTGCGGCGGGAAAACCCCCGTTTTCAACTTGGATTGGGCGGACTATTTTTTTGCATTCGATTAACCAGGGAATTGTGGCGGGGATTCGGCGGGCGGAGTTAAATCTTTCGTTGTTGATGCCGGGAATTGAATCGGGGTTTATCGATCGGGCTTTGGAGAAGCTCACCACGGTTGCTTGGTATTTGGATAACGATCCAATTACGTCGATCGCCCGGTTTAAGGAAGAGCCTTCTGTTAATAAGATTATTGCGGAGGAGAAGGGTTTAATTGGACGAGTAGATGCAAAAAATTACTTAAGAAGAGAGCGAGATAGTATTTTTGCTAGAGGTTGTTTTAAACCTATTTTTTCGCCAGAGTATCCTTCAGAGGTAGATGATAATGCTGAAGAAATTGCATTGTGCTTAATTGATTTTCAGGAAGCAACGGTCAAAATCTCATCGGATTCTGCACCAAGTTTGGTGGAACAGATTTTTAATAACACTGGAGAATCTGGTAGGTTTCGGATTTTCCGAAATCGCTTGCTATTTCTAGTTGCGAATGAAGGATTAATTGATCGCGCGATCGATTTGGCTCGTGAGTTCTTGGCTGTCCAGAAAATTTTGGACTCACCCACTCGCCTTAAAGACTTCTCAGAAATACAGCAGGAGCAGCTTAAGACGAGAAAAGCAAACTTGGGTCTTGATGTTAGAGTTGCTCTTACCAATGCGTACCGTCATTTATTTTACCCCTCTAGTGATTTGGTTAAAGCACCTAAGGGATTAATGCACTATACGTTACCAGCGAATGATTCAAGTACGGTTACGAAATTCCAACAAGACACTATCCTTAAAGTCCTGCGAGATTGTCAGAAAGTGCGGGAAGTTGGTGCGCGTCCCTATGCGGCGGCCTATGTGTTGCAGAAGGTTTGGGCGATCGGGTTGGAGTCGATTACGACAAAGGGATTGAAAGAAGCATTTGCTAAAGATTTGGGTTTGAGTCTGTTCCTAGACCAAGATATTAATAATCTTCGCGATACGATCAGGGAAGGATTGAAAGCCGGAAATTGGGATCTGAAGGTGGGCGATGGTCCAGGACCGACCGGAGGTCATCGAGTTTATATCCAAACACCTGATTCTCCGGTGACTCTACCCGATAGTCTGGAGTTTTCCGATCGGATGGTGCTGTATCGACGTGGGATTTTGGAAGCGCCGAAGCCTCGGGAAATTCAGTTGGAGGCGATCGTGATGCAGACGACACAGAGCAGTAAGCCTGTACAAGTTCGTTGGAAAGCGAGGGGTGCGTTGCAGGTGTCACTCTATCGAGATGGAGAATTGCTCGAAGGCAATCGCTTACCGTCTGATGAGTATCAAGATTCGATCGCGCAAACCGTGACCTATCGCGTGGTAGCAAACTATGGCGATGGTGAGACGGCGGCACAGGAAACGAAGGCGAAAATGCCTTATCCAGTCGGGGTGACGGGTGGGATGAGTGCGGCAGATACAACAGGTGATCTGTTCCGGAGTAAGCCGACGCTTTTCGTGGAAGAGGGTTCAGTGACTGCTGTTTTTACAACGCTGCACGATCGGATTCAGGATGACAAAATTAAGGCGATCGAACGGTTAGAAGTTTCGGTTTCTCAAGTGATGGATTATCGCCGTTTGAGTACGGCTATATCGCTTCTGATGCGGTTTCCGATGACGATCGATCAATCGGTCACGATTCAGACGGGGGAACAGTTTGTCCGCTTAGAGTACCAGGGCAATGTTAAAGGATTTAATAGCTTTCAAAATCCCATAAGTCCGCTTCTGGGTAGTCCTGATGTGAAAGCTGAAACTTCGCTGCGCTTCACCTTTGCATTTCCGGATCCAGTTTTACCGGAAGGCAATGAAATGAAGGCGATCGAGCAGGCGCTGAAGAGAAATCCGGTCGATCGGCTCCATCTGACGGTTCAGGTTCTATACTAGGGTACCTGTTAAAATGGTGACGAGATTGCGCCAGGAATCCTTCTATGCAAGAGTTTCAACTCAAAGTCGTTCCAGCGGAAAATAATAATTTTTCGTTAGAACTCTACCAGTGTGCTTATCGTCAAGCAGGAGAGAAAAAACGTCCAGCGGCAAAGCGTCTTGGGCGGCTGAAGGGGCAGGCGCTCATCCAGTCTAGACAGGCGGTCTACGATTGCCTCAAAGCGAATAATTATGATCCGAAAACGTTGAGTCAGCGTCGCCAAACGCCCTATGTCTTGGATGAGGAGTCTGGGGTGAATTTGGCGGTGTTGTTTCAGACGTTGCAGCCGTTGTCTAAACCGGAACGGATTGCGAACATTGCGATCGGAGTTCAGGCGATGAGCAATGAGGAGTCGCATTATTGGTTTGCCAAGGTGAATAATGGCAGTCGGAGTAAGGCATTGAAAGCGATTCGCGTTTTATTGGGAGATTAGGTCGATGGCTAAAGTCTTTACGGGCAAGGTGGTGATTCCGGGCGATCGGATGGCGGAATATCTGGCGGCGATGGAAGCGGCTGAGAAAGCACAGGCACCGTTTCGCGAGTCGTTGGAACAGTTTAATGTCGAATTCGGTGAGTTCCTAGCGATCAAATATGTGCCGAAGACGGTGCGGAAGCACACTGGGATTGTAGATTTATTTATCCATTTTATTTGTGGCTATACCGATGTTGAATCGATCGATGATATTACCAAGGGAATGGTGAATAGTCATTTTCGGGCTTGGTATAAGCGAAAAGTGATGGATTCGGCAACGGAAAGCGAATTGCGCGTGGCGTTAAAAAAGTTCTTTCAGTTTTTGGCGACGGAGAAGGGTATTGTCTGCCAGAAGGTTTTGGACGGTTTGAAGTAATTACGGAGGGTACCCCGGTGCAACTTGCTGATTTATCCCAAGAAACGATCGATCGTATTAAGCCTGTCCTATGGGATCGAATTATCGAAACGCATGAGGGTCCGGAGGATTGGGAGTCGTCATTAGCAATATTTTGAGAGAAAGGTGACGATGTTGCGATCGATCCATAACTCAATATTTTTTAGGGTGAAGCGCGTTAAATCTGTATTTTTCTGATTTTGGAAGGAATTTTAAGGTTCCCAAGGGGCCAAGTCTTCCTACAATGGAGAAGACCGATCGCACCCCGGATAGATTGTGATGACTGACCAACCCCAAGATCGCAAACCTGTGTTCATTGAGAAGATTTTTCCGGTGAAGCTGTTGAATGAGCAGGTTTACTATGAAAACGGGGGCAATCCGTTTAAGGGTTTGCATCGGTGGTATTCGCGGAAGCCGTTGTCGTTTAGTCGGGCGAGTGTGTTGGGTTCGCTGTTGCCTGCGGATATTAGCATGGAGGAGTTTGAGTATTTGCTGGGGTTGGATCGGGCTAGGGCAAAGGAAAATGAGGCTGAGAAGAGCGATCGGCATCAACGCACAAGGTTATATAAAATGCCGCCAAGTCCTGAGGTGTTTGCGTCGGACTTGAATCCTGTGGCGGTGGTGACGATGAAGGCGGCGATCGAATTTCCGTTAAAGTTTGGGGCGGCGTTGCAGGAGGACATTGATAAGTGGGTGAAGTGGGTTGGTGATGAGGCGGAGAAGCGGCTAAGTGATTTTTTCCCGTCTCAGGATGGGGAGAAGGTACAAAATTATCTCTGGGCGCATACTGTTGTTTGTCCGAGTTGTCAGTCGGTTGTGCCGCTTAGTCCGAATTGGTGGCTTTATAAGCGTCCCGAAAAGCAGAATTTATCTAAATGGTGTGCGGTTAAACCGATTCCAAATCTGGCAGAAAAGCGGGTTGATTTTGAATTAATTAAGGGTAAAAAAAGTAAAAGTAATTCTATTCAAACGTCTAACGGTGATTATGATCCTGATGATTTTTCTACGATTGGTCGAGGTGTTGGAAAATGTCCAAATTGTGAAGCAGTAATTGAGGAAAAAATCGTAAAGAATCAAGCCCAAAATGGCGGTTTAGGTCATCAACTTTATGCTGTTGCTTTTAAAAAAGGTCAGGGAAGCTTAGAGTTTAGAGTAGCAAATCAAGATGATTTAGAAGGGATTTGTAAAGCAGAAAATTACTTAAAAGAGAAGTCTAGCCTAGATATTCCTGAAGAAGAAAGATTCGATGGTTTTTCTGATAGATGTATTGCTTATGGTTTAACAAAAGCTTCAGATTATTTTAATCCTCGTCAACTTTTAACTTTGGTGACTTATGTTGAGATTATCAATGAGGCTAAGGAAAAGATTAGAGAGGAATTAGGTGAGGAGAAATTACAGGCGATCGCTACTTATTTAGCTTTGGTTTTCGATAGATGTGTAGATAAAAACTGTCGATTATCTCACTGGCAAGCATCAAGAGCATTTTCTCAAGCAGCATCAGGACAACACGCCCTAAATCTTTTTTGGAATTATCCAGAGCTAGCAGGTAATGAAGAATTATGGAATTCTTGTGCAGATGCTGTTTCTAGCGAATATCAAGGACTTTGTGATTTATTAGGGACAAAAATAAATTCATCAAGCTTAAATGTAGAAAACCATACCGAAAAAACCTTTCAAATCGATTCAGCTTCAGCCGATAACCTCTTTCATTTAGCTGATCACAGCATTGATGCTGTTGTTACAGATCCGCCCTACTATTCCACTATTCAATACGCAGAACTATCTGACTTTTTCTATGTTTGGCAAAAGAGAATCTTAGGCGATATATTTCCAGAACTCTATTACACCGAACTCACCGACAAAGATCGTGAAGCAGTCGCTAATCCCTCCCGCTTTCGAGATATGGGAATTAGCCCCAAAGAACTCGCCGATCGTGACTATGAAGCCAAAATGCAAAGCGCCTTCGGTGAATATTACCGAGTTCTCAAAGACAACGGCGTAATGACCGTACAGTTTAACCACAAAGACTCTGGCGCATGGGATGTCCTTGCCCAATCCCTAATCGTCGCAGGCTTTGAAATCACCGCAAGCTGGGCAGTCAGCACCGAAAACCCGCAAAACCTACACCAAGCCCAGAAAAATAGCGTCTCTAGTACCGTCCTGCTCATTTGCCGCAAACGCGACCCCAACGCAGGACAAGCATGGTGGGATGACCTGCGCCCCGAAGTCACCAACCTAGTCGAACAACGCGCCCCCGAATTTGAAGCCAACGACATCGACGGCATCGACCTCTACCTCTCCGCCTTCGGCCCCGCCCTCAACATCTTCAGCCGCAACTACCCCATCCTTTCCTCCGACGGCAACGAAGTCCGCCCCGAACAAGCCTTCGCCGAAGCCCGCAAAGCGATCGCCAACTACCGCTTCAACAAACTCGCCCAAACCGACACCGCCGGATTCGACCCCATCACCACCTGGTACATCCTCGCCTGGGATGCCTTCCGCGCCCGCGAATTCCCATTTGACGAAGCCCGCCAACTCGCCCTCGCCGTAGGAGGATTCAACCTCATGGACCTCCACAAAATCCACAAAATCGCCGAAATCAAAGGCGGTAACTGCCAACTCCTCACCCCCGACCAACGCCTCAAAAAACGCGCCTTCTCCACCAACCCCGCCGACTTCACCCTCACCACCCTAATCGACGCCCTCCACGCCACAATCGCCATCTACCTCGAAGAAGGCAGCATAGAACCCGTCCGCCGATTCCTCAAAGGCACCGATTTATTGAGCAACGATCAATTCATGCGCGCCTGGGAAATCACCCTCCGCGCCATCCCCCGCATTGGCGACAGCAAAAAACGCATCCCCGAAGAACAAGCCCTCGCCGACCTCTGGCTCGCCATGGACGAAATCAAAGCCAAAGTTCGCTACATTCAGCCAGAATTAGAACTAGGCGAAGGGCAAGGCAGCTTGTTTTAAACTAAATTCACCCTCATCCCTAGGAGAACCACCCATGACCCTTAAAGAGCAACTCTTCCAAGAACTAGATAATGCGTCAGACGATATCGTGGCCCAAATGCTAAAAGATCTCCGAATCCTAAAATCAAAAACTCCTGTAACTGATTCACTGACCAGCCTCATCGGTCAAGCCCAAGGAACTTTTGCGAATTCAGAAGAAGCCGATCGATTCATTCGTCAGGAGCGTGACACATGGGACTCCTAAATTCACTTCAGGGCGATCGTATTTATTTTGATGTCAACATTTGGATTTATGCACTCGAAGGCTATCCAGCTTTCATCACCGAATTAACGGCATTATTGCAAGCGATCGACCAAGGAAAGCTGACCGCAGTAACGAGTGAGCTTTCCCTAGCTGAGGCATTGACTAAGCCGATAAAAAATCAAGATCAAAATACACAATTACTTTATCAACGAGCCATTTCTAGTCGAGCAAATGTAGAGGTTGTACCGATCGATCGTGAAATCCTAATCAAAGCGGCTCAACTACGCGCAGTCACCAAACTCAAATTACCCGATGCTATCCATGCAGCTACAGCATTAAGTTCTCGGTGTTCTACATTCTTGACCAACGATAAAGGCTTTTTTGCTGTTCCAGAACTCACCACTGCTCTACTATCTGACGTAATTCCCTGATACCCAATGATTAACAATCACCGATCGCCTAGACCTAACTCGACTTCTGAAAGTATACCTGGACATCCTTTAGAAAACTTGACTCCTGAAGAACGTCTAGCCAGAATCAATCAAATGCTTGGAGCTTGGAAAGACCAACCTGATCTACTAGAAATTTTTGCTGAAATCGATCGCGATCGTCATGCCTATCGCGGTAGACAAATTGATTCAATGGACGATTAAGGAGAATTTTTTATGGTATTGAAAAGAGACGCTAAAAAATCTAAGCCCAAACGAAAAAAGTTCTCTAGCTTCAGTACTAGAGAAGCCTATGAACAACTTGACCTCAAAAACTTACTGACCTGGAAACAAACGAATGAGCCAGTCATTGCTAGCGATTATTTCCAGGAACGCATGGCTCGACTTCAAAAACATTTCGATATCTCATCCGGTAAAGGCTCAAAACAACTTCTCATTGATGCCGTCTGTGAAGAAGCATTGGGTGGATTTGACGACCTGAAAATTTGGAAGGGTATGAGCCTTGAAACCCATACCACAGAAGGTATTGTTGATTATCTGATTGCGGATCATAAAGGCTATCTTGACACCCCATTACTCATTTGTATCGTTGAAGCCAAGAAAGACGACTTTGAGCAAGGACTGGATGAATGCCTCGCCATTTTGCACGCTTGCCAATGGCAAAACCAACAGGTTGGACGATCGTTTGATCTCTTCGGCATCGTTTCCAATGGTGATGCCTGGGTCTTTTACAAGCTAACGCCCGATCGCCAAGCTTATGAAACCGCCACTTACGGTCTTACCAGTCTAAAACTTCTTCTTGGATGGTTGAAGTATATCTTAGAAATCAGCCAAGCAAATCTCACTCAAATACCCGCTTAATCGATTCTATTAATCACTATCATTTAGGAAGCCGATCGCCATGTCATACAGTGAATTCAAACTTGAAACCCTAGTCAAAGATTTTAATCTCACCTTGCGAGAAGTTTCCGATTTATTTACGGATGCTCCTGAAGTAAAAGCTAGCGATTATCTCACCCTAACGCTACACCAAAACCTCAATCTCGCCGTTGCGATGAACACCGAAAAAGCCCGATCGGAGATGATTATTTCGCCAATCTTGCTTGAAGTCAAACGCCGAATGCAAAATCAAATTAGCCTCTTTTCAGGCGTAGACTTCACCGTTGATTCAGAGAAAGGATTAAACGGTATTTGCGACTTCCTAATCAGCCATTCCTCCGAACAGCTATTCGTCCGCGCCCCCGTCGTCGCCCTTGTCGAAGCCAAAAACGAAAACCTCAAATCCGGGTTTGCCCAATGCATGGCCGAAATGCTCGCCGCCCAAATCTTCAACCAACGCGAAGGCAACGACATCCCTACTATCTATGGTGTTGTCACGATTGGCACCCTCTGGCGCTTCCTCCGCCTCACCGACACCACGATCGAACTCGACCTCACCGAATACTTCATCAAAGACATCAACAAAATCCTCGGCATTTTACTCAGCACGATCGGACATCCAACGCCCTAATCTACTTTTCAAACTTCTCAATTCAAACTTCTCAATTCAAACCACCCATGCTTCTCCCCACCCACCCTTGGCGCATCAGCTACTCCAGCGACACCCACAACCCCGTCACCGATTTCTACATTCCGGCCCTCGAATGTGCAATCAGTTACGATCGTAAAGCTGGATTTTTCAACAGCAGTATCCTCAGCGCTGTCGCCCGTGGACTCGGAGCCATGCTGAATAATATTCAAGACACTGGAGGAAGCAAAATCCGTCTCATTATGGGCTGTCAATTTAGTCCCAAAGATCTAGCCATCATTACCCAAGGTTATGAACTAAGACAAGCGTTTGAAACTTGTATCGATCGCAACTTCACCTCGCCTGCTAACTTCGCCCAACTGCACCACTTCGAGATCCTCAGTTGGCTGATTCAGCACCACATTCTCGACATCCGCATCGCCATTCCGCTCAAACCCGACGGCAACCCCGAAGACAGCGAAGCCCAACTCGAACCCCACCGCCTCTTCCACGAAAAAACAGGCATCATCACCGACGCTCAAGGCAACCAAATCGCCTTCAATGGCTCCAACAACGAATCCATGGGCGGCTGGTATGCCAATGTCGAATCTTTTCATATTTATTGCTCCTGGGAAGGTGGACGAGAACTAGAGCGGGTGGAATTGGAGCGCGATCGGTTCTTGCAACTTTGGCAAAACAAAATGCCTAACGTCCGTCTCTTCGACATCCCCGAAGCGACCAAACTCCGACTCCTGCGCTACCTCCCTAGCCAAAAACCACAGTGGAATCCAGAATTAGAAACCGATCGTCGCCCCGTCCCGCCTGAACAACTGCCCGAAGTCGAAACTCCCAATGTTGAACCGTCTACTGAACCAACGGTTGAATCGCCTGCGATCGATCCTGAACTCCTCCACACCGAACGCGAACAATTTCGTCAACTTGCCAATCTTCACAACGACCCCGGCATCCTCGACTTCACCCTCCAATCCATCCCTATCAAACCCTGGATTCACCAAATCAAAATCCTCCGTCGCGTCGCCGCCGAATTTCCTTGCAATTATCTGATTGCCGATGAAGTAGGACTTGGAAAAACGATCGAAACTGGACTCATCCTCCGCTACCTCATCCTCTCCAAAAAAGCCCAACGCATCCTCGTCCTTGCCCCCGCCAGCGTCCAACCCCAATGGCAAGACGAACTCCGAGAAAAATTCAATCTTCACTTCTGGAGCCTCACCCAAGGCGAACTCCGCTCCGGCTCCGGCAAAACCTCACTCCTCACCCCCAATCCCTGGAATAGCCAAAATCTCATCCTCGCGTCCAGTCATCTAGTTCGTCGCAAAGAACGAATGCAAGAACTCCTGGACTCCGAACCCTGGGATTTAGTTGTTCTCGACGAAGCCCACCACGCCCGTCGCAAGTCACCCCAAGCGCGAAAAGAAACACCCAACCGATTGCTACAGCTCATGCAACAGCTTAAGACTAAAACTAAAGCGGTGCTATTGCTATCGGCAACCCCAATGCAACTCGATCCGATCGAAATCTTCGATCTCCTCAGCTTGCTCAACCTCAAAGGTCGCTGGCAATACGGCGATAACTTCTGCGACTACTTCAAACATCTCACCACCGAAGCGGATTCCAACATCCTCGGCTTCTGGCAAAACATGTCCACCGACTATTTCAATCAAGGCGGCGAACCCTGCCCCAGACTGCAAAACCATTTCAAACAACGCGATCGAATGCTCGCCTACAAACTCGATGACGTCTGGCACACCCGCAAACGCATCCCCAACCGCCAAGACGCCACAGACGAAAGCTTCCTCACGGCATCCCGCCAATTCCTCACCGTCAACACCCCGCTCAAAGATTTGATGTTTCGCCATACCCGCGATACCCTGCGGCAATATCACAAACTCGGACTCCTCGCCAACGACGTTCCCCAACGCGAAGTTTGGGACAATGCGATCGTCCTTGAAAAGCACCGCGAAGTCGAACTCTACCGCGCCGTCAGCACCTACGTCCGAGACTTCTACCGCCTCGCCGAAAAAGAAAACCGCGTTGCTCTCGGGTTCCTCATGACCCTCTACCGCAAACGTCTCACCAGCTCCTTCTACGCCATCCAAAAATCCCTCGAACGCCGCCTCAACGACCTCACCACCGGACAACAAACCAGCCTCACCCCCGACGACCTCGCTGAACTGGATGATGCTGAAGATACCGTGATTGACGGATTGCAGTCGTTTTTTCAACCCGCCCATCCTCAAGAAATTCAATACTTACAAGACTTGCTACAACAGTTTGACAACACAGGCGAAGATACAAAATGCGCACAATTTTTAACACTGCTACGAAAAGAACTCAACGATCGCGAAAGTGCGATCGTCTTCACTCAATATACGGACACCATGGACTATTTACGAGAATTTCTCAGCGGTAGTTTTGGTAGTCAAGTCGCTTGTTATTCCGGTCGTGGGGGCGAACTCTACCACAATGGAGAATGGCGCACTATTGCAAAAGAAACGATTAAAAAACAATTCCGCAATGGTGAAATCAAACTCCTCCTCTGCACCGAATCCGCTAGCGAAGGACTCAACCTCCAAACCTGCGGCGTCTTGATTAATTACGATATGCCCTGGAACCCGATGCGCGTTGAGCAACGCATTGGTCGTATCGATCGCATTGGACAACGGTTTCCCACCGTCCGCATTCACAATTTTTACTACGATGGCACCGTCGAAGCCAAAGTCTATCGCAAGCTCCGCGATCGGATTGACGCATTCTCCACCGTCGTCGGCAAACTCCAACCCATCCTCGCCAAAGTCCCCACCTTCATCGAACGAGCCGTCATGAGCGCAGATCCCGAAGAAGAGGATGTCTTGCTCTCAGAATTTGAGGCCATTCTAGAAACCCCGCCTCTCCGTCCTGATCTAGATGAAATGATGGCAATGGATATCCAGGCCGACCTAGACCTGATCCGACAACCGATCGCCCCCGCCGCCTTTTCGCCAACGTCGATCGAAACACTATTCACCCATTCCATTCTTCTGCGACAACAGGGCATCACCTTTACCTCCATCAATCCTGGAGTTTGGCAACTGCAATACCCCGATCGTGAACCGCTTCGATCGCTCCAAAAACTCCACACCCCGGAACAACTCATCACGTTCGATCCACAATGCTACGAAGAACGCCCCTCACTTTGTCTCCTGCTTCCCGGACAGCCGACTTACCATGAGCTTTTGCGGCTATGTGAGTGATTGCGATCGTCTTCCCTAACCCCACATCATCTGCCACTAGCAGATTCACCCGTGGCATCTGAATCGCCCGCACCACCGGGTCAAGCTGATAATCCTCAATGTCAATTCCACTCCGAAAGGGCGCTTGGACATTCCGAATATCCGCCGAAGACGCCGCCCCCCATCGCACCGCATCTAAAAAAGCCTCTAACCGTCCCGGCTCATCAAACCCCGTCGGCTTCGGCAAATCCACCCGCTCATAAATATAAGCTCCAGCCTCCACTTCCCAAATCGTCTGCAATTCCTCTCCCAAGGCATCATCCTCGATCGAAGCCAGAGAAACTAAGTGTTGCAAAGTCTCTAAGCTCTGAACCATCGGACTCGATAGCGTTCGGGTCTGCTGAATATCCGTCACCACATACTGCCGATGACGGACACTCACCACTTGTCCAGGTTCAGGAATAGCATGTACGATCGTCATAACAAATATCCAATGGAAAACAGCGTCAGCATTGAGAAGATGAATCTCAATAGAATTCATCCCCCTAGATTTTAACGAGATTCGGTATTTTTTTCTACAATTAGGGAAACTTCGACATCTTGACCCGGTAGTACAGTGCCATCTTGTTCCTTGAGAAGTGCTACAAATTTCCCATGGTCAGGCTGATTGAGCACGAACTCCATAACTTTCCCGAAGTGGATTCCCCAGTCTGCTCCCGCACTAATATCGCATCCGACCTCTTCTTCAAATCGAGCCATTTCACAGGCTTCCGCCGCTGTGATTTTAAATTCTATTACAACCATTGCTTCATTCTATTTCAGGATTTGAATCCGTATCTCCATTGTCCTCCTAATTCTCCAATCCAGTGGGTCGATCGCACTATCACTCGATTGTCCTGGCTGTAGAAATTTGATGATTGGCCGATCGCATCTCCCCCACTTCCGCCGACGTCAACGTCACCCGATCGCTCCTAAACCCCATCGGCGTCTGTACCAATGCTGCATGACCGATCGCTACCTTCTCCCGCCCGATCGTCTCACAATAGGCATCATTCAACCGTCGTCCGATCGCCTCAATTCTCCCCAACGCCTCATCATCCCCTTGTTCCTTCACCGCCAAATACCAATCCCGCAACTCAGACCGTGAGGGCGAATATCCCTGATTTTTTTGAACTCTCAAAATTTCCGTCACCTGGACCTACGCCACCTTCTCCCCCGTCACAATATCCGCTCTCACCACTGTCCCTTCCGGAAATCGTAAATCCCGAGGGTCGATCGCCCCCAACGTCTTCGCCCCACCTGTTTCACCCAGAACTGCTATCGCATCGCAGTTTCGGGTGATTTGGTTTACCTCGGGACGCTGACCGCCTGGTCCTTCCGAGCTAAACGCAGCCAATTTATTCAGAGATTCAGGGTTCGGAAAAACTGACGTTTTCCCGATCGCGCCTCTTTCCCCCTCTTCATAGGTTGCGATCGATCGTTCTTGTCTTACCAGGAATATTCTCTGACTCTTGCTGATAATTTGATTCTAAATAATAAAGGTTATATAGAATAAGACAACTATGAGACGAAATAGGAAAATGGGGGAGAGGGGAAACAGGAAATGAGACTAGAAGTGAGACGCAGACTGGGGTTCAGGGGAGAGGATGGGCAGGGGAGATCGTGAAAAGCTCCTATAATGGAGAGTAACGATGGTCTAAAGAGGTAAGAATGAGTGTTGATGAACTTCTGATGGCAGTAGAAGACCTAAATGAGTCCGATTTGGATAATTTAGTCGACCGAGCACTGTTTTTGCGTGCCCGTCGTAAGACATCAGTTTCAAGTTCCGAAGAAACTATATTACTTAAAATAATTAATCAAGGGATCCCGAACGAGCTAAACGATCGCTATCGTGTGTTGGCTGAAAAGCGAGATGAGGAGATACTTAGTTCGTCTGAGTCTGAGGAGCTATTATCGATCGGTCATCAAATCGAGGTGATTGGAGTCAATCGCGTTGAAGCACTCGCTAAGTTATCAGTCATCAGACAAACGCCACTCCTGAAACTGATGGATAGTCTTGGAATTCAAAGTCCAGGTGTACGGTAGGTCATTTGAAATATGGGAAGGGTAAATGTCTCGGATTCGTTAAAGAAACAAGTTGCCGACCGCGCTCAAGGATGTTGTGAATATTGCAAGTCTCAAATCCGATTTTCACCTAATAGTTTTGAGATCGACCACATCATTCCGATAAGTCGAGGTGGTGTTAACCAGTTGGAAAATATGGCTCTGGCTTGTCCACAATGTAATGGCCATAAGTCTGACAAGATTGAAGCGGTCGATCCAGTCTCAGGCCAAATAGTTCCACTTTTCCATCCTCGCCAGATGAGTTGGAAAGTACATTTTTGTTGGAGTGATGACACATTAGAGATACTGGAAATAACTGCGACCGGGCGGGCGACGGGCGCTTTGTTACAAACAAATCGTGAAACGGTGGTCAATTTGCGGGCGGTTCTACGAGAGATGGGACTTCACCCGCCGAATTAGGTAGGAATACTTATTATATAGAATAAGACAACTATGAGACGAGATAAGAGAATGGGGGAGAGGGGAAATGGGAAATGGGAAATGAGACTAGAAGTGAGACGCAGACTGGGGTTCAGGTGAGAGGATGGGGAGAGGAGAAAGGCGATATAGGGGGCGATCGTTTTGAGTGGGGTAACTGTCCTGTGTCCTGTAGGACAAGTTTAAGGTGTCCTACAGGACAGGTGATCCTCTAAAAATTGAAACCACATAACGATGCCCATAACCCGCCGCAGATCTCGTCAAACTCGTAACAGATAGCCCCTCAACGTCGGGTTCATAGGCGTTGTTATACAGGGATTTCAAGAATTTTTCTACTTAGGCAATGGTAGGAATCTTAAAAGTAAACATTGCTAAATATCTGAAAGAGAATCAATAGATTCTTTTGTAATCTGGTTAAAGCGAATTGCTGCATGGGCAGGATTTTCCAACTCCCCAAAAATACTGGTAACTGCTCTCCAAACGGCAGATCTGTTTCCAGAGAAATCTATCATTATTAAACCCTCAGGAACAGTAGGATCAGATATTCGATGATAGTTTCGGTGATAGTGCAGTAAAACCTTGTCGTTATGCAACGCACAGTCATGTACTTCCACACTACGAGAAAGACGTGTGAAGTTATAAAAACTTTCTTGAGAAATCCAGTATGATGGAACATCTTTTCCAGTCTTGTCCCAAAAAGCCTGCATTACATCCTTTCGTTTTAGATCTTTCTGTTCATCTTGTGTAAGGATAATAATTCTTTTTTTATCTCTAATTTGATTATCCCTAAGAATTCCAAAGTAATTTTCTCCATCTTCATCCAAAGGTAAAAACCCTAAATGTCTTATAGAACCCTGATGGATACCTCGCCACACAGTACACTTTTGCAGACCTAGAATGAGCAACCTGTAGAAATCAATGATTGAAGCGCGCGTAATATAATCAGGTTGATTAATAACTTTATCGAGAAAGCTCTTGACCAACTCTCGTTCTATTTTATTTGAACCCAACAGGTTTTGAATTGTACTGTAATGATTAAAACTATTTTTTGCACGCTCTAGAATTTCATAGCTTTCTGTTAACTTATTCTCATGCTCATTGATTAATCTATCTAGATTATCAACCTTGTTTTGATAGGAGTTTTGGCAATTCTGAAGACTTTCCAGATATAGCCTATTGTAGCTCTCCATTGAATTCTTGGTACTTTTTAGCTCCTTTTGAATATCTTCAAATTTTTTCTGATAAGTACCCAACTCTTCTTCATAAGCCTGAAGTAATGAAAAAATAAATCCAGTAATAAAGCCTGTTGCAGAAGAAAAGAGGAGAGAAGACAGATTAATCTGAAGCTTCCCTTGGTCATTAGTTGTCGTCGTCGCAAGGCTAAGTAAAGCCCCTACAACTATACCAATAACAGCATACCTAAAATTTTTAAAGAATGAGACCTGAATTCCATTGCTCATTACAGCACTTCCTATGTTGAACTACAGATAACAAATACATAGTTGCCACCATTTCCTAACGAAGTATCATCGTCGTCTGGCCAAACTCGCTTTTGAGCAACAATACGTAGTCCAGAAGAAGTCAAATCGTAATGTAACAACGGAAGCGAAACTTTGTACTCGTATTCTCCATCACAACCATATTGGGCGACCCTATAAATCAAATTCTCAACATGAACTGGTAGTTCAGGATTCCTTTTTTTTGCAGTATTGAGAACTTGTGAGTAAAACTGGCGGACGGAGCGAGCATAGTCTGCTTCATTATTTATTCGGTAATCAGGCAGAACATTCTCCGCCATGACTGCATAGCCCGACCTACCTATCAAATCACGCACTCGACTAAGAAACTGAATCTTACGATTGTCTTCAATGTGATGATATGCAGAAGCCAAAACAATAACATCCCAATGTGATTGAGGTAGTGGTTCAGATACAGCATCTCCACATATGAATACTGGTTGACGACCGCAAGAAGAAAACCGCCGTTTTGCAAATTCTAGATAGGGGACTGATATATCTAAACCAGCTATCATTGATATATTAGGATGATCTACAACCCCTTCTAAAGACAGCCCTGCAGGGCGGTTTCATACTAGGGAAATAAAATAAATGGGCCTAGATTTATATCATTCAGGGCTAAGAAAATGAGGATGGACTGATATTGTAATCGTTGGTCAGTCCATGTCCCTCATCACTCAATTAAAACAAATTTCCGA
>JAPLHZ010000405.1 GCA_026389365.1 Cyanobacteriota bacterium
AAGTCGGATTACTGCGATCGGCTTCCATGGGGACGACTTCAATGTTGCGATCGAGGAAAAGTTGATAGAGAGTACGAGCGACGACAGATTTGCCGACACCGCCTTTCTCTGCATCAATCAAATGGATTGTTGCCATGAATACGTCTCACTTTAATAATGGTTGAAATAACCTTCTATTTCTTCTTGACTCCAATACCCATCCGGCACAGAACCAGAGGAAGATGAGGGAATCACTTCAGGGGATGAATCGACGATCGGTTCTAGTGAACCTGGTTCAGCAATAGGGATTACTTCAAGGTTTTCTGACTGGGTAGATGCGATGACTTTAGGCGATGACTTTTTTGGCGAGGGCGATCGGCGGGGAGGCTTTTTAGCTTTATCCTTCTGAACCTTCGCACTGCGCCAATATTCCTGGAGTGTTCTAGGAGAGATGGGTGCATCTGGAAATTCCTGGATAAACCATTGAGTGATTTCTTCCCAGGAATAGCATTTGTTCCGCATTGATGTAATACCTAGAAACAAACGAGCGACTAATTCCCGCACCCGGTAAATTTCATCCTCACCCCGCTTTGATGGCATGGAATGAAGTCGGGATTCAGCTTGATCCAATTGGTTGGGCTTCACTGTGACGGGATAGCTCTTCGGCACGGTACGAATTGCTTTTGTCACAACAAATACTTTGGGTAGTTGTAATTTTGTCTGCGCTCATCCTAGCACTTCAATTTAAGAATTTTACGTAGCACGACCAATTTATAGAAATCCTTTTGTTTTTCCTGTGCAACTCAATTGTGATTTCCGTTGATAAAAGCTTGTAATGAATATTGCATTCTCCTTGGATTCAGCATTGCACGATCGTTGCACTTGTATTGAAATATCGTTGCATTGATATTGCACTTAATCTTGGCCGATCGTTGCACTGCCCTTGTGGTATGCCTTGGGTTGCCCTTGTATTACTATTACATAGGCGTTGTACGATCGTTGCGTTGTTCATTGGTCATACATTGTACGATCGTTGTAACCACATCTACGAGTTTGGTGCGTTTGAGGCCGATCGTTTTCGGTAGCAAGCTATGCAAGTTGTAGAACAAATTATGCTCTTTTGACGGTCCTGTTGTTATTTTTGAGTCTGTTGTTTACCATAAACATTATCAATCTCTTTGCGCCCTTCAATTCAGCAAATGAAAAATTTAAATCTCTCCGTTCGGGTTACACCTCAGCCCATCTCAGTCTTTCAAATTATCTAAGAATTACTGCACTCTCTAGAACCAGCTATCGCACAACTCATGCGGCTCTTTCTCTGAAAATAGGCGAGGCAAGTTGTCTGTTAGAGAGCATTTGTGAGCAACAACCTCCGAATAATCTGGCGATCGCCCACCAGTTGACTGAACTCTGGGCCATTGTTGAAGAAGTCACTGCGATCACACATCAATTAATGGAGTGATTCCAATGTTGGCAAAACAAGTAAAAGGACGAGACTTCCATGGCTGTCTCGCTTATGTCTTGGGTAAGGCCGGAGCGATTAAAATTGGTGGAAATGTTCGTGGGCGGGATCCCCTTGCATTGAGTCATGAATTTCTTCAACCGATTCACGACCGATCGCATCTCACTCGGTTGGTTTATCACTGTGCATTGTCTTTGCCACCGGGTGAATCACTTGAGGATTGGACCTGGCGCAAAATTACCAAGGATTATCTGGAGGCGATGGGCTTTAAATATAGTCAATATATTTTGGTGAGACATACGGACACCGACCATCATCAACATGTGCATATCGTCGCCAATCGAGTCGGAATGGATGGCAAAACTGTTTCTGAGTCCTTCGATCACTTTCGCTGTCAAACAGTCGTGCGGGCGATCGAAGAAGCTTACCACCTACAACCTGTGACTTCTAGCTGGGAATCTGGTCGAAAAGCATTAAGTCTTCGGCAACTCAACAAGGAAGCTGAGACCGGGAAACCGTCTGTTCAACGGATTTTACAGGAGACGATCGCAGATGTAGTCCCAGTGAGCCTCAGTCTGGCTGATTTGGTCGAGCGCCTACAGAGTCAGAAAATCAAATCCTACGGCTTCTATGGACGTAAGGGACGCTTTCAGGGCATTGCTTATGAGTTCGATGGCGTTACGATGTCAGGCACTGCATTGGGCCACAATTACCAGGTCGGTAGATTGTTGACTCAATTGGAAACGCAAGGTGGAAGTTTAGAGCCTTGGCATTCGGAACAACAAGTCAAGAATGTAAGACAAGGGACGATCGCAGCTATCCAAGGTGCAGCTTTTGACCAGCCTAGCTTGTCTCAATTGCGCGATCGGCTGGCGGATGAAGGCATTGATTTACACGTCCAATTTAGGAAATTAGGACGCTTTGGGACAGGACCGAAGGCGATTCAGTATCGCACTGGAGAAATCTGCTTTCATGGCTCTGATTTGGGTACAGCCTATACTCTACAAGGTTTACAGAATAAGCTGGGCATCTCGTTTGACGATTTCCAACAACGATCGCAGGTCATGGAAGTGCGCGTTGTCAGTCGGGCGATCGATGACGCACTTCAAGATTCAGTCTTGGAACGTCTTACTCAGCTTCTACGCCAATTCAGTGAAGAAGCAAAGCAGAAGCAAGAAAAACTAGAAGTCTATTCCAATCTTGAACCGGGTCTCAATCACTTACTGGCTCTGGCTGCACTCTATTTGAAGACGGAAGAAGAAAGACCGATCGTCCTGGTGATTGGAGCAACCGATAACGCTACCATTCCTCAGGCACAGACCATTCTGGAGCAGGCCGATCGGATTCTTCAAGGCAATACAAAAAATCGACCCAATGCCGAGAAGGTTTGGATCGACTATGGTGATGAGCCAAATTTAAACTTAGACCCGAAACAGAGAGTACTCTGGATCAAACCTCAAATTGTTAATTCTAGTAATAACCAGAATTTGCAGCAATTCGATCGGACTTAACCCGATTTTGTTTTTCGTTTCAATGCGCTGTAGAGATTGGTGAAATCATCAGTCCAAACGCTCGTCCCCTGTTTCATATTCTGCCATCCATCCGCTTTCAAAGCCTGACTCATCGCTGGATTACGAGTTAGCACTACCCAATCACTCGGACTACCATCGCTTAGATGCCCCGCACTGTTAGGCCGATCGTGCTTCACCAATCCTTCCAATCCGGTTGCATTCGCGAGTCGTTCCAGTGGTCCTTCTAAATCAATATATTGATTCGTAATGTGATAAGCGATCGTCCCTCGTTCTGATAAATGTGGCAAAAACACTTGCTCCAATGCATCCAAGGTGAGTAGATGAAGTGGAATCGCGTCTGATGAGAACGCATCCAGAATCAATGTATCGTAGACCTCCTGGGATTCTGTAACTTTTAAACGCCCATCACCAACGACGATCGCAGGCGGTTTTGGCATTTGAGCCAGATACTTAAAATTGGTTTGTGCAATATTGACTATCAGCGGATCGATTTCGTAAAACGTCCAATCTTGTTGCGGTTTGCTGTACGTCGCAATTTCTCCAGCGCCTAGTCCAATTACAGCCACATGGGCATCAGAAGGAATCTGTTGAAAGACGTTTGCAACCGGACTCCCAGGCGCATAGTAAGACCCAGGGATACGTTCAGCACCGGATGATAGATACTGTTGTCCATGAACTGTTGTGCCATGGAGCAATATTCGCGAATTTTCGGTTGTACCAATTTGATAGGCACCGTAGAAGCTGCGGACCGATCGTTCTACTTTCATACCCCAAGCCGAGGGTGATTGAATTAAAAACGTAATAATGACTAAACTCCCGATCGGTGCCATCCAACGATGACGGTTGAGATAGGTAATCGGCGATCGTTTCAACTGTTTCCAACCTTCAGCAGGCGTAAGCAGAAGCGGTAAGGCCAATGCCAGAACAACTTGATATTCAATCAATCGGGTAAAAATTAAGGGTGCAACGATCGCATTGAATAACGCTCCCAATGCACCCCCGATCGCCTGAAATAGATAAAACTCTGTTAAAGCGGATGGTTCTGGTTTTGAATTTGCGAGTCGAGCATGATAAACCCAGGCCACACCTGTAAAAATTACTAGATTTGCGGTTAGAAAATCACTGCTGACTCGACTGGGCGATCGTATCTCCATCAATAAAAAAGCGATCGAAAAGACCAAAATTACGGGTCCAAAGTCAGATGGAGGGATCAGCGGGATTGGACAAAAGACCAAAATCAAGGTGAACAAGTAGAGACCTAGAAGAATAGACCAGACCAACGGACTAGGAGCGATATCACTGGTGGTGTAGGTTGTAATCCCGGCTAAAAGACTGGACGGGATGAAGGCATAGAATATCCACTGAATGCATTGCCAGGACGATCGGACTTGTTTTGTCGAAACCGATCGAACGTCAGACGAATTCATTTTAGTTTGGAACAGACAGAAAACGACCCCAAATAGCACCAAGATAAACCCGATCGACCATACTCCCGACTGAGTCGATAATGGCAATCTCGGTTCAATCAATGTGGGATATAACACTAAGGCCATCAAGGATCCCAGATTACTTAAACTGTAGAGAAAATAAGGATTCTTCTGGGTTTGAGAAAAACAGGATTGGAGAAGTGACGTGGTAGTGGATAGAATCACCATGGGGAACCCGATCGATACCAACACCGTTATCAATATCTGTAATACCGGGGATGACGGCAGGGTCTCTATTGTAATCAATTGGACTGGGAGAAATAAGAGTGAAGTGACGATCGCTGCTCCATGAATCCAGCGTTGAAAGCCGATCGGCAACATTCTCAATAAATGGACATAGCCATAACCCACGAGCAAAAGAAGCTGAAAGCAAGCCAGACAAGTAGTCCAAATTGCAGCTCCACCACCGAATTGCGGCAGAAGTAGCTTCGCAAAGAATAATTCTAGCCAGAACATCAAAAATGCAGACCAGAACGTGGTCAGTCCAAATATCAAGGTAAGATTCATGACTTCAATCCCGATCGAGTTGTGGAGTGGATTGTGAGATAGATAATTGGTGATGGACTTGAGCAAATCGATTCAAATCTTCTTGACGCAGTTCAGATAACGTCTCGTCGCCATATTGGTAGAAAATCATCCCTTGACCATTTAAGCCCGATCGTCCATCCAATGCCGAAATTTGTAGCAATGGACCATTCAGGACGATCGAATAATGCTGTCCCTGTCCAGTTCCTAGCTGTTGAGCAACGTCGGTAACGATCGCGGCGGGTATTCGTGGATTCAGGTCAGAACCATCAGGAATTCCATCCCGATCGGTATCCACAGCATAGGGATTCGTTCCTAAAACGTAGAGTTCATCATAATCAGATACACCATCAAAATCACTGTCGCGCAAACTTAATGGCACAACGATCGGTTGGTCTGACATAACAATATTTGCCCCATTTTCAATGATGAAGGAGATTAATCTAGATTTTCTAGGTGATACAAAACAAACAATTCTTTCTCAGTAAGTAGAACTCAATTTAGGGATTACATTCTAAATATTGATGCTTCATATCCTAAAGCAATTTTACAATATTGACCATCTTTTGTAAGATTCAGCTATTATGTAAATTGTCTATCAATTGATGTAATACTTATTCTTTAATTAAAGACTCTCTTATCCCCTATTCTGATGCTTAATTCTAATCTCTCTAATCAACAAATTATCGATCGGTGGCTACAAGACTATGCCCGTAGTTCCCGCTACACCTACACTTACAGCTATGAATTCCTTATGGAGGTCGTCAACGCTAAGGCTTTAGACCAGTTGACGGCGATCGATATTCAGAACGTGCAAGCTGAGATTTTACGCATTGCTCCAGACCAAGATGCAAAGAAGACGGCCAGTCTCGCCAGACTTAGGAGCATTGGCATCCGCTCGCTACTTAAATTTATGTTTGAGGAAAACATCCATTCTAAGGATTTGTCTGAGTTAATCACGGTTGAGCATCCTAGAGGAAAGAAAGGAGAACGGCCTGACAAGCAGATTCGATTTCAGTTAGTGGAGATGATGCACTTAAACGGGCTATCCACGAAACAACAGATTTTATTTTGGTTAGTGGCTTTTGTTAGATTACCAATCGATCGCATAATGGAGTTAACTTGGTCTGATTTTGATATGGCTGAAACTATTATTCGCATCACGGGCAAAGATGATGAAATTACACAAGTTTCCTTAGACACAAAAATATGGGATCAACTGCTAAATTTGAAACCAACAGGCGGTTATCTTTTTGATTCTGTCTTCGACTATGACGATCGTAGAGCGGTCGATAAAGCACTTAAAACGATCGGGTTTGAAAAAGGGTTAAAGGCACTCAGCAGACGAAATCCTCAACTTATTTTGACTCCTATCTATAGTTTATTCTCCTAATTTACCATGACTAATCTACCCACGATCGAACTCGAAGATGACCAAGATAGAGACTATATGGTCCTTTGCTATGAGGGACAGCGCCTAGATTTAGAAGAGTTTATCTATCAACCTCAAAATCTTTATCAATTGACCCATCAAGCCACTAAAGAGAAAAAGTTGTTTTGGGTGGTGGGCTATGAAATGCCCTCTGTAGAAATAGTAAAGGATGATGTTCAGATTAATTTACTGTTACGAGCAGTCAAGAATAGTCGGGGCAAGCTCATGGCAAGTTCTGAACTGACGGTCTATGATTTTCCAGCTTGTTTGGATGATGTTCTATCGCCGGATGATTGGGCGATCGCCGTACTCAACGATAAGGTCATTTTCCCTAGAGTCGAGAAGAAACCGACACTTCTAACCATTCACAAGAATGACAAACCCATTACAAAGCCACCGATCGACCTTAGTAGAACATCTCTAGGGCAACTCACTAAACCGGTCCCTGTGCAGACCCCAGACGTTATTCCGGTAATGGAAGAACGATCGCAGCCCGAAGTTAATGTCTTTTGGGTCAGACGGGATGATGCACAGCGAGTTGCCCGAATTCTTCTTAAGTGGGTTGAAATCTCCGCACAAAATCCATCCGAACATCTTCGCTGGTCAATAGAGACGCTCTCATCTACTGGATTTAATGTTATGAGAAAGCAAGAAACTATCTTTTCCTTTGATGTAACGACTCGACAAATCATCTCTCCACTTAATCTAAAACAGATTAAGGAGGAGATCAAATCCATGACCACCGAGGCGCTCAAGACCCATCCTGAAAGCCTAGATAGTCATGAATTGGCAAGACATCTATTTTTACGATCGGTCTCTTTTACCGAAGCCTCGTTCTCTGGATTTTGGATGCATATGCTTTCTCTCAAAAAAGAAGGAAATGACCTGAAATCCAATCCGACTATTAGACGGACTCGAAGAATACCCAAATTTTGAATCCCCCCATAGGCTGATATCTTTATATTGAAAGATTTTCAGAAATACCTATTAAGTCGTATACCAGTATAAAATGCTTATCTCATCTCCGTAATTTAACAGATTTTTAGTGAGGTTCCTATGAAGTAACCCCCCATTTTTATAATGGAAGTATTACTGTAGATAAAGCCCTAATTTTTCTAGTTCATTCATTCTTGTTACCTGCATCTCCACTCTTAAGCATAAGAGCTTTCAATTGCTTGAATAATATCAGGGGTTTTATTTTCATGACAATTAGGTTAATGCGGCCAATTATTTGTAAGCTCCTCATGATAGCCGGAGGCCTCTCTGTGAGATGGATCTAAGCTTTGTAAAGTCTTACAGATAAATCAGCCACTCTACTTACTTTTGCCCGACAAACAGTTGGCTGCAATTAATTTCTATTTCCCTACGTATGGAAGTTGCACATGAATCCTATTTTGAATAGAGCGTTATTGAGCTTTGCCTTAAGTTCAGTCCAGATCGGGCTG
>JAPLHZ010000409.1 GCA_026389365.1 Cyanobacteriota bacterium
CCAAAGACCTCGCACAACGCGTCAAACGCTTGGCGATTCAGTCCAGTCAACGCCCTCAACAGGCGGTCATTCTCTAGGGCACGTTGGATGTTGAGCATCGTCTACCATCTTGTCAGGGCATAGAATCAATCTACCTTATAAAGCAACAAGTCTAATAACAATGGGATCGATCGCAACTCGATTGTCATGCCACACTATGATTCAGATCATTCAGGACAATACACCTGCACGCTTTCCTGTTCATTCGCATCATTCCGAGACACCAATGCGATCGCCGCTTCATCCTCACTCAAATTGCGCGGTTGATGGGGAACCCCTTCAGGAATAAAGATAAAATCTCCCGCATGATTAACCACGGATTTAGATAGATTTTCACCATAAAACGTCTCCACCGTCCCTTTCAAAAGATAGATTGCCGTCTCAAACCCATTATGAAAATGCGGTTCTGCCTTAGCCCCCGGAGGAATCACCACCATGTTCATGGAAATGCCTTTAGCCCCCGCCGTCAATTCAGAAATCCCTACATAATTGGGTAATTTTTGAATCGTAGCCGTCGTGATTTCGGGCCGCACCGTTATAGCAATAGCCATGAGTGTTAGGACATAAGGTAGAATAGAAAAAATGAATGGCAACAGAAATGGCAAAACCGTATAGTAATGACTTTAGGCAAAAAGTCATCACAGCAATAGAGCGCGATGGACGAAAAAAAGGAGAAGTGAGCAAAATCTTTAATATCAGTCGCAACACAATCAACTTATGGCTCAAACGAAAAGAACAAACAGGCGCAGTATTGCCAAAATCGACAAAACCATTGAGTGGTAGAGATAAAATTACCAATTGGGAAACGTTCAAACTATTTGCAACGGAGAATAGTTCAAAAACCCAGTCTCAAATGGCGCAGTTGTGGGAAGGGGAAATTAGTAGCCGGACCATCAGCAGAGCATTAGCACGAATTGGATTCACGCGAAAAAAAAGAGTTATGGGTACCGCGAACGGGATGAAGCCAAGCGTCAAGTATTTCTGGAGCAACTAACCCAGATTGAGACCGGGGATATTGTCTATGCGGATGAAGCGGGGATGGATAATAGAGATGAATATGCTTATGGATGGAATGAAAAAGGCGAACGACTCTATGCGCTCAAGTCAGGGCGCAGACAGGGAAGAGTCAACATGATTGCCGCTTATTGTGACCACAAATTGATTGCACCGTTCACTGTTGAAGGCGCTTGTAACCGAACTGTATTTGAAACCTGGATTGAGACTTGTTTGATTAAATGTTTAAAACCAGGACAGTGGTTAATCATTGATAATGCAACTTTTCATAAAGGAGGGCGGATTGAACAATTGATAAAAGAAGCGGGGTGTCATTTGCTCTATTTGCCACCTTACTCTCCCGATTTCAATAAGATTGAACGATGTTGGTCGTGGCTCAAACATCGCATTCGTAAATGTCTTAATGACTTTGACTGTTTACGAGATGCTATGGAGCATATTTTAAAACTTGCGTCCTAACACTCATGGCAATTGCTATACAATGTCGCTGTTTAAATTCATCGTGAAACCTAATCCTGGATTAATGCTGAAGCGTTCAAATCATTCGGGATAGTGATCGGAGGCGATCGACTCAAGGCTTTTGGCATGTCCCTAAACAATAGCAAGGAATTTTCCCATTCTCGCTTGCAAGCCGAATGGACTGACCGAGAGACTGATGTGCGATCGACTGCATCATCTTTCGTAGCGGAGGTTCTCATCGCAAATGGTTCAACCCCCAAAACTCAATTCAACTTTCGCAATTCCCAACTCAATTCCCAACTATTGTTGCCCCGATCGGGTCTCGTCCTGCGGCTTCTCATTCTGCGGCTTCTCAGTAGTCGGGGGCTTGAGCGGCGACGTGGAAGTCAGTCCTGGCAAATTCAACAGATTGAAGCAGTCGCTCTGACCGACTCAAGGTCATTGGTACCATGTGGCGAACTGATCTTCTACAATGTTCAGCAGGACTGAATTTAGCGGGGCCGTCATGAGCGTTGATGAACTTCTCAAAGCTGTAGACAATTTGAGTGAACCTGACCTTGAGAATTTGCTCAATCGCACACTATTTGTGCGTGCCCGTCGCCGTGGTCCGATCGCGACACCCGAAGAATCCACCTTACTTCGAGAGATTAATCGCGGTATCCCAGCAGAACTCAACAATCGCTATGAGATTTTGGCGGACAAACGGGATGAGGAAACCTTAATGGAGGTCGAATACCAAGAACTGCTAGAGATTGCCGATCAGATTGAAGCCTCGGGCGTAAAACGGCTTGAGTCGCTGGTCAAGTTAGCCGAACTGCGGCAGGTTCCACTCCTCCAACTGATGGCCGATTTGGGCATCCAAACCCCTGAGATTCGGTAGGCAACTTTAACCATGGCCAGAGCCAAGATTTCCAAATCCCTCAAGCAATAGGTCAACGATCGCGCTAGAGGATGCTGCGAATATTGTCGATCGCAGCGCCAGTTCTCTCCCAGTGGCTTTGAGATCGAACACACAACTCCCTTGAGTCGCGGTGGTTCTGACACATTGGAGAACCTTGCCCTCGCTTGCGGCGATTGCAATAGCCACAAATACAACAAAATCGAAGCGATCGACCCAGTATCAGGGCAAGTTGTCCCGCTGTTCAATCCGCGCCAAATGTCGTGGGACGAGCATTTTCTTTGGAGTGATGACACCTTGGAGATGTTGCTACTAACTGCGATCGGTCGGGCAACGATCGCCCTGCTCCAAATAAATCGAGCATCTGTGGTGAATTTGCGGCGGGTTTTGCGGTTCCAAGGGTTGCATCCACCGAGTTAGAGGTCGATCGCCATCCTGATCCATTCCGTTTCCCGATCGGTTTTGGGTTGCTCTCCGTAAACCAAGTGCATGTTGTAGTCAGGGTTCATTTGGTACAGCGCAGAGTAGGGACTTAGAGCGTTTGGAGACCATTTTTCCTGCGGTAATCCCCACGCAATGATGACGAAATCAGACCAGTCAGTCAGCGTACCGAGGTCCACCAAATCACCGGAGACGGCAACGCGATCGCAGCCATATTGATCTCTCAAAAATATTGCAATTTCGATCGCCTGTTTCCAGGCTGGGGTCTCTTCAAGGGGCGTTCTGGCGATCGATCGTAAGTGCATCAACGCTTCTACCCAATCCTTCGGGTGAAAGAGTTTGACCGCTTCTGTGAGTCCAAAGGTCATCAGCATCATGCCTGTTAATCCCTTCACTCCCTCCGCTCCCCCAATCTCGGGTTTCCCATCGGCGAATTCAAACTTCGATTCTGGGGTCCAGTAGGCAAAATCTTCAAAGGGAATGGGAACTGGCTCCAAGGCGATCGGGAAGACCGGGCGATCGTGGAAATCCATACCTGGTCAGACGGAACGAGGACGGCGATCGGTTATTCGAGGTGTATTTTCAGCAATCTCGAAAAAGTGTTTTTCCAGCGGATGGGTGAGTTTGTCATCGTCTTTTGTGCGCCATAGATTTTCCGTTAGAAAGGTCAGACCGGGAATACTGGAGAATAACGTCCGATGGCATCGGCTTGTTGCGGTTGATAACGTCCATCAATCAGTCGGAGAAATTCCACGGTTTGATGTTTTGCATCGAGGATTGTCAGTTCAGGAACGCCTGCTGCTTCGTAGCGCGATCGTTTATCGGTTCGGACATGGTTTTCGACGTCCGGTCTGACCCACTCGACGACCCACTGAGCTGGACCCTGAAGGTAGTACTCATACAGGGTTTGCTCAGGGGTACCGAGGTGGAAATAGTTGTCGGGCATGAGGGCGTCATTGCCTAGACGATTGATGACGCCTCGACTGGTATGGCGTCCCAGTTTTTCGCTATGGTCTAACCCAAACATTGCCATTGTGAGGGTTTGTTTCCACAGTCCGTTTTGCCAGGAGCAGTTGCCGGGAGTAAAGGGCGGAAGGGGCGGGGCGTAGTGGAAGGAGTTTGCCCAAGTTTGGAGCTTGTCCAGGTCATCGGTATTGGAGCACCCGAAGGCTTGGGTTAGAGCGTTTCGCCACAGGGGAATGGGGGCAAGGACGATCGCGGCTTCGAGTCCCCAGCCGCGCAAGATTTGTTGGAACAGGTGTCGGGTGTGGTTATCGCTTTCACCAACGATAAGGCGATCGTGAAGCAGTTCGATTTTGTCGCTGTGGCTGAGTTCAAGGCATTCGTCGAGAAGAAGTATAAGTACACCTGTTCTAAACTTGCATTTATAATAGAGCATTTCTTAGGTCAGTGTAGATTGACGATTATTGAGGAAGTACGAAGAGTATTTCGATTATCTTATTATTTTGTTTAAGTCGGAAGCTTTCTCGCAGGGTTGAGTCACTATGATGAAGGCTAAATTACTTTCACGGATTAAATGTCTCGACATCTGGAACGGTTACTCAAAATCGATACGTTGCTCCGTAATAAGGAGCGACAGACAGCAGACCATCTGGCTCAGATTTTAGAGGTCAGCGAGCGAACGATTCGTGAAGATATTAGTTTTCTGCGCGATCGGTACTTTGCGCCGATCGAATGGAGTAAGGCAAAAGGCTATCACTACACGGATTTAGAGTGGCGACTGCCGAGTATCAGTTTGACTCAAGGCGAACTTTTTGCGCTGACACTTGGCGCACGGATGCTTGAAACCTATTCTGGGTCTGCCTATGCTACTGAATTGAGATCTGCAATTTCACGGTTGGGTGAGCGCTTGCCGGAACAGATGCATGTGGATTTGCAGCATGTGGCGGATGAGCAAATCATTTTTCGGGGTGGTGGTGGAATTGATTTGGACCCTGAGGTTTGGCAGGGGTTGGAGATTGCCTGTCGGACTCAGAAGTCTGTGCAGATGACTTACTTTACGGCGAGTCGAAACACCACCAGCGATCGCAAACTTGACCCCCATTTACTCCATATCTATCGAGGTATAAATCCCTATGTGATTGGGTTTTGTCATAACCGCGAGAAGATGCTTTGGTTTCGGGTCGATCGGATTCGGAAAATTGTTGTTCTGCCCGATAGTTTTGTGCGAGATCCCACTTTTGATGCGAAGGCTCATTTAGATCAGATTTTCAGGTGGAGGCGGGAGGTGATCCGATCGAGGTCGAAATTTGGTTCGATGCTGTGACGGCTCCGTACATTCGAGAGCGTCGCTGGCATCCGACTCAGACGCTTCTGGACCATTCAGGGGGCGAGGTAACGCTCAAAATGACAGTGCGAGGCATCAATGATTTAAAGCGTTGGGTGATGGGCTACGGACAAGGGGCGAAAGTCTTGGCACCGAAGGAGTTGATTGATTTAGTCACACGAGAAATGTCAGGAATGGCGATTCATTACCGATCGATGAAGCCAAATAATGAAGACTGTAAATTACTAAAATGATTGGAGATAGATCATGACTGCACGATTTTGGGCAAAGACTGGGAAAGGTGAATTTGTAAATGGAAAACCTGAATATCATCCGGTGATTTGTCACTTGGCAGATACAGCGGCGGTTGCTATGGCGATCGTGGTGATGGTCCGAGCCTATATGAGCCTATATGAGCCTCAGAGTGCCCGGATGTGCGTTGTCACCACGCCGGTGAGGGTGGTCCGCAAAAGAATTAACCTTGGAGTATGCCGATCGTGCTCATTGGGACTAGTCCCCCAGCCGCTTGAGTCTGGAGAGAGAGGATTCGATTAAACCCTTCTGTTAGCTCTAGTCCTATCTCCTCCTCAGTTTTGTGCGATTGATGCCCTAAAGCAATAATTGAATGTCCCCACTGAATGAGTTTCCGATCGCGGCTCTTGCGACAAAGAATTTCGGCATGTAGATCAATATTTACGGAGCCAGGAAACAACCCGTACAATTTCCCAATCCTAGACTGCCCGCCGACTTGATCCAATAGCTTTAAATCGGCCAGGGCAGCGGTCCTACTTCTACATGAGCCGCGATCGCGCCGCCGCCCCAAAAACTAATTTGGGAGTGCCCTCATGTCTCACTACAATACCCGCACCATCCGCCGAGACCTTGCCCTTCTTACTGAAGCTCGTCTCTACACCGTCGAAATCAAAGTCAGAGCAGGTGGAGCTAGAGTCTCCATGGTCGATGTTGCCGACTTTGCCCCACCCGCCGAGGTCTTGGATGTCTGGAGCCGTCTCAGTAGCAAAACTAAGCCGCCCCAAATCCGTCTGTTTGAATCCCTAGAAACCGCTGTCAAAACCTTAGCCGAATATCGTCGATCGCTCTACGAAACCTATACCATTCAACTGGGAATTGATCGGGTCATCGGAGGCACTCACTTCCACGAATTCCTAACCGCCTATGAAACCGCAAAATCCAAAAGCACTCAACTCTTGGAAGATGTTTTAGAAGACCACGCGATCGCGAAGCAACAATGGCTAGAAACTGAAATCAAACCTCTACTCAGTGCGAGTGTGGCGGATCGTGTACACCTTCAAGAACGCCTTACCATTTATGCAAATCGGTTTCCTAGTTACGATCAAATTGAACAACGCTTTGGTATGGAATTTCGATATACCCCGACTCGCAGTTATCAGGAATTATTGAATGATAATCTCGAAACAAAACATCTGTTGACTCAAACCGCGATCGTCGAAGCAGAATATCTTGAAGCTACCAATCGTCAACGGATTTCAAATGAAGAAGCCGACGCTTTACGACGAGCCAGAGTTTATCAAGATCAGCGGATTCGATCGGCGATCGAAGAGAAAGTCAGTGAAGTGCGCGTTCAAGTTCTATCGGTTCTACAACGTCAATTGCAACAGGTCGTCGATCGCGGTTGGCTCTCAGGACGATTGCCAGTGAGAATGCAACGAGACTTGGAATCTTTAGCTGAATCGGCGATCGTTCTGACTGAAACAGACCAAAGCTTTTCAGAGATTGCCGATCGGCTTCAACAAGTGCGGGCAACGGGCCGAGATTCACCAGAGGTGAGGCTCTGCCAACGCAATCAACCGGAAGAAGAACTGCAATCCCAAGTGCAACAACTTCTGCAACAGATTCAGAATCGCTTAACAGTACCCGAAACGGAAATGCCTGAAACCTGGGACCGCTCGGCCTTTGTATTTCGCATCGATGAAAACTCAGATCACCGATCGCTCTGCCTTGGTGACTGGATTACAAAACCTGTTGACCTGTCATGGCATTCCTGGGATCGTCGAAGTCCACGATACCCCGATGATTCTGGAAAACGCCTATGACCGTGATGCAGAAGCTCAATATGCAAACGTCATTCTACGCCGATCGCATCTCAATAGCGATCACCGAGAAGCTCTCTTGGATCTTGGCTTTCTGAAATCAGAAAATGGAACATTTGAATTGATTGCAGATGATTGGGATATGCAGCGCAATGCGATCGGTCGTGCAATTGGGTCTATCAAACCATTTCTAAACGCAGTTCAAACTCAATACAACATCGCCATCGTCCGTCAAACGATGTCCGCTCATCTCTGGAATTACAGCGAAATCCAGCAATTAGAGGACGGCACCCAACGGCTAGTCCTGACCCAACGTCCCGTCGAAGTCGTCGTTTTATAGGAATTCAATCATGCAAACTCAACAACCGCAAATTGTCATCGACTTTCTTCCCGATGGCACGATGAAACGCGAAGTCCTGAATGTCCAAGGTTCTTCCTGTACCGAACTTACAAAACCCTTGGATGGGATTGGTAATACCGAAGTCACTCCGAAACCTGAGTTCTACGAATTGCCTGTGGTTCAAACTGAAACAGTAGGAGTGTTTTAAATGGGATTGAATTTAGCTGACATTCATGCTCGATTTAATGCAGGAATTAGTACAGTCGCGATCGACTCTCCCACTGGAGCCGAACAATCAGTCGTCGCTCAAATTACGAACGAATTCCTGAATGTTCTC
>JAPLHZ010000070.1 GCA_026389365.1 Cyanobacteriota bacterium
AGGCGGACATCCGGTAAATCGAGTGGAATGTGAATCTGATTCTCCATGAGGCCCCTCGCTTGCTGGCTAACATCTTGATTTTACAGCCAATCGATGAACGCTATATCTGGATGCCGACCACGGCAATTCTAGGAGAACCTCCTTTTTTCTAGTCCCCGCTTTTTCTAGTTCCCCCTTTTCAAGAGGTCTAGAGGGACCGGGTCTCAACCTTGAGATCTCCAATCCGTAAATATAGTACAATAGAACTATCAAGCTATATTCTTCAGGTTCGCCCATGTCGATCGAACAGACCACCCAATTAATTCAACTCATCCTGAATGCGGTCCTGATGTTGGGCGCTTGTGGGGTGATGCTCTGTGCGGCATTGATGCATCAGATGATGCTGGAAAATCGATCTAGGTCAGGCAACTTAGCTCAACGGTCGGTGCGACATCAGCTTTTCCGGCAACAACGACAGACTCGGCGATCGGTATTTTGGTTGAGCGGGGCGGGTTGGGTCGTGGGCATGAGTTGCGGGGCGTTGGTATTGCGATCGGTGTGGCAAGTGAACGAGCTGATTGGGCTGTCGCTGATATTGTTTGCGGGGGCGTGTGGATTATTTTTGGTGGGGACGGGATGGTTGCTCGTCAGCGTCATGGCGACGGGTAAAGATCCGGCGGAAAACCGTCAACTTATACGATCGATGTCGCGATCGAAGGAGCCGTCGGGTGCTAAATCTAGTCCTAAAGTTGTGGATTTTCGGGCTAGGCGCGATGGGCGATCGGGGCGAGCAGACGATCGTCCAAGGCCATAAATAATTATTTTTTAGCTGAAATTGGATTGCCCCTTGCTTGGAACTCGCTTTATTGAAACAATAGCGACAGCGTTTTTTTACTGCGGTGTCTCGAATAGTGAAGACCATACCTCCCTTCGACCTGTCCCGACAATTTGAACAAATCGGGACTGAAATCAATCAAGCGGCCCTCCAGGTTTTGGCCTCTGGGCGCTACATTGGGGGTCGTTTTGTTGAAGATTTTGAACAGCAATTAGCGGCCTATGTCGGAACCTCCGAATGCGTCGCCTGTAACTCCGGGACTGACGCGCTGTATATGGCCTTACGGGCGATCGACATCAGGCCAAATGATGAAGTCATCACCACACCCTTTACCTTCATCGCCACCGCCGAAACCGTGAGTAGCGCTGGAGGAACGCCCATTTTTGTGGATATTGATCCTGCTACTTATAATCTAGATTTGTCGCAAATCGAAGCGGCCATTACCCCGAAAACTAAGGCGATTATTCCTGTCCATCTTTTTGGCCATCCCGTGGACATGACGGAACTAATGGCGATCGCAACGCGGCATAATCTGATCGTGATTGAAGACTGCGCCCAGTCCAGTGGCACGCAATGGAACAACCAGCAAGTCGGAAGCATCGGCCATATTGGATGCTTTAGCTTTTATCCAACCAAAAATCTGGGCGCTTGCGGGGATGGCGGTGCTATCACCACCAATGATCCTACGATCGCAAAACGGCTACGGGTTCTGCGAGATCACGGGCGCACAGATGTCTATTACCATGAAGAATTTGGCCTCAACAGTCGCCTTGACGGCATCCAAGCCGCCATTCTTAGCGTCAAACTTCCCTACCTGAACCAGTGGATTGAGCAACGTCGGGCCATTGCCAACAGGTACCAAGAGCTTTTGGGTGCGGTGAAGGGAATTATTTTGCCCCAGTCGGTGAAAGGCTGTACTTGGAATCAATATACAATTCGAGTTGAGAGTCGGGTTGAAGGCGCACGCGATCGACTGCGAGAAAGTCTCAAATCAAAAGGCGTTCTCTGCAATGTTTACTATCCCCTGCCCCTGCATCTCCAGCCAATTTATCGATCGGACTACAAACCAGGACAATTCCCCCACTCAGAAAAAGCCGCGATCGAGGTCCTATCCTTACCGATGTTTCCAGAACTAACCCTGGACCAACAACAAGACGTGGCCGCTGCTGTCAAAGCTTGTCTAGCATAGAATGCTAAATAATATAACTAGGCTTTATAACTGGGCTTTGTCCTACGAGATCTGTTATTTCTTTTCAGGAGCACTTCCTTGAATCGTCCTACTACCGGAAAATCTAAAAAGCTATCGGCCCCTTCCTTTGACGATTTACCAGAAGCGATTCGGGAAACAGATGTCGCTAGTCCTAAATCTCAGCGTCCAGCGCGGTGGGTGGTTGCTGCTGCTGCGATCGTCAGTCTTGTGGGCCTTATTCTAGGCATTCGCGCCCTTCAAAACTCATCACCGATCGTAGCCGTCCCCCCAAACGCCCTAGCCTCGCCCTCGCCCAACAGTGATCGAATTTTAGGGCATTACAGCTATACAGAAGCCCCAGAAAAAGAACTAGAGTCCGTCAGCGCAGATGGTGGAATTAAGTTACGCCAGCCAGCAGCACGGGCCTACACCGCCATGGTAGCTGCCGCTCAAGCCGATGGTGTGAGCATTGCGGTATTGTCGGGGTATCGATCGATTAAGGAACAGGAAGGCGTTTTTTTTGAGGTGAAACAGGAACGATCGCAATCCGTCACCGATCGGGCCAATGTCAGCGCACCACCGGGCCACAGTGAACACCATACGGGCTATGCGATTGATATCGGCGATGGGAATGTTCCAGCGACGAATTTGAGTCCAGAGTTTGAAAATACGGCAGCTTTCAAATGGTTGGAAACCAATGCGACCAAATACAACTTTGAACTGTCGTTTCCTAAAAACAACATTCAAGGTGTCACCTATGAACCTTGGCATTGGCGATTTGTGGGCGATCGTACAAGTTTAGAAACATTCTTTAAGGCACGGGGAAAATGAATCAATTAACATTAAATTTGTGTGCGATCGGCATCTTTACAATGACGTTATCGGTATTACTCGGTCCATTATTAAATATCCCCAGTGCCTTTCCTGCGATCGCCGTTTCGACCATTTTAATCTTTGCAACCGTTGATGTTCTGAGCTTGGAGGGTAAGGGCGGCAACCTTTTTCTAGATTGGATCGGAGGCTTTTCGCCGGTACATCGTGAACGTGTGATTCGCCATGAAGCAGGTCATTTTTTAGTGGCGCAACTCTTGGGAATTTCTGTGACAGACTATTCAGTCAGCGCTTGGGAATCAATTCGTAAAGGGTTTTCAGGGCTGGGCGGAGTTCAGTTTGATACGTCTGTTTTGGATGATGAATTGAGAGCGGGACGGATTTCAAGTCAATGGCTCGATCGGTTCTGTACGGTATGGATGGCGGGTATTGCAGCGGAACAATTAATGTATCCAATGGCGGAAGGTGGGGGCGACGATCGATCGAAATTTCGATTAATTTTGAGCCAAATTCCGGGGATTGATTCAGTCAAAAAAGAACGATTAGCATTACTTCAAGCCAAAACATTAATTGAAGAAAACCAAGACGCATTCGATCGGCTAGTGGTGGCCATGACTGGACGATCGGCGGTGGAAGATTGTATTGAAGTTATTAGCGCAACTGCTGAATAGAATGAGTTATAGAAGAGCGATCCGTCTCAGTTCCACCATCGCTCTTCTCGGCCTCACTATTGCGCTTGAAGCTGCCATTTCACATAGGGCAAGGATTGAGCTTTAGCACGGGTTACGTTGGCTTGAGCAACCAATTGCCCCGTCGCATCCCAATGCCCCGTTACAAACATTTGACGCGCCCCTTCATTCATCACAATGGTCGCGACTAAATCTCCACAACTCATCGTCATGGCCACCAAATCTAAACTAATATCCAACATCGGATTCTCGGTGATTAATGCTTGAATTTGAGTCGAGATCTCGTGGGTCACAATGACACAAGGAATGCCCAAAGCAATACAATTACCAAAGAAAATTTCGGCAAAACTTTCACCAATGATGGCCTTAATTCCCCACTTTGAAATCGCCTGAGGTGCATGTTCACGAGATGAACCACAACCAAAATTATTGTTTGTAACCAGAATACTGGAGCCTTGATATTGAGGTAAATCAAAGGAATGCTGACCCGCAAGCGCCACCCGATCGTCGGCAAAGGCATACTGACCCAAGCCATCAAAGGTGACACATTTCAGAAAGCGCGCTGGAATGATCCGATCGGTATCAATGTCATTCCCCACCACCGGAACTCCACGACCCACCACCGACTTGACTTCACTCAACATATTGCGCTCCTAAGTTCAAAGCTTATATTTAGACAGATATTCATACAAACAAGTTCATGCAGACAATTGAGTGTAACCCATCTGCAACTGTCATTGTCCTACCTCTAATATTGTTTTTGCCGTCAGCTTTAGGGCTGGAAATGCAGAAGAGACGATAGGTTCATCGCCGCGAAACTGACGAGTCAGGTATTCGCCATTAACGAGAGTGCAGATTGTCAGGGTTGGTTTCTTGGGGCTTCCGATATGTCGAGTTCCTCCTAAGCCTGTGTGGTCTACGATCCAATATTCAGGGATACCCAACGCTTCGTAGTCTTCCAATTTCCGAGAATAGTCGTTTTGCCAATTGCTGCTAACGACCTCAGCAATGAACTTGATTGAACTGCCTCGCGTCAATATTGATTGTTCTGACCAAAGAGGTTCTCCTTTCAGCTCAAGGAAATCAATCACTGCCACATCAGGACGGAAGGCAGTCATCTCTATATGTGGTGGGCGAAATAAGGGCCGTTGGAGAACAATCCATGGGAGGTCAGCATTATCAATCTGAACACAGACTTTTCTTGTGATAAATCCTGCGACCTGTTCATGTTGGCCAGTCGGTTCCAAATCAAATACCTCGCCATCAATTAATTCATATCGGTTATCGCCACCATATCGAGCTAGAAATTCATCGAAGCTTAATGAATTTTGTTGAATTGTTCGATCGGTTGCCAGTGTCATTACGATCGGCCTCCTTAACTATGCTTGAACTGCTGTTTTTTGTGATGTAAACGATTGAAATAAGTCTTTTGAGGGAGCTTGGATAGTGCCTTGCTAAATCAAAAAAGAAACCAAGTTAGTAGTCGCATGTTGATAACCTGTAGCCGATATTATAAGAGAATTGAGAGAACCGCTAAGGATTGCGAAATGCTGACGATGCGTTTCTCAATGCGACCATGCCCTTTATTCATCGTAAAATCGCTCTGTTCAGTCTTAAACTGGGCTTTGACGGCCTCAAGCAAGCCTGATTGATTCCCTTTCAATGCGCCTAAATAGTTATTTTCACTGTCTACGATAATTTGAGCTGTTTTTTTGGGTGCTAATGGCATCAAAGGCAAAGACAACTCCCTTC
>JAPLHZ010000082.1 GCA_026389365.1 Cyanobacteriota bacterium
TTGAAGGCGCACAACAGTTTTGTCGAATTCGGGGATATATCTCCACCCTCCGGAAGCAAGGGATACCAGTCTTGGATGCACTAAAACAGGTTTTTATGAAAACCCCGATTCTTCCTGCACTCTAACCTGAGTAGTTACGAATAATCTAATGAAAATGCCTCACTCATAAACCAATGGTGTTGCCCAACGGAATCGCCGTAGGCCCGCACCGACCAACCTGCACTGTAAATTCCGACAAAATCTAAATCCGTGACGCTGGATAAAACCTCATACATGACCTGATGAGGCTCTAAAAGCTGGCCATTATAAATTGAATGACTGGTGCTATTACCGCTGGGTTCGACCAGATAAGGATTTTCGGGAAGTTGGGGGATTTCGTGGCGCAGATCTACGACACAGGTTTCAATCAAAGCACGATCGTACTTCCAGTCACCCGATAACGGAAATTCGCGGTAACTACTCCGTCCATTCGCAATCCAAGTTAAACGCAGACTGGCATCCAAAATTTGGCCCGTCTGTCGTACTTTCGATCGATTAAACCGACAAAATTGGCTTTGTTCTGCCATCAGTGACAAGGTGAACTGCTCCGGTTGGTTGCGCAGCGTTGCCAAAAAATCAAGTGTCATCTCAAACGCGAGTTCCAAGGTCTCTACGCTGGAAAATCCTAAATTGTCCATTGGTTTAGAAGCATGGCTCGATCGAAGTTTTTCTGTATTTAGATTAGGCGATTCCCAAGAATAAGCCTACCGGAAGCCCCCGGGTCCCTAATTCTAGCAGGGTGGTTTCATCAGCAATTCCAAATTCAAACTCTGCAACTCGGGAGCTTGGCGGTTGAAACCGCAGCTACACAAACGAAGTCCACCTAAAGTGGACTCAAAGCGTCATGACTCGCCAATTTGGAAGTCTTAACCCGCCCAAGGCGGGTTTTGTGACCCTTGAATTTGGAATTGCTGCTATCTTAATCTTCGTAAGGCGTTAGAATTTCGTAGCCCGTATCTGTCACCGCGATCGTATGTTCGTATTGTGCAGAAAGTTTTTTGTCTTTCGTAATCGCCGTCCAATGATCTTTCAACAACTTCACCTCAAACGTCCCTTCGTTAATCATCGGTTCAATTGTAAAAACCATTCCAGGCCGCATCTTCTTACCGTCCCCCCATTCTCCATAATGAGAAATTTGAGGTTCCGTATGAAAGACATTGCTAATGCCGTGGCCGACAAAATCTTGCACCACACTAAAGCCTTGTGACTCAGCATATTCCTGAATTGCTGCGCCAATGTCACCAATGTGATTACCCGGTTTGACTTGTTCAATACCAAGTTGACGACATTTTTTAGTCACTTCCACCAAACGCTTTGCAGTCGGGGATGGTTCTCCTACCAAATACATCCGAGACGTATCACCGTGATAACCTTCAACAATCAGCGTCACATCAATATTGAGAATGTCGCCATCTTTTAAAATGTGCTTAGGACTAGGGATGCCATGACAAACAACCTCATTGACACTGGTGCAAATCGATCGGGGAAATGCCTTGCGATCGCCATCTGCGCCATATCCCAAAGGAGCGCTTTTTGCCCCATGAGCCTTGGTCCAGCGTTCTGCTTCATCATTCAATGATTGGGTACTGACACCAATTTTGACAAATGCTTCTAAATGCTTCAATAGCTTGGCCGCCAAATGGCCTGCAACCCGCATTTTTTCGATTTCACGTTTTGAGAGAAGAGTAATTTGCCCTGTCATAGCCCCAATATCCAATCCTGTATGAATCCATTTAACGTGATCTACGATGATACAGGAGAGCGTGCCCTATGTGCGACGATCGGAAGATCCTTGATTTTTAGGGATTGATTTAGGGCATAGGACTAGTAAACGTGCTGGTCTGACGCTCGATGTCGATCAGTTGGTTTTTGACGGTTTTCAGCACTTCCTGGATCTCTGGCATGACGGCGAATTCGTCAGAGTTGATGGAGGCGGCCAAGTGCGATCGGCGGTGAAGTTCTTCGACTTTTCGTTGGAGTTGACGGGCTACAGTCAGGGTGTCACGGCTGAGACTAGAAACTTGGTGCTGTTGGTAGAACCGCAATGCTGTGCCCCGAAGAATTTGCAAGGTAGCATCTTCTCCCTCCGATCGAGGCTGGTCACCAATTTGGGGTTTCGGCATCAACTTCAACCGCAGCAAAAGTCGATTTTTTTCATGAATTCGTTCAATTTCGACTTGAACCACCTCCTCAACCGGATCCATGGGCAATGATGTCAGTCGTTTGAGTTCCGCAATCACACCATTGAAAGTGTCCAGTGGCAAACAGTCCAAAAACGATTGAAATACGCCGCTATCACTCCACAATATTCGTCCCTGATTGCCCTGATGCTCAAAAAACAGCCGTCCAATTCCATCTGCTAAAACACGACCTAAAAGCGCTTGAAGTAAGTCTTTAGGGCTTAATGCGAGGAGTTGTTCAGACGATGCATTGATAGGGAGGCGACTGACCTCAAGCTGGGGTAAGGCGTTACCCGGAAGGGCTAGAGGCGCTGGCTTTGGGACTTGGCTTTGGGGTGAGATGGATCGTGAGGGGTGAGGCTGGATGAAGGTACTGCGATCGAACTCCGTCTGGGGAGCTTCTATGATTAAAGTATCGCGAGTATGCCGATCGATCGGCAAGGCTGGGAGTCCCTGCTTGTCCACGATCGGATGTTCTCTCGAAATCGTCGGCTGCTCGTCCTTAAGCACAATCCCAGGTTGTTCAAAGAACACCGGCGGCTGTCCCTCGAAACCCTTATGGGTATTGCCAGCATTTGCCCCAGTAGTCACCGCATCCTCTTGGCCCGTCATAGGATCGGTCTGCTCACCGAAAACAGTCGATGGTTCTAGTGGCTCTACGGGGTTAACATTTGGATTGACCTTGAATTTCAAATAGGCCGACAAAATCTGATGATGAAGGTCAGAGGGAATGACTTGCGGCGCGAGGCGATATTGGAAATAGGCCAATACTTTCCGCAAATAGTCCAAAGCACTGACGTCCATTAAGTCCACCATGCCCAGACGCAACTGATTGTCCCTTAATGAAAGCGGCAAGACTTGATGGTACAGACAAGCTTCAAAGGGCAACACCCGATCGATTAACGAAAAAATAATGTCCCGATCGGTACCTGCCGGAACCTCGGGAGTTTCGCCTGGTTTCGGGCGATCGTCTGATGACTTGAAGTGAGGGCTATGGGGAATGGCCACAAAAAATAACGACGATGAAGGGAACGGCGTAAAAAAGTAGATAAGTGACGTTTACTATGGTAACCACTTTAGCAACAGGTCGATGCATTGTTCTGAATATTACGACGGACGTTGCATTTATCCTGTATGACTCACCCTTGATTGGATTATATCCGGTTGAGAGCACAAAATGTAGGCCAACTCAGCAACACGTTACGCCATTGTAAGCATTACTGTTGAACGCATTGCAAGAAGTCAGCGACTTAGGACAACATCGTTCAGTTTTCCACTGCGATAACCTTCCAAATCCAACATGATGTACAGAAAGCCAAATTGCTTAAGCTGGGCCGTAAGCAGAGGCAAATTCGTGGTGAGAATGAAGTCTTGAATTTTGTCGGGCATTACTTCAATCCGGGCGGTGTCACCATCCGATCGGACCCGCAAATTTTTCCAACCCAGTTTGCGTAAGTAGAGTTCCGATCGGCCCACGCGCTGAAGCTTTTCCACAGTAATCATTTCGCCGTAAGGAAACCGTGAACTAAGACAGGGTTGGGCAGGTTTGTCCCACCAAGGCAACTCTAAATGTCTAGACATCTCGCGCACTTCAAATTTAGTAATGCCGAGTTCAGCCAAGGGCGATCGGGCACCGCGTTCTTTGGCGGCTTGAATTCCAGGTCGATAGTCACGCAGATCATCTGCATTCACGCCATCGACTACGTAGGCAAATCCCCGATCGATCGCCACGGGTTTCAAGGTGTCGTGCAATTCACTTTTACAAAAATAGCAGCGATTAATCGGGTTACTGGTGTAATCGGGATTATCCATTTCGTGGGTGGCAACAACCTCGTGACGAATGCCGATCGCTTGGGCTTGGGTGGCGGCATCGTCCAAATCTTCGGGTAATAGAGACGGCGATTCGGCGGTGATAGCGAGAGCACGATCGCCCAAGGTGTCATAGGCAACTTTCGCGACTAATGTGCTGTCAATTCCACCAGAGTAGGCAATTAATGCCTGTTCCATATCTTGAAACAGAGCACTGAGTTGAGTCAGTTTTTCGAGGGTACTGAGCGATGCAATCATGGAGATTAATAGGGAGATTAGCGGCTATTGCCTGAGAGTATTCATCATTATTCTAGAACTCTCTGCGAGATAAAATAAGCGATGTCCCTGTCAGCACCAAAAGGGTGTAGAGCAAACCATAGCCAACACTTGTGAGTAAGGCCATTTGCGATGGAATTAGGTGATAAACCACTTGGTTTTTCAGATCTAATCGACTCAGATCGGGCAATAGTACATAGAACCAACCCGCGACTTTTTCAATCATGGGATTCTGTGAAAGCTTGGAAAATTTAACCATGCCAGAGCTAGAAATACCCATGAGATAAATGGCTACGGTCATCAACATGGCGAGAAGGGAACTGGTGAATACCCCGAAAAATAATGCGATCGAGGTGATTAAGGAAAGCTGAATGCACAATAATCCTGAATGAATCAAAAGTTCAACGGGGACAACAGAAATTTTATTGGCGACCATGACTCCATAATACATGACGGTCATGAGTGCCACCATCAACACCAGCACGGTACTTAAGCCTAAATGTTTGCCTAGAACAAATTCGGTTCGGCTGACGGGTTTGGCGACGAGGACGAAAATCGTTCGATTTAGAATTTCTTTATTAATCAATCCAGTGCCGACAACGATGGCCAACAGTACGCCTAAGATTTGCATCGCAGCCAATCCTAAATCGGGCAAAATCTTAGCTTCTGTTGCAGCGGCAATTTCAGGCAACAAGCGGGCGGCCACCAACAAAAATGCGCCGTACAAAATTAAGGTATACAGAATTCGATCGCGCACTATTTCAAGAAATGAATTAGACGCGATCGTTAAAATTCGAGGAATTGAAACAAACATGGCAACGTCCGACTCACTAGGTCCAAACACAATAGTTCTAACTCAATACGTCCAATACGATACCCTAAACCCTCTCTGTTAAACCTTCTTTATGAATGACGTTGTATCTTTTACATCAGCACACTTCAGTGTGCCAATTACCTTTGTTTCAACAACATCTGATTTAGTACGGCGATTAAACATCCGTTTGGGGATGAGTTCGCAGCGCTTGCTGACAATGTAGGGCGCTTGGCTTGCGGTTGGGCCTTTCCAAGTTGCGTTTAGCACCAGATTATAGTAGGCCCCAGAATCATACGTGTCTGCATCGACCTTACCGGAAAGTGTCCAGAGATCCATTTCGCCGCCGCCCAGCTTATTTTTTAGACGAGACTGAACATTCCTTTCAAGATCAATTATCCATTGATTACTAACCTTACTTTCAAACAACCAGCGTTCAATAGCGGACCAGCTTTGATTATTGAGCCGATCGCGCAAGTCATTTTCCGCTGCATTTAATACTTCACGTCCACGGGACACTGAAATATTGGGTTGGATCCGGACCACAAATGAACTACGACTAAAATCTTCAGCCATTAAACTCGGATATAGATTCAGCCAGCCTTGCAGTAGAAAATAAAACTGAAACCAACAGGCAATCAGCAAGTGACTCAGAAAAAATAACACCATGCCTTGACGATCTTTAATCGCTGGAATGGTGAATTGAGGCGTTTTTTCTTTGCTGCTTTTAATAAACTTGGGCGCAAGAGCGATGATGGCGGCGATCGGGGCAATAGAGATAAATGCTGGCGGGGCAACGCCCGAAAGATTTGCAAATCCATTCCAGCTTCCAAACACGGCTAGGACAATTAAAGTAGAAATAATCCATGGCCCAAGAAAAACCTTAGTGAAAATAGCATTAAAGGTCAGCGCAGTTTGAACATCTTTTCCATAGACAAACCACCACACCGCCACAATCAAGAAAAACCAACCAAACGACGACACAATTCCCTGGGCTAGCGAGGACATGAATGCGCCCATCACAACACTAAAAATACTCAGCAGCATGAAGGTCTGCCAACTGGCTAAGTCTTTAGGGGTGAGGAACGATCGGAGTGAAGCAAACAGGTCTTTCATTGAACTTTAAGGAATAGGGCGGAAAGTCTAGGAAAATGACGATTTGAACAACTAATCAGTGAAGATCAAGCGATCGGATTCATTTGATCGACTAGAACTCGGATGATCAAAATGACCGTGATAGCGACAAAGCTAAAAGCATTCGCCCAAAGAACAGCCATAGGGCGGTTAGGTTGAGTGTTGGCACTGAGTTCGAGCTGTCTTTTGCGGCCCTGAAACTTACGAGGACCGATGAATTCTTGGGCAACGGGGAGGGTGTTTTTTTCAAGGAGCAATTCCAAAAATTGGATGCCTTGAAGCTTGAGTGCAAAGGTGAGAACAAAGGCCGTGAACCCGATTAAATATACAGTGGGCGGCACCGATCGGACCCCAAAAAAGACATATTCCACTAAGAGCTGACGGGCCGCGCTGGGCAACCAAGGCTCGACTACAAATAATAGAACCCAACCCACAATGGTCGAGAGTAGATTGACCGTGGCCGCATACTGCATACTCAGTTTCCGTCCAAGATTAAGCCGCTCATTGAGAACTGCGGCTTCGATGGCGATCGCCATAAACAAAAATAAGAGCTGAAAAGCGATCGCCCGTAAAGGCAGGATATCGGTGTAGTTAATGATGGGTGGCATTACTAAGACTTTGAAAGAGGGCTTTGAGAGAGGGCGGTAAGTGTTGTACGAAGATTCGGCTTCCAAATTTTACGCCCCGTTCTAGTGTTTGGAACGAAAATTTGGATAGGAGTTCAGGAGTTCTCCTATAATGGGGCGGTGATGTAGGGTCAGGACACTAGATATATGGCTCGTGCAGGGATTGGCATTCGGACGGCGCAGGATTCGTCAGAACGGTTAGCGGGACAAATTCATGTCTACGACGGCCTAGGTAAGGGAAAGTCTCAGGCGGCGCTTGGGGTAGTGTTGAGGTCTATTGGTCTGGGAATCCAGTCTTCGTCCCAGACCCGAGTATTGCTCTTGCGGTTTCTCAAGGGTCCCGATCGGATGTATGACGAGGATGCGGCGATCGAAGCCTTGCAGCGTGGGTTTCCCCATTTAATTGATCAAGTTCGTACGGGCCGATCAGAGTTTTTTGGGGCGGATGAGATTACTAAGTTAGATCGACTGGAGGCGTTGCGCGGTTGGGATGTGGCCAGAGGAGCGATCGCATCGGGCTTATATTCGGTGGTGGTGATGGATGAGCTGAATCCGGTGCTGGATTTAGGGCTGTTGGCGATCGATGAAGTGGCGAGTGTGCTGAAGCGTAAACCCGGACCCATGGAAATTATTGCAACAGGACGCGGCGCACCCCAAGGTTTGATTGATATTGCAGATTTGCATTCTGAAATGCGGCCCCATTATCACGATGTGACGCTGGAAGCAGGGACGGGCGGCATCGAAATTTATACGGGCGAGGGGAAAGGGAAATCGACTAGTGCGTTGGGGAAGGGCTTGCAGGCGATCGGAAAAGGAATCAGCCAAGACAAATCCCATCGTGTATTGATTGTGCAGTGGTTGAAGGGCGGCAATGGTTACACAGAAGACGGAGCCATTCAAGCCTTGCGCCAGAGTTATCCTGATTTAGTGGATCATCAACGGTGCGGGCGGGATGCGATTGTTTGGCGCGGGCAGCAGCAGGATATTGACTATGTGGAAGCAGAACGGGGTTGGGAAATTGCCAAAAGTGCGATCGCATCTGGTCTCTATAAAACCATCATTCTCGATGAACTCAATCCGACATTGGATTTAGAACTTCTTCCCGAGGAACCTGTTGTTCAAGCGATTCTCCGCAAACCTAAAGATACAGAAATAATTATCACGGGCCGCTGTAAAAATCAGCCCGCCTACTTCGATTTGGCTAATGTGCATTCAGAAATGATTTGCCATAAACATTATGCTGCGCGCGGGGTTGATCTTAAACGTGGCGTAGATTTCTAATTGAATTAATTCGTATTGCAATAGATTGCTTTAAGACAAGACCGATCGTAACTGTGCCAAACGCTCTGCCACTAACCGATAATAAATCCAAGTTCCCCGACGCTCTTTGGTTAACAATCCCGCTTCATACATCACTTTCAAATGATGACTAACCGTCGGCTGGGACAATCCTAAGGTCTCAACCAACTCACAAGCGCGCACCTCTTGACTCGATTGGGCCGCAATCAAGTTGAGCAATTGCAACCGCGCAGGCTCGCCCAACACCCGGAAAATACGGGCAACATCATGTAATTCCTCAAGCTCAAGACGACCTGAGAGTAGGGGCGGGCAGCAGGAAGGAATAGGTTTAGGAAGATTCATAATTAAGGGTATTGACACACACCGAATCGTCGTGAGATATTCATTTCAGTAAATATTGAGGGTTATCAATACTTCAATAGTTGAGGAGATCTTGCTTATTAATATTAGATCAAATCGCCTACTCTCTAGGTTTTTAATGCGACAAGATAGCTTTATATCCCGTGAATATGTTGCCGAATTCATCGGTACTTTTGTATTAATTTTTTCGGGGACAGGTGCGGTGATGGTGAACCAAATCACTATGGGTGCGGTGACGCATTTAGGGATTAGCTTTGTCTTTGGGGCGGTGGTGACGGCATTGATCTATACGATCGGCCATATTAGTGGCGCGCATTTAAATCCTGCGGTGACATTAGCGTTTTGGCGTGGTGGATTGTTTCGTCGTCGTCATGTTTTGCCTTATATCGTGTCTCAGATAATGGGTGCGATCGCAGCGTCTGGTTTGCTTTTACTATCCTTGGGTCCGGTTGCAAATCTTGGGGCAACAGTGCCATTAAACAATAATTGGATGCAATCGCTGATTTTAGAAACAGTGTTGACATTTATATTAATGTTTGTGGTTTTGGGTGCAGCAGTTGACACGCGATCGAGACGTGAGTTTGGTGGATTAGCGATCGGATTAACCGTTGGTTTAGAAGCGGCTTGTATGGGTCCAATTACGGGCGCAAGTATGAATCCCGCCCGCTCGTTTGGTCCAGCATTTATGAGTGGAATCTGGCAACACCAATGGGTTTATTGGGTAGCGCCGATCGTTGGGGCGCAATTGGCGGTTTGGGTTTACCGATCGCTAACGAATAATTTTGCTGATTTTAAAAACTAGAACTTTCAGGAGAAAGACTATGAAACGTGTGATGTTTGTTTGTAAAAAGAATTCAGCCCGATCGCAGATGGCAGAAGGCTTTGCAAAAACCTTAGGAGCGGGCAAGATTGAAGTGACGAGTTCGGGTTTAGAAAAAAGCTCAGTGAGGCCAGAGGCGATCGTTACTATGGGTGATGCAGGAATTGATATTAGTAATCAAACATCAAATGCACTCAGTGAATTCAAAGCTGAAAACTTCGATGTTGTGATTTCGCTTTGTGGATGTGGTGTAAACTTGCCTAGTGAATGGGTCTTGCGCGAAGTGTTTGAAGATTGGCAACTTGATGATCCAGCAGAACAGCCTGAAATTTTCCCAAGGGTCCGCGATGAAGTAAAATCACGAGTCGAAACGCTGATTCAATCTCTAAGCTAAATTCACCATTCTAAATTTCCATGCATCCTCCTCGTATTCTATTTCTTTACGGCTCTCTGCGCGATCGGTCCTACAGTAGGCTACTCGCTGAAGAAGCGGCTCGAATTATCACCAGTTTTGGCGCTGAAGTGAAGTTCTTTGATCCGCGCGATTTGCCGTTGCATGGGAGTGTTCCTGATACTCATCCAAAGGTGCAAGAATTGAGAGCCTTGAGTGAATGGTCTGAAGGACAAGTGTGGTCGAGTCCGGAAATGCATGGGCAAATCAGCGGCATTATAAAAACGCAAATTGATTGGATTCCCCTAGAAATCGGTTCCGTGCGCCCAACCCAAGGCCGGACATTGGCAGTAATGCAGGTGTCTGGGGGATCTCAATCATTCAATGCGGTGAATACATTACGAATCTTAGGCCGTTGGATGCGAATGTTTACGATTCCCAATCAATCATCGGTGGCAAAAGCCTATGAGGAGTTTAATGAAGATGGCACAATGCGCGATTCGGCCTATCGCGATCGGGTTATTGACGTAATGGAAGAACTATACAAGTTTACAATGTTGTTACGCGATCAATCTGATTATCTAACCGATCGTTATAGTGAACGTAAAAAAACTGGGTAGTCCTAAAGATGTAAGGATGGCTGAAAAGTCCAGACTTTGACGAGTTTATCTGCTAGACGATGAAATCTTCAAAGTAGACTTCTATGATGTCTTTCCAAGGCGAATCGAAGGCGTCTCGTAGTTCAGGCATAACGTTTATTTCAGACGATCGATCGGAGTCTAAGGCCATTCCTCACAATGAATATACCGGAAGCCCCCCGGTCCCTAATTCTGGGGAAGTAAGAGATTCCGAAGCCCCAGAATTGGGGGTTGGGGGCCTCCGGTAGGCTTATTCTTGGGAATCGCCTAAATAGTTATCTCATTTCACAACACTCTTCATGGTTTAGAAGCTGTAACCCACACTGAAATTCAACCCACGATCTTGAGCATTCTCTCTACGATCGCTGTTATAAATCAACGGAATAGCATAATCAACGCGGACTAAGC
>JAPLHZ010000217.1 GCA_026389365.1 Cyanobacteriota bacterium
CTCAAACGATTTCATAAATCAACCAGGGGACCGAAGAAACCGACGACCAAGAAGAAGTTTGATTCCAAGCATCCTCATGTGTCTACTGCAAGACTCCTCAAGAACCAATAGTACAAAAGATCACCTTAACAGGGGTACTATACAACCTTATCATTTCCCTCAATCCCAATCTCACATTTTATGAATCTGACTGATTACCAAACTCAATCCCGTGACACGGCAATGTATCCCGATCGCGATCGCAATCTTTGGTATCCGACACTCGGCCTTGTGGGTGAAATTGCCGAATATTTGACGGCGGCTGAATCTGAGAAAATCAAAGAAGCGGGAGATGTTGCCTGGTATTGTTCTCAACTTTGCAGTGAGGCTGGATTGAGGCTGGAATCGGTAATTCAACCCATTGCCGAACTGGAAGCCATTACAACAGTTTTGGGCCAGCTTGCTGAATGTGTGAAAAAAACTATATCGCGATCGCAATGGTGAAGTGAGTGACAAAGATCGGGCGATCGTCACCCATTCTGTCAATCATATTTGGCACCATTGTATTCCCATTAAAGATCAGTCCATTATTCTATCCACCAACATTGCAAAACTCCAAAGCCGAAAAACGCGGGGTGTATTGGGCGGTAGCGGGGACGATCGTTAACCATGACAGCCGTTAATCACGGTAAGATATAGAACAAGAAAAACGATCGCGCCGAATCGAAAAAACTATGTTGTTCGCAATTCCCCTCGCTTGGCTCCAACTCAAACGCGAACGAATGCGACTGTTCATTGCGATCGCAGGCATCGGTTTTGCGGTGTTTCTAATGTTTGTGCAATTAGGCTTTCGGGATGCTCTTTTCAACAGCGCCATCCGCCTGCATGAAAACGTCAACGGCGACATCATGCTGATCAGCACCCGATCGAATTCCCTGATCTCCATTCAAAGCTTCCCCCAGCGCAGACTCTACGGGGTTTTAGGGGCGGAAGGTGTGGACAAAATTAGCCCGATTTATGTGGGATTTGGTCTCTGGAAAAATCCATTCTGGGAGGGACTGCCCAAATCTCAAACGCGCCAAATCATGATCCTGGGCATCGATCCCAATGATGATGTGATTGGCGTTTCCGGTTTTGATGCCAATGCTCGGAGCCTGATCCGACTTGAAGACCAGATCTTCTTTGACAAAAAATCTCGGGCAGAGTTCGGACCGATTCCTGCCAAATTTTCAGAACTTGAAAAGAAAAATGAGTTGATCACCACAGAAATCGCCGATCGTAAAGTCACAATCGCCGGACTTTTTGAACTCGGAGCTTCTTTTGGAGCCGATGGCAACACCATCACCAGTGAAGCCAACTTTCTACGCATCTTCACCCGCCGAGACAAAGGCGATATTAATATCGGAGTCGTTAAGCTAAAAGAAGGCGCAGATCTCTACAAAACGCTCGAAGCCGTCAAAAAGTCTCTCCCTGGTAAATACACTGTTAACCCGACATTGACCCCTAGTGAAGCCCGTGAAGACTTTGTAGTGGGCGAAATGCGAGTTCTAACGAAAAAAAGCTTTATCGAAGTCGAACGTAAGTATTGGCAGAACAGTACGGCGATCGGATTCATTTTCACCCTCGGCACCGTGATTGGATTTCTGGTCGGCATCATCATTGTCTATCAAATTCTATATACCGACGTAACGGATCACCTCGCCGAATATGCAACCCTAAAAGCAATGGGATACAAAAACCGTTATTTGCTCAAAATCGTCTTCCAAGAAGCCCTAATTTTATCCATAATGGGCTACATTCCTGGCTGCATTTTAGCGAGTTTCATGTATACAGGCACTCGTAACGCAACGGCATTACCACTCATCATGACCACCGAGCGTAGTATTCTCGTTCTATTTCTAGCGATTACGATGTGTCTGGTTTCAGGTGCGATCGCCGTTCGTAAAGTGCAAGATGCAGACCCCGCCGATATTTTCTAATTGGGAGTTTCAATCTAAATGCCTACGGTTCTCTGTTTACTCAAAATCGCCACTATCGAAGAAAAAGCAGCATAATTATTTATCATGACAGAACCCATCATTTCGATCGATCGCGTTAATCACTACTTCGGTAGCGGCAACCTAAAAAAGCAAATTCTATTTAGCATTCATGCAGATGTCGATCCCGGCGAAGTCGTGATTATGACGGGGCCATCGGGTTCGGGAAAAACAACGCTATTGACGTTAATCGGGGCGCTGCGATCGACCCAAGAAGGCAGCTTAAAAGTACTCGGTGAAGAACTCCGCAACTCCACTGAAAAGCAGCGCGTCGCCCTCCGTCGTAATATCGGCTACATCTTCCAATCCCACAATCTTTTGAAGTCACTTAAGGCCAAACAGAATGTGATGATGGCCTTAGAACTGCATACCCATTTATCATCCCAAGAACAAGCCGATATGGCGGAGGAAATGCTTAAAGCGGTGGGTCTCGAAGACCGCATGAACTACTATCCTGATGAACTTTCCGGCGGCCAAAAACAACGGGTCGCGATCGCTCGTGCATTAGTGTCAAACCCAAAACTAGTGCTTGCGGACGAACCGACCGCTGCATTGGATAAAAAATCAGGTCGGGATGTTGTGGAAATTATGCGAAGTTTAGCCAAAGATCGAGGGTCTGCGATCGTGATGGTGACGCATGATAATCGGATTTTGGATGTGGCCGATCGACTAATTCATATGGAAGATGGTGAACTCGAATCCTATGATTTAGAAACCCAAGCCCCGCCAGAGAGAGCGATCGCCCTGGGATGATCAATATTGTCTAAGCCACAATAAAATTTTGCGAATGTGGACATAAGAGTAGAAAATCGATCGTCTCTCCACAAGCCAAGACCGATCGAGCCTGTCTACCTAAGCTAGAAGGAGAACTGATGAAGTACTGCGCGAAAGGGAGCGCGATCGAAGCCGTCACCGATAATCGCGCCGTAAAAGTTCTCGTCGCAGGCATCGAAGGCTTTATCGAAGCAGAAGGCTAAACTCGGTCATCAGAAAAACCCACATATCAAATATACAGACTTAGTTCAGAGAAAAGGAAACCCGCCTAAAGTGGAACAAGGAAACCCGCCTAAAGTGGAACAGGAGAAACGTCCCGATCGTCTCCCCACTCAGACGTAGATGGTTATTATCCGTTTACGCATTCACCTGTAAACAGTCTGACCCTACTTCTATGCATTTAAAATTCTCACAAGTTATCAAGTCCTGGAGTTTTGCGCTAGCATTCAGCCTAAGTTGCATTTCAATATTAGTCACAGGCGCGACCATCCCGACCCAAAGCCAATCCGTACCGCCCCTCAGCATCCCCGCAAGAATGCGCCCCCGCCCCAGTTGGAATATAACACCCGTCCCTAGTTCTCCACCACCAACCATTCCAATACAAATCCCCATCCTCAAACCTCGAACCGAAATTCGCGGCGTTTGGTTAACAAACAATGACCTGCCCATGATGGAAAATCGTACCAAACTAGGCAACGCCATGAGGCAATTGCACGCCCTCAATTTCAATACGGTATACCCAGTAATTTGGAATTCAGGATACGTGAATTATTCCAGCCCCGTGGCCCAACGCTATGGCATTCAACCGTTTGTTCGCAAGGGTTCCGACGGCCACGACATACTGGCAGACTTAGTTAATCAAGCGAAATCACAAAACATACTAGTCATTCCCTGGTTTGAATTCGGATTCATGGTGCCACCAACCTCAGAACTCGCCACCCTGCATCCCGAATGGTTAACTGAAACCCGCAGCGGCGAACAACTCTCCAATGGTCCCGCCGGAGAAGTCGCGTGGCTCAATCCCTTCCATCCTGAAGTCCAGCAATTCATCACCGAACTCGTTGTCGAAGCCGTGACACAATACAATGTCGATGGCATTCAATTTGATGACAATATGGGATTACCCCGCGAGTTTGGCTATGACAAATTTACCCGTGCATTGTATACAAAAGAAACAAAAAAATCAGTTCCTTCAAATGTCGCAGATGCCAATTGGGTTAAATGGCGCGCCGACAAAATTACCGCATTTATGACGAAACTCAATCAATCAATCAAATCTCGAAAACCAACTGCGATCGTATCTATTTCACCAAACTATTACGATCACGCCTACAAACTTACCTTACAAGATTGGCTCGGTTGGGTCCGATCGGGCATTGTCGATGAATTGATCATGCAAGTTTACCGATCGGACCTCAATAGCTTCACTGCCAAAATTTCCCGCCCCGAAGTCCTCGAAACCCAACAAAAGATTCCCACGGCTATCGGCATTCTCACTGGACTTCGCCGTCGCCCCGTTTCAATACAGCAAATTCAATCCCAAACCCGCATAGCCCAGGAACGTGGGTTTGGAGTCTCTTACTTTTACTACGAAAGTCTATGGGATGATGCACCAGAAGGTATCATGGAGCGAATTTCAGGATTTCAATCTTTATTCCCCACCCCTATGATTCGGCAGTAATTACAATGCTCAATAATGGCTGCACTTACACCGATCGTATTAGTAAACAAACGAAAGATCAAACTGTTTTAGATTACTACGTTCAACACTATGCTCATTCATCCGAACAAGAGTGGAGCGATCGGGTTTGCAGCGGTAGAATCCAACTGAATGGCCAATTGACCACACCAAGAGCAGTCATCAAATCGGGTCAAATCTTAACTTACGATCGTCCCCCTTGGGAAGAAATAGATGTTCCACTTACCTTTGAAACTTGCTATGAAGACCCGGATTTGCTCGTCATTGTAAAGCCTTCAGGATTACCTGTGCTGCCCGGTGGAGGGTTTTTAGAAAATACATTACTGCGATTACTAGCGCGATCGTATGAGAAAAATCCACCCATTCCCATTCATCGCCTTGGCCGTGGAACTTCGGGATTAATGATCCTCGCTCGAACGCCCTTAGCCAAGGCACAATTGACAAAACAAATGACCGATCGACAGATTCAAAAAATCTATTTAGCGTTAGTAAGTGGTGTTGTTAAGGACGATCGCATTCAGATTCATCAAGCCATTGGAAAAGTCGCACATCCAGTACTCGGCTATTTGTTTTCTGCCACCTCAGACGGGTTGATTTCCGAAAGTCATCTAGAAGTCTTAGAACGCCGCCTCGATTCAACCTTGTGTGCGGTCAAAATCTTTACAGGAAGGCCACACCAAATCAGAATTCACACCGCTACGATCGGACATCCCTTAGTCGGCGATCCGTTGTATGCGATCGGGGGAATCGCTAAACTCGATCCTCCAAAATCCCCCTCGGTAAGAGGAACTTTGAATGGAGGATTGAATCAGGAAGATATTGCAGTGCCGGGGGATTGTGGCTATCATTTGCACGCGCATCAGTTGAGCTTTTTGCATCCCCGATCGGGGCAACCCATGAACTTCACCGCAATCCCTAGCAATCCATTATTAATCAATCTCCAGACCACTATAAAGGAAGTCTAGCGCTCGATTTCGCAATTCATAGTAACGAGGATCTTCCATAATTTGGTTGCGATCGCGAGGTCTGGGGAAGGGAATCTCAAGAATTTCACCAATGGTTGCCCCAGGACCATTGGTCATCATGACCAAACGATCGGCCAAAAACAAACATTCATCCACATCATGGGTCACCATTAATACAGTCGCATCATGATTGGCCACAATATTTGCAACTTCTTCTTGCATTTCTTCTTTGGTAATCGCATCCAAAGCCCCAAACGGTTCATCCAAAATCAAGATTTCAGGATATAGACAAAAGGCCCGTGCGATCGCCACCCGTTGACGCATACCACCGGACAATTGAGGGGGCTTTTTCTCCATCGCTTCACCCAATCCCACCATGGTCAAATGCTCACGAACAATATGATCTTTGTCCGCTTTTGACTTGGTAGGATGCACAGAATCAAGCGCTAAATATACATTTTGATAAGCCGATAACCAAGGCATCAAAGAATAGCTTTGGAAGACAGTCATCCGATCGGGTCCGGGGCCAGTCACTTTTTTCCCATTCTTCCGAACTTCACCTTTATCCGGCGTAGCAAATCCAGAAACTGTATTCAACATTGTAGATTTTCCACAACCTGAATGGCCAATCACACAGACAAACTCGCCTGCATGAATTTCTAAACTAATGTCCTTAATAACAACGTTATCACCCGCCGTACTCGGATAGATTTTAGTAACGTTATCGATCTCAATTAACGGTACAGATTTGGATGGGGAAGGCGATCGATTGGCTTGAGTAGCGACCATAGCAAATACCTCTTAGGTGATCATGAATGAAGAAAATTAAGCAATCTTACGAACAGGTCCGATCGGAATTTCAGCCATCGTAATATCGCGTTTGATTTCTAAACTATTGAGATAAGCGATCGGGTCTTCGGCGGTAAAGACTGTACCATCGACGAGCTTAATACTATTGCGAATATAGGAAATTTCAGTCTGACCTAATTCACGAGAAGCCGTACTGAATACTCCCACCTGACAGGTCGCTTCCAATACTTCTACCCAGTTTCTCGGGAATGGAACATCGCCCCAACGTGCCATTTGAGTCATCTGCCAAAGATGCTCAGTTCGGCTTGGACGGTTAACCCCTTCACCCGCAAAAATGTGATGTGCTAAAGGTGCATGTTCATTTAACGGATCGACTTCAGGCGCAAGTTGAATGTACTCAATGGGCGTTCCAAGATATTCACGTTTTGCTAAAATATGGCGAATTTCCTCAGCATTCGCCGGGTCAGCGCAATATTGACAGGCATCCAAAAGTGCTTTAGTTAAGGCAATGTGAGTGTTAGGATAAGCCGCCGCCCAATCCGCTCGACATCCCAAAACTTTTCCTGGATGACCACTCCAAATATCAATGTCACGGGCGATCGTAAACCCAGTATTCTCCATTTCAGCCCGCAAGTTCCACGGATCCCCAACACAGAAACCATCTATAGTTCCTGCTTTCAAATCCACAGCCATTTGAGCAGGTGGAATCTGTTTTAGTTCTAGATCATGATCTGGATCAATACCCGCACTGGCTAACCAATAACGCAGCAACAAATTGTGCATTGAAGAGGGATGAACGACACCCATTCGATGCGGTTTTTCTGGTGAAGCATCTAGAACTTTTTTAAAGTCTGCTAATGTTTCAACCCCTTGGTCGTGAAATCGACGATCGAGTGTAATGGCATTTCCATTCCGGCTCATGGTCAGCGAAGAAACAATAGGTGTACTTTCTCCGGGTCCACCCAAAGTCATCCACAATGGCATTCCTGAAGGCATTTGTGCGCCATCAATAAATCCATTTTTCAAACCATCCACAATCCCGCGCCAAGACGATTCACGAACTAAAGTTACTTCATCCAAACCGTGCTTGGTAAAAAAGCCTTTTTCTTGTGCAATTGCGATCGGTGCACAAGCGGTCAAAGGAACAAATCCAATCTCAAGATTAACCTTTTCTAACCCGTGACGAGCCACAACCGGAACCTTACGAGCACGCATTTTCTTCACTTGCTTCTGTTGATTCAAGAAGTAAATGACTTCACTGCGAAGCTGATAGTAACTTGGATGACGAACAGCTTCCAAACGTTTGCGAGGACGAGGAATATCTACATCCAAAATGCCGCCGACCTTAGAACCTGGACCATTCGTCAACATCACAATCCGATCGCTCATCAACACCGCTTCATCCACTTCATGCGTCACCATGATGGCCGAAACTCCGGTATCTTCACAAATCCGCGTCAATTGTTCTTGAAGTTTTCCGCGAGTCAGAGCATCCAACACCCCAAACGGTTCATCCAATAGCAACACTTTCGGTTGAGTTGCCAGTGCCCGCGCGATCGCCACCCGTTGACGCATACCACCGGAAATTTCGGTCGGCAATTTATCAATAGAAGTGATCAAACCCACCATTTTGACATAGCGTTCAACAATTTCTTTGCGTTCTTCAGGGGACTTTTCAGTTAATACTTCATCAACCGCAAGTGCCACATTGTCACGAACAGTCAGCCAAGGCAAGAGTGAATAGTTTTGGAATACCACCATCCGATCGGGTCCAGGGCCGGACACCATTAAGCCTTCCAGTTGAACCATTCCCCCCGTGGCCAAATTCAGCCCTGCGATCATATTCAGAAGTGTCGATTTCCCACAACCTGAATGTCCAATTAGGGAAATAAATTCGCCTTCTTTAATGGTTAGATTAATCCCTTTCAATGCATTGTATTCCTTACCACCACTGAGTGGAAAAGTCTTATCTGCATTCTCAATTTTGATAAATTCGTTAGACATGATGCTTTTAGGTGAGGGTGATGTGCGATCGAAACCAAATATCTTCTTATCAAAATCAGATCCCCCTTACCAAGGGAGTTAGGGGATCGAATTCAACTGAATTACTGCCCCTTCATAATCCGAGCCTGTAACCATTCCATAAACTTATCAAGCAACAATCCAACCATGCCGATATAAAGCAGCGCCAAAATAACCTCACTAATGTAGTTGTTTTGATACGCTTCCCAGATGAAGAAGCCAATTCCTACAATCCCAGACATCACAATCTCTGCTGCAATAATCGCCAACCAAGACAAACTAATTGCGACTCGAAGACCCGTGAAAATGTAAGGAAGTGCGGATGGAAGCAAGATTTTAAAGAAGTACTTTTGCTTAGAAACCTGAATCACTTTTGCAACATTATTGTAGTCATCAGGAATCTCACGAACGCCCACCGCTGTATTAATCAGAATTGGCCAAACTGCCGTAACAAAAATTACAAACAACGCCGCTGGTTCATTCTTATTCAATGCAGCCAATGAAATTGGAACCCAAGCCAAAGGCGGTACAGTTCTGAGAAACAAGAACAATGGATCTAATGCTTTAGATAACAATGGAGTTGTCCCGATCGCAATTCCAGTACCGATCCCCACGATCGCCGCTAAGGTATAACTAATTGCAACCCGCTGTAAACTGGCTAACGTCTGCCAAAACATTCCCTTATCAATTCCACCCCGATCGTAGAACGGATAGAAGATTAATGTTCTTGTTCTTTCATTCGTAAACAAGCTACTCGGACCTGGTAACAACGTAATGCCAGATTGTGACAGCGCTTCCCAGACTGCTAAAAATATAACAATTGCGATCGTCGGTGGTGCAATATCACTCATCAACTTCGTAACATTAACTCCACCAATCATCGTACCTTTGGACGGCAAACTCGTTGACATGACAAACCTCTAAATAGATTAAAAGAAAAAGATGAACGTTTTAACTAAGCCTTAATTGCCTTGATTTTCAAACTATCAAGATAGGCTTGTGGCTTAGTTGAATCAAATGTTGCCCCATCAAAGAATGTCTCAATTCCGCGTGTAACAGTCGTCGGAATATCTTGTGCAGTGATTTTTTGGGTCATCGAAGTCAACTCAGTTGCTGCTTCACGCCAATATTTTTCACCACTCACTTGAGTGACAATTCGATCGGCTTCTGTTAACAATCCCGAAGGTTGAAAACCCCAGCGAACTGTCTCTGTCAAGAACCATTTATCATGACTTTGGTAAGGATAGGAAACACTACCTTTTGAATCTTTCCAATAGCGAATCTTCGTCTTCTCACTCGTCACAGGTGTCAACGTATCCCCCATCGGATAAGTTCCTTCGTAGGCTCCACGTAAAAACTCCGTTGGGACATTGAAGTACTTACGTTGGGACAAAATTTGGACCATTTCTTCTCGATTTGCCGGATCATCACACCAGATTTGGGCTTCCATCACCGCCTTTAACAATGCCTTCGTCGCCTTAGGATGCTGCTCCACCCATTCACGGCGCACTGACAGATATTCTTCCGGATGGGCTTCCCAAAGCTCTGCTGTCAACATCGCCAAGAACCCAATTTTGTCCTTTACAATTCGGCTCGGCCAAGGATCTCCCGTACTAAAGCCATCCATGGTTTCCGTTCGCATGTTCGCCACCGTTTGCGAAGCCGGAACTGCCAACAAATCCACATCCTTGTTCGGGTCAATACCATTGGCCGCCAACCAATAGCGTAACCAAAAATCTTGGTTCACTTTAGGAAAGGTATAAGCCACTTTGAACTTTTTACTTGATGATAGGGACTTAATGTAGTCTGCACCGCCTGACTTAGCCAAGTTCAGCTCAATGCCTTTTCCGGTATGTTTTTTCGCGATCGCAACTCCATTTCCATGGGTACAAAGCTGAGCCAGCACCACCATCGGAACTTTACGATTACCCTTGGTAATCAAGCCTTCAGAGAGTAAGTGAGGCATCGGCATTTGCCATTGACCACCATCAATCCCCCCGCCACTAGATCCAATTTCGATATTATCGCGGGCAGCACCCCAAGAAGCCTGCTTTGCTATTTTTACTTCCGGCATCCCATGACGGGTAAAGAATCCTTTCTCCTGAGCAATGATCAATGGCGCAGATTCTGCGATCGCGATATAACCCAATCTGATTCCAGGAACTTCCGGCATCGTCGCCGGACTAGGCGGCAAAACATCTGCCAGCGCAGACATTGAATTTGGTGAGGGTGGGTTAAGAGCACAACCCTTCAGTAACGCAGCCCCTACTGCCACACCTGCGGTCAGTAAAAATTGGCGACGACGGAACGATGGCATAAATGCTTCCTCCATAAGGATTAAAAAATGACGAGGGCAAATAGATTTAATCTATGCTTATTAAGATTTGAATAGGTCTTTTCTATTGCTGCGTTAAGCATACCGCTTTTAGTAAATAGATAAAAGTACTAGTTTCTGATACAAACCATAGATTTTATATATGGTAGAGTAGAGAGTATCCGACTAGGGTTAGATAGCGTTCTTTCGCAGTGCCAGATAATGACCCAAGCCACATTACACCAGCTCAATATCCTCGAAGCGATCGCCCGTCACGGCAGTTTTACCCGTGCAGCAGAGGAGCTGAACTTAACTCAGCCCACGGTTTCCCAGCAGGTTAAGCAATTGACAAAAGCTATGGGTCTACCGCTTTTTGATCAGATAGGTAAACGTCTATACCTCACCGAAGCGGGTCAATCCGTCCTAGACGCTAGTCGAGACATTGCCGATCGGGTGGCCCAGCTTGAAATGCACCTTAGTGATCTACAAGGCATGGAAAAAGGACGATTGCGCCTCTCCACCACCACCACCGCAAAATATTTTGTCCCACGTCTTCTCGGACCCTTTCACAAAAAACATCCTGGTATCACGCTTTCCCTGGAGATTACTAACCAAGCCGAAGTAATGAAACGCTTGGCTAATAATGAAGATGATCTATATTTCACAGGCCGTCCACCGCGAGATCTCGATGTAGAACTCCGACCAATCTTGCCGAATCCTCTGGTGGTGGTCGCCAATCGATCGCACCCCCTCGCCCAAGAAAAAAGTATTTCCCTAAAACGTCTCGCAGCCGAACCAATGATTATGCGGGAGTCCGGATCCGGAACCAGAGCGATCGTCGAACAATTTTTCAGTGACAATCGTATGGACATCACAACAATCATGGATCTGACGAGCAACGAAGCGATCAAACATGCGATCGTAGGTGGACTCGGCATTTCAGTCCTCTCCCAACATACCCTCGCCCTCGAAAACAACGAAAGCCCCCTCGTCATCTTGGACGTGGAAGGCTTCCCGATTCAGCAATATTGGTACTTAGTCTATCCGTCCGGCAAGCAGCTTTCGATCGCAGCTCAATCTTTTATCGATTTTCTCCTTGACGAAGGAAAGCAAACGATCGAACAAGCCCTTGCCAACGCGCTGCAATAGTCCTAGAAATTAGTTTAAGAAACTGGATTGTGTGTTTCCGCTTCTTTCGCAATAATGGACGGCGATGGAGTCTCTTCCTTTTTACGAGACTCAAGCCAAAGCGGAAGACCGATCGCAACGGCGACCAAAAACAGTGCTACAAATGCAAACTCAGTTGCAAAATCAATCAACTTCTCTAGCGGTACTACTTGACCTGCAAAGTAAGAAAGGCTGACCATCACCGTTGCCCAAGTCACAGCACCTGTAACGTTGTAGACCATAAACGACCAAAATGGCATTCCTGAAATTCCAGCCAATGGACTAGCGAATACTCGAAACAACGCGATAAATCGACCGAAGAAGACAGCTTTACCCGCATTTTCTCCAAATTTCTGGCGCAAGTCTTCCAACTGACTATCTTTAAACCGCAACAACTTGCCTAGCTTACTCAACAGCGCCCAGCCACCCTTTGCTCCAATCCAATAACCGATCGTCCCCCCTAATGCCGCACCCAATGCCGCATCACACAGGACCCATTGAAATTCTAGCTGATGGCTTCCTGCCAAGAAACCGCCCACGATCGTTACGGTCTCTCCCGGAATGGGCAATCCTAAATTCTCTAGTAAAATTCCAAAAAAGACAGCCCAGTAACCATACTTCTGAGCAATTTGCTCAATAATCTCAGGAGACAGAAACTCAAACGACATGGACAAACCTTTACAAAGCTTCACTGATTAACATCATTGCGCGCGACTCGTCAGACTGTCAATGACACAAATCACACGATTAAATCCCCGAAACAAATATAGATCGGTAATGTTTCAATAATCTTACAGAGCCAACTTTAGATGATTCACCAGTGCCTCTAGCCCTAAACGATAGCTATCAGGCCCAAAACCACTAATCTGACCCACTGCGATCGGAGCAATGTAGGAATGGTGACGAAATTCTTCACGACGATGGATGTTACTGAGATGAACCTCAACAGTAGGAATGTTAACTCCTGCCAAAGCATCCCTCAACGCCACACTAGTGTGAGTATAACCACCCGGATTAATCATAATTCCATCTCGGTTGCCTGCGGCTGAGTGAATCCTATCAATCAATCCACCTTCATGGTTTGACTGAAAACAATCGAGTGTAACCCCCATCAAGTTTGCCTGCACGACTAGCGCCCGATTAATATCTTCCAGGGTATGAGAGCCATAAATTTCAGGTTCTCGTTTCCCTAAAAGATTTAAATTCGGGCCATGCAAAACTAAAATACGCATTGTAAATACGTGACTCAACCAAAGAATACGTTAGGAATGAATTCACTAGTAACGAGAGCGATCTACCGGAATAGGAATCAACTCAGGCTCAGGCTGGACCTCAGGGCCTAGCAGCGCGTCGATTATTTTTTGGGTGAGTTCTTTTAGCTTATCTAGCAGTGTGTCAATGAAATCCATGAACAGACCTCTTCTTTGATATTGCCTGAATCTAACTTCGCCTAAAACAACTCTCTAGGATAATTAATCGTTAAGAATGTTTAGAGCGACCCTTAATTCAATGTTAACAAGCAAGCGCGGTAAAGCCAAGATCTTTATCTTTAACTTACTGATTTACTTAACTTACCCTATTGTAACGGAATATTTACATATAACCCGATCGTTTTACACAAATTCTCAGGATCAAAATCAACTCCCCCTTCAAATTATCCCTCAGACCTAACCTAGCTCCCCTGAATGAGCTGACGGCGCAACAGATCCAAGGCTGTACCAATGGTGACTAATCTAATCCAATCTCGACCCCGATCGCCAAATTGAAAGGCTTGTGCCGTCGTACCATATGGCCCCGCAACGCCCACGTACACTAGTCCTACAGGCTTTGTGTCACTGCTGCCGCCCGGTCCTGCAATGCCCGTGACGCTCAACCCCCAATCCGTCCCAAGCAGATCGCGTACTCCCACCGCCATTTGCTCAGCCACAGCCGCACTGACAGCTCCATCAGTTTCCAAAAGCACTGGGTTTACGCCTAGAAGAGAAATCTTAACTTGGTTGTCATAGGAAATGATGCCGCCAAAAAAATAATCAGAACTACCGGGAGCCGTGGTCAAAAGTTGGCCAATGCCTCCACCTGTACAAGATTCCGCAACGGATAAAGTCTGGACTCTATGGCGTAATAGTTGACCGACCACACTCCCCATAGAATCCTCATCTGCCCCATAGCAATCGATGCCACCGATGGCTCTCAACTGCGCTTCCACAGGCGAAATCAACGCGATCGCCTCAGTCTCAGTCTTCGCTTTTGCTGAAATCCTCAACTTAACTTCACCTTTATTGGCGTAGGGAGCCACTGTCGGATTGGATTGCTCTAAATACTCACTAACGCGCTCAGCCAAGGACGACTCAGACACGCCCCAGAATCGTAGCGTCCGGGAAATAATAGTCTCACTGGCCCAGCCCTTCGATCGCAGCAATGGCACTGCCGTCTCCTGCCACATGCGCTTCATTTCAGTTGGGACACCCGGAAACGTCAAAATTAAGACATTGGGCTTCGGTTCCCAGATAATTCCAGGGGCGGTTCCGATCGGGTTCGGCAGAATATCCGACCCCAATGGTCGTTGGGCTTGCTTTCGATTGCTGTCGGTCATGTGACGACCGCGTCTTTTGAACTTATTTGCAATATCCTCAATCACGGCTGCATCTTCAATCAACTCAACCCCAAATGTCTGGGCGATCGTCTCAGTCGTTAAATCATCTGGCGTTGGCCCTAGACCACCCGTAAAAATAATTAAATTTGCCCGCTCCGCCGCGATCGCAATAGTCCGACTCAACCGCTCAGGATTGTCACCAACCGTACTTTGGTAATAGTGTGCGATTCCTAACTTAGCCAATTCCTTCGCAAGATACTGGGCATTGGAATTAAGAATATCCCCCAGCAGCATCTCTGTCCCGACACTAATTACTTCAGCGATCGTCATGATGCCCCACTCTTAAATTTCATCCTAAAGTTCCGAACCACTTGAGCTTTTCTAGCCATCAGGCTTGCCTAGCAATCTGCCAAACTCGCCAAGATACAAAGATCAGAATTACGGTAGCGATCACCGCATAGCCAAAGCCATTAGGCATCCCCGAAAACGCCAATGCTAGACATCCCACCCAAAGCGTCAATGAATAGATAAACAAAACGGTGCGTCGATGGGATAACCCTGCTTGCAAAAGACGATGGTGGAGATGACGATTGTCCGCAATAAATGGAGACTTTCCACTACAGACTCGATCGAGAATAACGGCTGACATATCGACAATAGGCACCGCTAAAATTAGTGGTAGCAACACCGCCACCGTCGTTACACCCTTTACCAAACCAATCACCCCGACCCCTGCTAGCGTAAATCCAACAAAATAGGATCCACCATCGCCCATAAAAATCTGAGCGGGATTAAAGTTATAGCGCAAGAACCCCAAACAACAGCCCGCCAATGCCGCTGCCACTAATGCCGCTGCGGGCTGATTCATCGCCAGACAGGTAATCATCATCACTAGGGAAGCGATGCCGGAAACGCCCGCCGCCAATCCGTCCAGACCATCAATCCAGTTAATGGCATTGGTAATTCCCACTAACCACACCACCGTCAACACGAGGCTCAAAATATCGGGTAAATGCGCCAGACCACCGGGTAAATCGGTCATACCGGGAACGGATAGAAAGTTAATCTGTACGCCCATTTGCCACGCACCGATCGCAACAATCACTTGAGCGATCAACCGAGTGAATGGCGATAGATTGAATAAGTCATCCAAAAAACCAATCGCAAAATAGGCCACTGCACCTACCGCTACGCCCCACATTTCGAGTTCTTTATCAGGTCTCAATCCGCCAAAGCCTCCTATGCACCAAGCCACTAGCAGCGCTGCCATGAACCCCGCAAACATTGCGACCCCGCCTAAACGGACCATGGGGCGTTGATGAACTTTCCGGGGATTAGGAGGATCAACGTAACCAAACTGGAGAGCAGTTTTTTTCACCCAAGGAGTGGCAACCAGGACCACGGAGGTGGAGAGAGAGAAGGTTAAAAGAGGATACCAAGGAGACAGCATTGACACCTGGATTGAAAAGAATAATTTTGTCGAGGAGCATAAATATTTAGGTATGACCTCCCAAGATTAGAACACAAAAAACGGAGATGTGAGACGATCGCATCTCCGCAAGATCATGGATTTTCAGCTCAGCTTTACACTAAAACGGGTTCAGCTACAGGCGAACTGAGGTGAGGATACAGTGGGAATCGCGCACAAAGGGCCGCAACTCGACGTAAACACTCAGCAGCAATCTGATCATTTTCAGGATTCAGAAGTCGATCGGCAATAATATTGGCGATTTCAGTAAACTCCGTTGCGCCCATGCCACGGGTCGTCATTGCTGCTGCACCCAATCGAATTCCACTAGTCACAAAGGGGGACGTTGGGTCAAAGGGAACGGTATTTTTGTTGGCGGTGATATTAACAGTACTTACAAGAGCATCTGCAATTTTCCCCGTCATCCCGATCGATTGCAAGTCAACCAAAACTAAATGATTATCCGTGCCGCCGGAAACTAGCTTAAAGCCGCGAGACTGAAGCTGCTTGCCCATGGCTTGAGCATTGACAATAACCTGGCCGCAGTAGGTTTTGAACTCCGGCTTCAGCGCTTCACCAAAGGCAACGGCTTTCCCGGCAATCACATGCTCTAAAGGTCCGCCTTGGGTCCCGGGAAAGACGCATTTATCAAACTTCTTACCAAGCTCCACATCTCGGGTCATGATCAACCCACCCCGAGGGCCGCGAAGGGTTTTGTGAGTCGTCGTTGTGACTACATCACAATATGGGAGTGGGTTTGGATGGTGGCCTGTGGCAACAAGACCTGCAATATGGGCAATGTCAGCCATCAGATATGCACCTACTTCGTCCGCGATCGCACGGAATTTGTCGAAGTGAATGGTTCGGGAATAGGCGGAGTAGCCACAGATGATTAATTTCGGTTTGTGTTCCTTCGCGATCGCCATGATTTCATCATAGTCAAGCTGTTCGGTTTCTTTATTCACACCGTACTGAACGACCTTGAACCATTTACCGGAGACATTGACGGGAGAACCATGGGTCAAGTGCCCGCCGTGGGACAGGTCCATGCCCATAATGGTGTCGCCCGGTTCAAGCAAGCCCAAGAAGACAGCAAAGTTAGCCTGGGCACCGGAGTGAGGTTGAACGTTGGCATGGGCCGCGCCGAAGAGTTCTTTGACCCGATCGATGGCAATTTGTTCAATTTGATCGACAAATTCGCAGCCGCCATAGTAGCGCTTCGTGGGCAAGCCTTCCGCATATTTGTTGGTCAGGACCGAGCCTTGCGCTTCCATTACTGCTGGAGAGGTGAAGTTTTCGCTGGCAATGAGTTCAAGATGATCGCGTTGACGATCGAGTTCTTGGCCGATGAGAGCGGCGATCGCGGGGTCATGCTTAGCAAGAAAGTTAGGAGTCGTGGTCACGGGGAAAGCTTCCAATTTCTGAATGAGGGTGGATGAATTATGAAAAATAATGAATTTAGCTAAATCTTGTCATGATTTAGCGAGAGGAATTAAGGGATGGATGTCAAGACTACGGATCATAACGAAAAACCGGGTAGATGGTGAAATGTGCGCTAATAAAAATCTGTGTCTACAAATCCATAACTAAATCTATAGAACCCATTTGAGATCTAATCCTGAAACCAGAAGCCTTGCAGCTAGCTGGTTTTCTTCATTTTCTGGCAGAAAGCGGTTTTGCTAGGTAGGCAGGCTCTACCACTGATCGCAGAGTAACGGCTTCCTTCAAAGGGTTCTATATAAATCTATAAATTGTGTGTAAAGTGACCCCATACTGAAGAAGCTGCTGGCAAAATGGACTAAGTAGGGACATGCATATCTGAAGTTAGAGCCAAAATTTAAGCTGTAAGATTCTTTAGCAGTTGGCAGGGGGCGATATGGCACGGTTTATCATGGCAACGAGCGATCGGTTAATTCCTATTCAACAAATCTGTCAGCATTGTTTGATGGCAAGTCAAGCGGGCGAGCCTCGATGGGAAAATGGACAGCTTCGGTGCGGACAGGCGATTGTGATGGAATCCCCACAACAGCCCGATCAGTTTGAGTGTGAGATGGGATTTCGGGTGATTAAAATTTCATGATGTATCCTGAAGGAAGATTCGAGATACATTATTAAGCAGGGAACTGAGGGCAAAGAGATGAATTATCGTGGTAGCAGCTTGAGTGTTCCTGAACGAATTTTTGCGGCATTGCCCTACACTATTTCTCTGATGGCATGCATTCCAGCTATTTTACTATTAGCTCAGTTTTTGCCGAATGTTCCGATCGTCCCGATTCTAGCGCCGCTCCTCTTCATTCCAATGTCACTGACTAGGTTCCTCGGACCATTCGCAAACCTGATCATTTTCTTCGGACTATTTTTTTTCGTGGTTCGCAACAATGATATCAAGCAATTCATCCGGTTCCACACGATGCAATCTTTAATGATTGGGATTGGGGTGTCGGTCGCGGGATTGATTGGCGACTTACTTGGTCCGACCATGGCCCTGTTCAGTTCCCTGCTGAGTATTGTTGTGAGTGCAGGGGTTGTTGGGGTGTCTATTTACTCCATGATTTTGGCGGTGATGGGCAACTATACAAATATTCCGTTGCTGTCAGAAGCGAGCGATGCCCAGACTCGTTACTAGATCAGGAATCTAGAAACCTAATCTAAATAATGCAAAATCTATAAAAAAATTGGTGGGACGTTCTAGACAAAATTTCTGAAGAAGAAGTGTTCACGATCGGGTATTATGATTACTCCTTGCTTTTTTACGACCTGCCCGGTTTTTCTGGTGCAGTCGGAGAAGCCAGATAGACCATAAGGAGAAAGAATTCCGTGAAAGATTTTATCTACGAAACGATGTACATTCTGCGTCCAGACATCGGGGATGATGCTGTCGATCAAGCGATCGAAAAGTATCAATCCTTGTTGAAGGAAAATGGCGCTGAAATTATCGAAACCCAGCACCGTGGCAAGCGTCGCCTCGCCTATGAAATTGGTAAGGCGCGTGAAGGCGTTTACATCCAAATGAACTACAAAGGCGGCGGCCCTATGGTTGCCATCATGGAACGTGCCATGCGGTTGAGTGAAGATGTCATTCGCTACTTGACTGTCAAGCAAGACGTTGAGAAGGAAGAGGACGAAGACGAAGTGGTGGCAGCAGTGCCTGCGGCAGTTGAAGCTTAAGTACTATTCTTGACTTAATCGAATTGATTGATTGTAAAAATCAATTTAACTAACGGCATCCTTGATCGCGATCGGGGGTGCCGTTAATTTTAGGACTTTCCAGCTTGTCTAAGGATTACGAGTAAGTTAAAATAAAACTCTTAAGTTGAAGTCATTGCGAGTTTGACTTAAGGATTAGAGATTGTGAATCTAAACGGTGATCCGCTCATGAAACTCTCCAAAAAAAATTTAGACACCAAGTTAGATCATGTTTACGACGTGATTATTGTGGGCGGCGGCGCGGGTGGGCTGTCGGCAGCGATTTATCTTCAGCGTTATCGGTTGTCCTGTTTGGTGATTGAGAAAGGGAGAGGCCGATCGTTTTGGATGCAGGATTTACGGAATTATGTTGGCGTGGATCCACATATGCCGGGGCGAGATTTGCTTAAGCAAGGCCAGAATCATGCCTTGGGCGTGGGTGCGGATTATTTGATGGGGTTTGTGGAGGACGTTAAAGATGAGGGCGAGACCTTTAAGGTGAAGGTGAAAGTCGGGAAGCAAGATAGCATTTATCCTGAGTTCCGATCGAAGTATGTGGTGGCGGCGAGTGGCATTATTGATAATTTGCCGAAGCTGGAGAATATGCAAAATGTCTATGATTATGCCGGCTACAACCTGCATGTCTGTATGATTTGCGATGGGTTGGATATGGAAAATTTGAAGGCGGGCTTGTTTGTTGGCAGTGAGGGGGCGATTAATACAGCCTTTGTGATGAACTGGTTTACGCCTTATATTTCGGTGTTTACTCAGGGTTTGTTTGAGACCAGTGATGTGATGAAGCAAAAGCTAGCGGACCACGGCTATCCACTGTATGAACAACCCTTGAAACAGTTTCATGGTCATGATCATGAGATGAATGGGGTAGAGCTGGTAGATGGAACTCAGGTGCCGTTGGAGACGGGGTTGATTGCGATGGGTTCCCATTATTTCAGCGATTATCTGGCCGGACTTGACCTCGATCGGGATGGTCAGGATTTGATTACGGACAGTATGTGCCGCACGTCTCATCCTAGGATTTTTGCCTTGGGTGATTTGAAAAAGGGGTTGAATCAGATTTCGATCGCAGTGGCAGATGGGACATTGGCGGCAACACAGATTTGGCGCGATATACGACGGGCATCTGAGCCTCGGGTTTGGGTGGAAAATTTGGAAAAATAATGTCCAGGGAAATAAAGTATCTAGAAATTAGAGAATTTGTGAAATTTTTCTAAGCGTTTTTCCAGTTCGCCGCTACAATGACCTCCAAACCTGCGATCGTAAACCAGACGCAGCGCGTTAATTAGTGTCCTTAAAACTGTTCAACTGTCTCATCAACGGAGTCCTGCATCGTGTCCCAATCTGAAATTCTATCGCTTCAACATCTACAATCTGAAGTGGTCCACCTGAAGGATGAACTCCAAACTCGCGACCAGCTTGTGCATCAGCTTTCCCAGGAACTCTTTCGTCTGGTCAAACAAGGCAACAAAACTGCAACGGCTACAGGAAACTCCACCGATCGCGATCTCACCGAAATGCGTGCCCTTCGCAATCAGCTTCAAGGCATGGAAGAACAAGTAAATTTTTATCAGGTGGAATTGGCCGATCGGGATGCCAAGATTACGACGCTTGAAAATTCGATCCAAGGCATGAGCGATCGATCGGACATGTTGGAAAAAGTGGTGCAAGAGTTACCAAATGTCTACCGTCAGAAATTTGCGGAACGGATGGCTCCAGTAAAAGAGAAAGTTGCACAAATCCAACAGGAAAATCGCAAACTCCATGCCGAATTACAAAGCGTTAGTTATCGATTAGCCATGCGGAGTCGTCAGGCCGGACAATTGGACTTGCCTAGTTTTGCAGTGGAGACCGTTGAGTCTATTTAGACAAAGATCTTAGGACGATCGCTAGGGAGGTTGGGATGCTGCGATATACATTGCAGATTTAGGCTAAACTTCCCGATTGGGTTAGCGAATGCTATTCACAACGGTTGATGAAATTTTGCACGCCTGCATTACGATCGCCCATCATTTCCAAATGTCTATACTGACAAAATCTGGGTGGTATAATGAAAGCCCCTAATGGGTCAAAAAACATGTCGCAATCAACGCTTGAAACCACGAATGATAGGCTCGATCGGATTCATTGGACGAGCGCAGACTTGGATTTACTGCCTGAAAGTAGCAATCGCTATGAAATCATTGACGGAGAGTTATTCGTGACGAGAGCACCACATTGGGGACACCAAAAAACGACGGGAAATGTTTCCTCTGAATTAAGAAATTGGTCTGTTACAACTGGCCTCGGTGAGGCTGTTCAAGGTCCAGGTCTGATTTTTTCGGATGCGGACAATGTGATTCCAGATCTGGTATGGATTAGCCAAGAACGCCTTACTAACGGATTAGATCAGTCAGGGCATCTGATTATTGCACCAGAATTAGTGGTTGAAGTTCTATCGGCTGGAGCTGAAAACGAACGCCGCGATCGTGAAGCAAAACTAAAGCTTTATTCGGCTAGAGGGGTGCAAGAATATTGGATTATCAATTGGCGATCGCCCCAAGTCGAAGTCTATCGTCGTGAGAAAGCCATTCTGACATTGGTCTGTACTTTGTTTCCGGGAGATGAGTTGATTTCTCCATTGTTGCCAGGATTTACCTGTTCGATCGATCGGTTATTCATGTAGTTAGTTCAAACTCAAACAGCTTCGATCGCCCACGCTCCTGAACTTTTAGGATTAAAACTGCCTAAATCGCACCCTACATTCGTTCCAAAACCTCAATTCCTAATAGATTGAGTCCGAGTTTGACCGATCGCGCCGTCAAGTCGCACAATATTAATCTCGAATTTTTAGTCACTTCATCTTCCGCTTTTAATACCGGACAAGCATCATAAAAGGTATTGAATTTCTGGCTGAGTTCAAACAAATATTGACACAAACGATTTGGAAATAGTTCATCTCCAACGGCTGCGATCGCGTCCTCAAGTTGCAATAAGTGTTTAGCTAATACAAATTCTGATTCATCCTGTAATTGAATTGATGTATTAAGACTAGAAAAATCAATTCCACCCCGACGACTAATGCTTTGAACTCGGGCGTAAACATACAACATATAGGGTGCCGTATTGCCTTTGTCCGCTAACATTTTGTCATAGCTAAAGATATAGCTGCTAGTGCGGTTTTGACTTAAATCGGCGTATTTTACAGCACTTAATCCGACAATTCGGGCAACATTCGCTTTGAACTCATCAGATTCCGATCGTTCTTCTTCAGCCAATCTTGCATCTAAAATCGCACCGAACTTCTCAATTGATTCATCAAGTAAATCTCGTAATCGGACCGTATCACCCGATCGGGTTTTTAACTTTTTACCATCTTCGCCTTGAACCAAACCAAACGGAACATGAGTGATTTCCACCGTTTCAGGAATCCACTTTGCCTTTCGTGCAACTTGAAAAACTTGGGCAAAATGATTGCCTTGGCCAGAATCTGTGACATAAATAACCCGTTGCGCGTTGTCTTCATTTAAACGGTATCGAATTGCTGCCAAATCAGTCGTTGCATAGTTAAATCCACCATCTGTTTTTTGGACCATCAGCGGTAATGGTTGACCTTCTCGATTCGTAAATCCATCTAGGAAAACGCATTGTGCTCCTTGATCTTCAACTAGCAATTCTAGTGTTTTTAAATCTGTTACAACATTAGCAAGATAGGGATTATAAAAAGATTCGCCCCGCTCATTGAGTTTGATATCTAGTAAATCGTAAATGATTTGAAATTCCTTGCGAGACTGCTCACAGAGCAATTTCCAAGCTTTCAATGTATCCTCCGCACCAGATTGCAATTTCACCACTTCATCACGGGCAACTCTTTGGAAAACTTCATCTTCATCGAAGCGGGCTTTGGCTTTTTTGTAAAATGCAACTAAATCACCAAGATCGATCGCATTGGCCGTCGTCAGAGCTTCTGGAGCCACTTCTTTCAAATAAGTAATCAACATGCCAAACTGCGTGCCCCAATCGCCCACATGATTCAGCCGCAACACATCATGGCCTTGAAATTCTAAAACTCTGGCAATACAATCGCCGATAATAGTCGATCGCAAATGTCCGACATGCATTTCTTTTGCAATATTCGGACTAGAAAAATCAACAATTATTTTTTGTGGCTGATCAACTTTGGGAATCCCAAGTCGATCGTTTGTCCGATCGCTTTTGCTCATGGATTGTAGGCGTTCAGCAAGATAAGCCATGGTGTAACGCAGATTAATAAACCCGGCACCAGCGACTTCTGGAGCTTCAAACCGATCGCCCAACTCCAACTTTTCCATTAATTCTTGAGCAATCTGGCGCGGCGCTTTACCTAGTTTTTTCGCCAGCGACATCGCAACATTGACCTGATAATCGCCATATTTTGGATTATTGGTCGCTGCGATCGCGGGATCGGTTTGAGCAAATTCTTCGCCAAAGGCAGCAACTAAAGCTTGTTGAATCTGGGTTTTAAGTTCAGTTACTGCGCTCATACAAAATCCACTCACTAACACGGGCTTACCAGTGTATCGCAGAAGCCACCCTGACAAAATGTCTCCGTCTCAACAAAAAGGACGATCGCCCTTCAGCAACCGTCCCTCTTTATATTCAAAATCCTACTTTTATTCAAAATCCTAAAGAACTATCCTCGGATTTCCTTTGCCATCGCCTTAAAGCCCTTCAAGCTAGGACCGGGACTGCGACGGCCACTCGTCAGAGTCGGCACCAGATACTGCGTCGCAAACCCAGCCGTTGGAGCCTGGGCTTCAGCACTTACCGCAGCAGGAGCCTGATTCGGCTTTAGCGCTGCAATAATCAGATCCTCAGAACTCATCGGTGCCACAACCTTGGCTACAGCATTAGCCGGAACAGCCTTGACCTTCTTACCCTTGGCATCAGTTGTCACAGCATCAGTCGTCGAAACGATCGCATTGGCCGCAGGTAACTCCTCCATCATGGACTCGTCTGCCACCGCATAAAAGCCATCCTTACCCTTTTTCGGCTTTTTGGCTTTAATAGATTTCTCCGCCTCAACGTTCCCTTCTACCGTCGCTCCCTCGCTCGCCTTCTTTCCTCCGATTAATCCACCGATGAAGCCAAAGATTCCACCAAATAAACCTTTAAAAATGTTGATCAGCGCGCCCATGAAAGACTCCTAAAAGTATGAAACCTGGAAGAAAGTGCGATCGGCTACAACCTGACGCGCTCCTCCCAAAAACAGCAAGTATTAATTCACATTATCCGAGGCGGGGAGTCCCAAAATCAAGCATTCGATCGCCCAAAGCCCAAAATCGTAACAGACTGTTAACTTCTTCTCAGGAATTCTAGGCTTCAGGGTCCAATTCGTCCCGTTTCAATATCCCAAACATCACGCCCAGCACCGCCCCAAACACAAACCCACCACTATGCGCCCAATACGCCACACCACCTTGGCCGCCCATGGGTTGAGCGATGCTGGAAAGCGCCTGTTGGACAAACCAAATGCCTAGGTATGCAAAAGCTGGAATTGGTAGAATAAAAAACGGTGGAATAAACGTGTTCACGGAGACCTTTGGGAATCGCAAAATATAGGCTCCCATCACGCCCGCGATCGCCCCACTGGCTCCCAAACCAGGAATCATCGACTGCGCCGAAAACACCCACTGAGTCAGGCCCGACAGCACTCCAACCATCAGATAGAAAATCAAAAATCTAACGCGGCCCAGCTTATCTTCAACATTGTTACCAAAGATCCACAAAAACAGCATATTCCCAATCAAATGGGTCAAACCGCCATGCAGAAACTGCGACGTAATGAGTGTGAGAAACTCAGGCGGTTCACTCAAGACACCTCTTAAATGGGGTAAATGGGGAATCGGCGCACCGACGATCGTTGCTGTCAACTGCCTTGGCACAACTGCCCAATCCCGCAAAAAATAATCCATCGCCGTCCCCAGAACCTCCCCGCGTCCAGTCACAACAGCCTGGTTCTGCAATTTTATTTGATAGAAAAACACTAAAACATTGAGGTTCTCCCAGAATTCCCGTGGAGGACGCTAGATGTGGTTTGAAGGCAATTGACAATCCTAGGGAATTTAGGTTGCTGGAAATCGCGTATACCCATTAAGGTCGAGAGTGAGGCGTTGAAAGAGACGATTCACATCA
>JAPLHZ010000218.1 GCA_026389365.1 Cyanobacteriota bacterium
CAGAATACTCTCTTCTAGGTATCGAAACAGGAGAAGGAGATTTGGATTAAGGTTAAATTTAATTGCAGGGATTTACAATTATGAGCTTAGTTTATCTTTAGAACAGACGATTTCATGATACTTTCGCAGGAGGTCTATTACTCAATCGTCTCATTGATAGGGAAACGATCGATTAATTGAACCGCCCGCACCGCATTATCCTTTAGAGTACGTGAGGCATGGGGAACATAGGGAATTTGGGATAAAATGTCTAATGTTCGCCGCATCATTCTGACAATATCGCCTTCATCCATACTGGTATTGGCCGCCAGCTCCGCCCATTCGGTTTCTAAGGCCCACTGCTCCACAATACTCACCAAGTCTTCTTCGAGCCAAATAGGAATCATCACATCCTGACGGCGCTGACGTTGGAAAAGCTGACGGCGCAAAGGACGTAGGGTTTCAACGACTTCGATGACGGTCTCAGACAACGCATACCGACTCCAACTATCTGGGCGAGCCGCTTCTGTGACCAATGCCGCGCACACGGCTGCTAAATGGTGCGGGTCGAGATCATCCAGTTCACCAGACATCACCGCCAGCCCCAACCATAGTTCATTATCCCCTCGAATCGCCGCGATCGCCTGCCCGAGTTCTGTCGGCTGTAACCCATCTAGTGCCCCAAATTCTTGCAATAACTCCACTAAGGCCAAGAAGTCGTTCCAGTGTCGCTGGCTCTGACGGCCCATTTGAGACGTGACGGCGGCTAAATCTCCCTCCAGCAGTTCAATCCGACGCTGAGCCTTAACGATTTTGGCCCGATCGCCCCATTTATGAACCGGATGATTCTCGATATTGGCCTGCACTCCTTGCATCCGTTGAAGCTGGGCATAAACTTCAGGCGGAAGGGTTTCAGCGGTGTCGTAGTCGAGTTGGGGAATTTTGCTGGCGAGTAAGGCGGAAACGTCATCGCCTCGCCGGGACTGGCCGGGACGCGGCATCAAATCATCAGGAAGGGGGAGCCGATCGATTGCTTCTAGGCGAGGAATATCGGGACGCAGTTGAACAACGTCAGCAATGCTAGCAATCCGCCAACGATTATCCCGGCTCAGACAAAGCAAATAAGGAAGCTGGCCCGGACCCGAAAGCTTGGTGACGAGTACGGCGGAAATGGGAGTCGGGACCTGAACGGTGTTGCCTTTAAGCAGAAGCGCGGTTCCAGCTAAAGCATAGGGCAACATTAATACAAGTTCATCCGCATGTGCCTCGCCTGCTTGAAGTTGAAGTGTTTTGAGCAAACGTTTTTCTTCGCGCTGCCGATCTTGCAGTTTTTCGTACTGAGATAAAAGCTTCCAATCTACCGAAGCAACCCGTTTTTTCAAGGCCGTAAGTTCACCTTCAATCCGATCGACTTCTGCACGCTGAGGCTTGAGGGCAAAGGATGCTAGGTATTGGGCAAAACTTCGCTCAATTAGTTCTTTGGCTTGTTCGAGAGTATGAACCTGCAACAGATTCAGCACCATGCCATAGCTCGGCGTAAACTGACTGACCAATGGATCCGCACCACCTGTTGCGAGTTTGGCCGCTTCCCGTGCGCCTTCATAAGGAGTCTGGACAGTCAATACGTAGCCAACTTTATCCATTCCACGGCGACCAGCGCGGCCTGACATTTGCAGAAACTCGGAGCCATTTAGCAGGCGATGTCCAGTGTCCGTCCGTTTACTTAAGGTAGAAATAACAGTAGTTCTCGCAGGCATGTTAATCCCAGCGGCTAACGTTTCAGTTGCAAATACAACCTTGACTAGGCCCTGTTGGAAGAGTTCTTCCACAAAGGCTTTCCAAGCTGGAAGCAAGCCTGCATGATGCGATGCAATCCCTCGAACAATCGCACTCACCTGACTTTCACGAGCAATTTCGGGGTTACGATCGATGAATGCCTCGACCTCAACTTGAATTTTGTCAGACTCTTCAGGCGTTAGCAGCGTCAGACCTGCAACAGCGTCCATGGCCCGATCGCAGCCTCGGCGACTGAAAATAAAATAAATCGCAGGAAGCATCTGAGCCTGATTCAGCTTTGACACCACAAAGGAAATTGCCGGCGCTTCAGGCCTCTTTTCTCCCCTAGGATTTGAACCGCGTGGCCGTTGTTTTCCGCCTTTTGGTTTCAACATTGGACTGATGGCAGTACCAGAATCATCTAAAAGTGGAAAGATCCCCAAAGGATTTACAAAGGAAAATTGGAGCGGCACAGGGCGAAAATCTGAATAAATTAATTCCGTTGGCCCGTGAATTTGGTTAATCCAATCGGTAAGTTGATTACTATTTGCCACCGTTGCCGATAACCCAACAAGCTGAATCTCAGATGGACAATAAATAATCGACTCTTCCCAAACCGTTCCCCGTTGACGATCGTTCATGTAATGACACTCGTCCAAAATCACCGCTTCCACCCCTAACATTGAGCCACTTGCTTCCCCGATCGCCGTTCCATAAAGCATGTTTCGGAAGATTTCAGTGGTCATGACCACGATCGGAGCATCACGATTGATTGATGTATCACCGGTTAATAAACCGACTTGATCTTGACCAAACTGATTACGAAAATCCCGAAACTTCTGATTCGATAAGGCTTTCAATGGGGTGGTATAAAAAACCCGACGGTTTCGTTCGCGTGCCCTATAAATTGCATATTCTGCGACTAATGTCTTCCCGGAACCCGTAGGCGCACAGACAACGACGGATTTGCCCATATCTAGTGCAACGATCGCATCAAGCTGAAAACTATCTAATTCAAAAGGAAAGACTTCAGACGGGTCGATGCCAAAGATTTCGGGAGAGTTAGTCACAGGGCGTAAATCGAGGGATGACAGTATACACGAATTCCTCAAGTACTCTAGTGTACGCTCACTTTTGACTCATGATCGATTTGCATGTGATCCAGCAAACTGCTGTAAATTGATCTATAGCCAATCTCGCGGAATCCTGGATCATGCCTCCTGATAGTGTCGGAACTGATTTATGGGCGCAAACGCTTGAGAAGTTGAAGCTGAAAATGAGTCCACCAACGTTTGATACTTGGATCGCAAAAACGGTGGTGGAGAGTTTTGATGCGGATTGTCTGATGATTCGGACTCCACATCCGTTTGCCCAAAAGTGGTTGACACGATATTATTTACCCACAATTCTTCAGGCTGTTCAGGATGTTGCAGGGCGTCCGATCGACGTTAAGCTCGTCAATTCAATCATTAATCAAGATCCAACAACTGAGTTTGATGATGCAACATTGTTAAAGTCATCATCTAAAACAATTGATAATTCTCAAAATGTCAAACCTTCAGTGCAATTGTGGCAACCACCATCAGCTCAGGAATTTCGCCGATCGGAACTAAATTCTCGTTACGTGTTTTCTCGTTTAGTGGTTGGTCCCAATAATCAAATGGCTCATGCCGCATCATTGGCTGTTGCAGAGTCTCCCGGTCAAGAATTCAATCCCTTGTTTCTTTGTGGTGGAGTCGGTTTAGGTAAAACTCATCTCATGCAAGCGATCGGTCATTATCGTTTAGAAATAAATCCTGATGCGCGGATTTATTATGTATCAACTGAGCGCTTTACAAACGATCTAGTGACGGCTATTCGTAAAGATAATATGTATGCATTTAGGGAGCAGTATCGGGAAGTTGATGTATTGCTAGTGGATGATATTCAATTTATTGAAGGTAAAGAATATACTCAAGAAGAGTTTTTTCACACGTTCAATACCTTGCATGAAACAGGTAAACAAGTTGTTCTGGCTTCCGATCGGCCTCCGAATCAAATTCCTCGATTGCAGGAACGACTATGTTCTAGATTCTCTATGGGTTTGATTGCGGATATTCAGCCGCCTGATTTAGAAACGCGCATGGCAATTTTGCATCGTAAAGCAGAGTATGAAAATATTCGTTTACCTCGAACTGTAATTGAATATATTGCCTCGACTTATACATCAAATATTCGTGAGCTGGAAGGTGCATTAACCAGGGCATTGACTTATACTTCGATCGCAGGTTTACCGCTTACTGTTGAAAATATTGTGTCAGTTCTGAATCCACCAATGGAGAAGATTGATGTGTCACCTAATGTGATTTTCGATGTGATTATTGATCACTTTAATGTTCCGTCAGTTGATTTGAAAGGGACATCTAGACGACGTGAGATTAGTATGGCCCGTCAAGTGGGGATGTATTTAATGCGTCATCACACCGGTCTTAGTTTGCCCAAAATTGGGGAAGAGTTTGGTGGCAAAGATCACACGACGGTGATGTATAGCTGTGAGAAAATTGAAAAGCTTAAAGCGTCCGATCGGGATTTTGCCCAGACGTTACGGTTATTGAACGATCGGGTTCAAGCTACAAATAAAGGCCGTAATCGCTAGATTTAATATTAGTTAATTTGTGATATCTCGTATAAATTGATTTATTCTACTTATGTTTCCAAGTCGATAATGTGACATTGTTGATTGGTTCGATTGAGTTTGTGATTAAAGCTGTGGAAAACAATCAATTGGGATGTGGAAAACTAGGGCTAAATTCTGATTTTTTGTTATACCTAATTATACTAAAGCCTCTCTAGCTTGAGTTTTGATGGTTTTTCCACAGCCGATCGCTTCTATCAGTTGGAATGACTATCAAGATCACGTTTTCCACAACCAAGATCGTCCACAATCCCTTACAGTTTAAGCCTGGATTTTGATCCGTTCAACCTTATACTCCCCACCTCGCCATGAAACTCGTCTGTACCCAATCCAATCTCAGTAGTCATCTATCGTTAGTGAGTCGTGCAGTCTCCTCTCGCCCGAGCCTCCCGATTTTGGCCAACGTGCTATTGAATGCCGATGAAGTAACGCAGAGGGTTAGTTTATCCGCATTTGATTTGAGTTTGGGAATTCAGACTAGTTTCCCCGCACAAGTGACAACAGGTGGAACCCTGACAATTCCCGCTAAGCTTTTGGGTGACATTGTGTCCCGGTTGCCGGAAGGTGAATTGGCGCTAGATGATGGTGCAGACAATCAGAATGATGGCGGAATTTTGGTGACGCTGAAATATGCGTCGGGTAAGTATCAAATGCGCGGCTTGGGTGCAGAAGAGTTTCCTGAATTGCCAACTATTGTGGATGGGGATTCGGCTCAGTTGTCGGCAGAAGCGATGATTGAAGGGTTGCGTAGTGCGTTGTTTGCCGCCAGTGGGGATGAGACGAAGCAAGTGCTGACGGGGGTGCATTTGAGTGTCCAAGATGATGGACTAGAGTTTGCGGCGACGGATGGCCATCGGTTGGCAGTGGTGCAGACGGTGGCCCATCCGGATGATGTGTCTGGGGCATTGCCGAAGTTGGATGTGACGGTTCCAGCCAAAGCGCTGCAAGAGGTGATTAAGATGCTCGATCGGGGTAGCAGCAGTACGGTGGCGGTCAAGTTTGATCCGGGTCAAATTGTATTTGAATGGGCCGAGCAGCGTTTGACGAGTCGGCTTTTGGAGGCGCAGTATCCCAACTATCGCCAGTTGATTCCCCGTCAGTTTGCCCATCAGGTGACGCTCGATCGTAAGGCGTTGTTGAGTGGGTTGGAGCGGATTTCGGTAATAGCAGATCAGCATAACAATATTGTCAAAATGAGTATTATGCCTGATTCACAATCCATTAGTTTATCCGTGGATGCGCAAGATGTGGGAAGTGGTCAGGAGACAATAGCAGCGCAGATTACGGGTGAGGGAATGGATGTGGCATTTAATGTTAAATATTTGATTGAGGGGTTGAAGGTAATTAATACTACCGAAATTCAAATTCAATTGAATACGCCGACCAGTCCTGCAATTTTGTCGCCGTTGGGAAGTTTGAAGATGACCTATTTGGTGATGCCGGTACAAGTTCGATCGTAGAGATATTCTCCTAGGTGTTGAGATAGAATGGGTCAATCTATTATTGTCCTATTCTATGAATTATCAAGATATCATCACGCTTGAACCGGGTAAGCGAAGCGGTAAACCTTGTATTCGAGGAATGAGAATTACGGTTTATGATGTTTTGTCTTATCTGGCCTCAGGGATGACTCAGGAAGAAATTCTTGAAGATTTTCCTTATTTGACAACGAACGATATTCTAGCCTGCTTGAGTTATGCGGCAGATCGTGAACAAAAAACCCTAGCTATTTCTGCATGAAGCTTCTGTTTGATCATAATTTGTCTCCTCGTCTTGTTCGTCTTCTTGCAGATCTATATCACGACTCCCAACATGTCTTTTTGTTAGGGATGGATCAGGAAGATGATCGTGTAATTTGGGACTATGCGCTACAGAACAAATATGCGATCGTGACTCGCGATTCAGATTACTCCGATCTCACTTTGCTTCGGGGGTTTCCACCCAAGGTCATCTGGATTCGCTGTGGCAATTGTTCGACAAAATATATTGAAAATATTTTTCGATTGAAGACGATCGAAATTCAAGAGTTTTTTCAAGAGCCATCACTCGGTATTTTGATTTTGTCTTAAGCCCAGCCTTTTATTTCCTGACCATTTAATTTGGGCAGTTCTTCTTGGTTTCACTGATCTAAATTACTTAATCCATTGGCTCCAAAACACCTACTCCCTTCCCACCCAAAGAATAGGTGTTGTAAAGTGAATAATTTTTGGGATCAATTATTTTGTAGAAGCCCCTAATAATATAAAACCTATTGTTAGACTTCGCCCTGCGACTCTTGCCGTAGTATACTACTTATGAAAATATATGTTTTTTAGAGATACACCATGTCTAACCGCCAAACTGGTACTGTTAAATGGTTTAACGATGAAAAAGGCTTCGGCTTCATCACTCCTGAAGGTGACGGTGATGCCCTGTTTGTCCACTTTAAAGCGATCCAAACCGATGGATTTAAAGTGCTGAAAGAAGGTCAAAAAGTTTCTTTCATAGCTACGCGAGGACAAAAGGGTATGCAAGCCGAAGAAGTTCGTCCAGAGTAATTTCTAGATTTGTTATATAGCTGTCCCTACTTTCATTAGGACAAGTCAAAGCCCGCCAATAAGAGAGTTGCGGCGCTTTGTGTCATAGCAAGACTGGCGACAGCTAGCTATAAAAGTTCTTTTTCATTCTGCCAGATTGCCCTAATGATCTTGATTTCATCATAGGCATACTCTTCTCGTAAATGATCAAACAAATTGCGAAGGGAATCACCACTGATCGCATCTAACGCTTCATAAATTACAGTTTGGCGTTCTGGCGTAACTAGGCGATCGAGAGTGAGCTAGGTCTGGATAATTTTTCCATCTACTGAACAAGACAGCTACCACAATAGTCTCAAGTATTACCGAGACATGAATAATGTCGTTGATACTGCTAGACAGGAAGGCGAAAAGAAAGGCCGAGAAAAAGGCCGAGAAGAAGGTCGATTGTCGATTATCGGAACGATCGCTCATGCTCCTACGTCTTCTTCCGCGTACGGTTGGAGAACTTTCTGACGATCTCAAAACCCAAATAAATCAGCTATCGATCGAAAAATTAGACGCACTAACTGAACTTTTTCTTGATTTTACTGATCTAAATGACTTAGTTAATTGGCTCCAGAACACCCCAGACTAAATGTCTATCTATTTCCTCAATATCGATCGCACCAACCTAAACGCCGATCGGCGAAATTCCTTTGGTAGATGAGATAGGATTAATCCTACTATTGCTTTGACGTTGGAAGCCGATCGTCCTAAATGCACCAATTCTCTGCCCCGATCGGTTTCTCCTTGTTCAATTAAGCGCAATCCCAATAGCAATTGAGTTTCAGAAAAACGCGATCGGCGAATGGACTCAATATCAATCTCTTCAAATCGATAGGCATCTAAATAGTTTAATTTATCAGTCAAGTAGGGAATTGCCCGATCGATGCCTTGTTGTTCCGCATGAAAACGGTAGGCCATTAGCCGCTCGCTCAAGTAGTAGGCCGATCGGCCCGACAAGGCAAATCGCACAAACAAATCATTATCTTCACAATTCTGCCAATCTTGCCGCATGTAATCCAAATCTCGTAACGCGTCCGATCGCCATAGGGTTGCGCCAATTTGTAGACTCTGAATCACAAAAACTTGATTGAGTAAATCCGGTAGCATTCCAGACTTGAGCTGCGATCGGCCCCACTTTTCTGAATTCGTCTGACTCCACTCATACTGAATTTTCCCCATCTCATCCATCACCCAATGATCGGTTCCAACCAACCCCGCCCCAGGATTTTCGTCTAATACTCGACTTGTCTTCTCCAAAAAATCCGGCATCAACCGATCGTCATCATCGAACTTCACAAAATATTTTCCCGTTGCCGCCTCGTATCCCGATCGCATATTATTACTTTTGCCAATATTCTGCGGGTGTCGAATGTAGCGAATTCGGGGATCATTAATCTTCGCCATCACCTCAGAGGTCTCGTCCCTTGAGCCATCATCACAAACAATCAACTCCCAATCCGATTCTCCCTGAGCTTGCACCGACGCGATCGCCTCCGGCAAAAAATGGGCACGATTAAACGTAGGAATGCAAACGCTAATTTTCGGCATCACCAAAACTCCAGACAACTTCCGTTAGCATTCCCAATTCCTAATTCTTCATTCTCAACTCTCATGCGTATTTTGATGTTGTCCGCTACCTTTCCCTACCCGCCCACCAACGGCGGCACTCAAGTTCGCACTTTTAACTTACTGAAATACCTACACCTGCGCCACGAGGTTACGATCGCCACTCTGCGAAATAGTGATGTCACGCCTACCGATATTGCAGCCCTCAAAGAATTTGCAACAGAGGTTTTTGTTTTCGATCGGCCTGCTGCTCCGAATTTGAATCTAATTTCAAAACTCCAACGCAGCGTAGATTTTTTGATAACGGGAACTCCGCCTGGTGTCCGATCGAGCTACTCTCCAGATTTTCAAGCTTGGCTCGATCGGGCAGTAAAAGATGAGAAATTTGATGTAATTACTTGCGAACATAGTGTTAATGAAAACTACTTAAATCCTAATTTGAAACACTCACTACGAACGGTTGTTAATGTTCATAGTTCTGTCTATGCAACTTGTAAAAATCAACTCGAAACTAAAACCGCAGAGAAGCCCTTTCGCGATCGATTGAATCAACCCCTTTTGAAGCGTTATGAACAACGTTTTAGTCAAAAATTTAGTACCATTGTCGTCACAACCGATGATGATGCCCAACAATTCCAAACCTTCGCGCCAAACACCCCGATCGTCACTATTCCCAACGGTGTAGACTTCGACGATTTCCCCTATCGCAGTGCTGATCCCAACAATCACGATTTGATTTTTATTGGCGCAATGGACAACTTAGCAAATATTGATGCAGCGCGCTTTTTGGCCCAGGAAATTTTTCCCATCGTACAACAGCGTTATCCCGACTCCAACCTTATGTTGGTGGGATCTCGTCCGGTTCCTGAAGTGCTCGAACTGAATCAATTGCCCAATGTTGTTGTGACAGGAGCTGTGCCATCGATCGCGGACTATTTACACCGGGCTAGTGTTTGTGTGATTCCCATGCGGACTGGGTTTGGAATCAAAAACAAAACCCTAGAAGCAATGGCAGCAGGTACGCCCGTGGTGTCTAGCGATCGTGGATTGGAAGGGTTGACGTTGGACCCCGATTGTCCCTGTGCTTTGCGCGCTAACAATCCATCTGAATATAGTGCGGCAATTACCCAACTATTGGATAACATAGCCTTGAGAGAATCAATTTCTCACCATGCCAGAGCGTACATTGAGCGCGACTTTACTTGGGAACAAGCCGGTCGTCGTTATGAGAGTGCAATTTTGGGTGCCTGAGTCTTTTTGGGTTTGAGTCCGATCGTCCTCCATTCTCACCATGAAACGTTCTCCGCTTGTTGGTCCGGCTGCTAAACAGAGTCTAGTTAAACAGAGTTTCGTTAAACAGGTTTTAAGTCATGTGTTGCCGATCGTTGCCCTGTTTGGGGTTGGTGGGTTGGTTGTTGGAGCGGGTTCGTTGGGATTGCAGTTTATTTTGGAACCCAAGTCCGTTGCTTGGCTGAATGACTATTTGCCGGAAAAACTTCAAATTCCCTTGGCAGATTGGGACCGACCTCATACGTTAGAGGAGATTAAAAAAAACTTGACTAAAGGCGATTTGACCCTAGGTGAATTGATTGATTTGCCCAATGGCGATCGGATTACGACCATTTCACAGTCGCGCTACAACTGCATCAGTCGCTGCGATCGAATTACAGAACTTCGGGTCTATCGGAGCGCGAAAGCTTACGGACCCAAAAAGAACCAAACGCACTATCGAATGGTGGCTCAGGTTTTGGTTCCCAGCGCGAACGATCGGGTGATTCTTGACTCATTGCAAGCGGGGAATTCCAACAGTGTGGAAGTCGAGGAAGATTTGCCTTTGGAAACCTTCGATCGGTTTGATCCGCCAAATCCGAATAGTGGGAATTGGTTTAATCTCACCGGAAAACGATCTCAAGGTGAAAACAATGTCACTTACGGTCAGCTTTTTCACTACGATGAATCTCGAACAAAATTGACCGCGTTAATTCAATGGGCCAGCCCTGCTGAAACCGAACCCATCGTCTGGCGATCGCTCACAGCCAAAGATTCGCCAAAATTACTGATTGACCAAAGCATCGGTCTCGAACCCCGCTTCCAAGCCTACAGCCTTACAAAATCGACAGCCACCCCGGAGTTATCCTTAATTTCGATCGACCAACCTGCACTCAAAAATGTGGAATTTCAGCAGGCCATAAATTTAGCTCAAGCTGGATTGTGGTCACTCGCTGCCGATCGCTTAAAGACATTGAAACCCAAAAATGACGATTGGCCTGTTCCGGCTCAGTTGCAATTTAATTTAATTTCGTATCATGCGAAAATAGCCAAGCTTCAAACCCAGCAAACTTGGGCCAACGCCACGCAGCAAGTGTTAGCTCAGTTGTTGGATGGTCAATGGAAGGCGGCGATTACTCCCTTTGAAAAAGATCCGACTTCCCGGCCTGAAATGCGTGAAGGCATTGCTTTAGAAGCGCCACGTTTGTGGAAACGAATTTCTGCTGCCCTCAAAGACGATCCCGGTAATCCCCATTTGCAAGCATGGGCGGCCCGCGTCACTGTCGATCGGGATGGTAAATCAAAGGCGATCGCTTGGGTTAATCAGCAAGGTGGTAGCAGTGATCGCGCTGCCGCCCTGATGCTGCTTGCACCTCAACTTGTCCCTACAGCAAAGCCGATCGCTCAAAAAACAGAAGCAGGCACGATCGATTCTCCCCAACCTCCGACTCGTTTCAATCAACAACCCCCGCCACCTAGTAGTAAGCCGAATTAGACCAATTATTGAATATACTCTCAACAATTTGAGTAGTTATTGACTTTTAGTCTCATTAATACCGTATTTTTGTGTTTAGTCTTGCTCAATTTGAGTGAGAATGAGAATAGTTCTACTTTGATGTGTGTGGATGTTTTTGATGAATCGCTTTTTATTGTTGTCCACGATCGGCCTAGCTACTCTTGCGGCTAGTCTCGCTGTTGCGCCTCGTGTTCAAGCCGAAACCATAGATGAAGCCGAGTTTGGATCGCTTGAAGTCGCTCCTGGAATGTCATCTGTCACTTCTGTGTCACAACTCACTGATGTCAAACCAACAGATTGGGCGTTCCAAGCGTTGCAGTCTTTAGTCGAGCGCTATGGTTGCATCGCGGGCTATCCCGACAAAACCTATCGCGGTAATCGCGCCATGACTCGTTATGAGTTTGCGGCAGGGTTGAATGCTTGTATGAATCGGGGCAACGACTTGATCGCGGCTTCCACGGCTGACATGGTTAAAAAAGAAGATTTGGCAACTTTGCGTAAGCTTCAAGAGCAATTCTCCGCTGAACTTTCAACGCTTCGGGGTCGTGTTGATTCGCTAGAAACCAAAACAGCTTTACTTGAAAAGCAACAGTTCTCCACTACCAGCAAACTCAACGGTGAAGTTGTCATCGGTTTAGCAGGCGTTGCGACAGGCCGAATTTCTGGTTCTGACATTAGCCGCAACACCGTAATGGGCTATCGTGCGCGTCTCAATATTGACACCAGTTTCACGGGCGAAGATCTCCTGCGTACCCGAATCCAAGCGGGAAATTCTGACTTCACGAATGCGGCGACGGGCATTTCTGAAGGGTCTCTTCGGATGGCGGCGAATAGCGGATCTAGAGCGTCGATCGATGCTCTTCTCTATCAATTCCCCTTGGGTAAAAATACAACCATCACCCTCGAAGCCAATGCAGGTGCGATCGATGACTTCACCGATACACTCAATCCTTACTTAGATGGCGACGGCGGCAGTGGTGCATTGTCCCACTTCGGAACCCGCAACCCAATCTACTACCTGATGGGCGGCACCGGAATCGGCGTTAAGCATAACTTCGGTGAGAAACTTGAACTGAGTGCGGGCTATTTGGCGGGCAGCAGTACGAATAGTGCCGCTAGTCCAACTGCTGGAAGTGGTTTGTTCAACGGACCCTACGGAATCATGGGACAAGTGACTTTTAAGCCCAGCGATCGTCTCAAAGTCGGTGTTACTTATGTCAATTCCTACAATACTGACTTTGCGAGTGCCGGGAATCCCACCGGAAGCACCCTCGCCAACCCCTTCACCGCCGGACTCGGCAATACCTCAAGCAACTCCATTGGTGGCGGCGGATCATTCCAAATCAGTGACGGCTTGGTTCTCAATGCAAATGCTGGTTACACTCGCACAAACGTAATCACGGTCGGTGACCTAGATATTTGGAACTGGAGCGTTGGCTTAGCATTGCCTGACTTTGGTAAAAAGGGCAACGTTGCTGGTTTGATTGTGGGAATGGAACCTAAAGTAACGAATGCAACAGGCGGTTTGGCTAGAGATACGGGGACTTCGATTCACGTTGAAGGCTTCTATCAATATCGCGTCAACGACAATATTTCAATAACGCCTGGAATTATTTGGCTAACGACTCCTGACCACAACTCGGCCAACAGTGGCGCAATCATCGGTGCTATCCGCAGTACGTTTACGTTCTAGTAGCTTAAATATGAATTAAATGAATTATCGATCGCCTTTAACCCAGTTTTTGATTGGAGTTCAGGGCGATCGTTTGTTTTGATGGCAAATGGTAAAGCGGGGGCTGAGATTGTTTGCACCCTAAACCACTGCTATTGAACTAGAAAGGTTGATAGAACAGATTACTACTTTTAGTCTTTTCTGCGTTATTGACTCACCGATGTCTCTGTACTACCGTCGGCTTCACTGACAGTAGGATTAGGAATCGGTGCTAGTTCAGGCAACAAGTATGCGCAATCAGAACTCGCCCTATCTGATAAGACATTATTATCTAACTTGCTCTTAGTTTTGCATTCCGTAAGTGTTTTAATGCCTCCGGCGATCGTCCCACGGTTAGTCGTATAGAACCCATTTGACATCCTAATCAGAGGCTGAAAGCCGCTTTATCATTAGCCTAACAAAACAGAGGTTCATTTTGGTCATCGCATTTCCTAATGTTCTTTCATAATTCTTTACCAATATCTTGCAGCGTTCCACCCA
>JAPLHZ010000022.1 GCA_026389365.1 Cyanobacteriota bacterium
AAGCCTCGACTCGGGCTTCTAGCGCGTTAATCCGAGCCACTAAACGTTCTACCAACGCAATCACCGAGTCTTCCCCCTGGACATACACGGCTCTAATTTCGTCTCGGCTAATGGTCAGGGGTGGGGTGCGCTTTTTCAAGAGGTTTGCTACTTTCGTCAGGTATCAATTCTTCGATCCTACAATCTTGCTCAAGACTCAGGCTAGAAATTACACTATTTTTTAAGCCTGAGTAGTTACCTTAAAAGAGAGAAACTGCTGAATCCCTGCAAGTTCGTTGAAAATCAAAATATGAACAACGTAACAGTGCAGGTTTAAGGATTTCTTTTGAGTAAAGAATCAGCCCTACCTTAAAAAGGGGGAACCAGAATCCAGCTCATAGTCCCCCTTAAAAAGGGGGATTTAGGGGGATCGGGTGTTGATTATCACAACGATTGACTTTTCAAACACCCTCTTAGATAAAGGAAAAGGATTCCAATAATAGGTAATAAGTTAACTCGGTTCTAACTCAATGCCCCACTTGGATCAAGGGCCAAGATGACAACAGTAATGTTGTCTCGTCCACCATGTTCTTTAGCGGAATTCACCAACGACGATGCGGCCATATCACAAGACCGAATGGTTTTGAGATGGTTGGCAATCAGGAGATCCGTTAATTCTTCAGTCAGCCCGTCACTGCACAACATAAACCTGTCCCCACCCCGTCCTTCAACTTGCTGAATCTCAATTTCAGCCCCTTCCTCACGCCCTAAACATTGGGCCAACACATGTCGCATAGGATGCACGCGAGCCTGATCTGGAGTCAATGCTCCCGCTTCAACCGCCCGTGCAATCCAAGTGTGATCTTTGGTTAACCTCTCTAGCTTAGCCCCTCGTAAACGGTATAGCCGTGAATCCCCAACATGGGCGCACCAAAATTGATCTTGACGAAATAACATTGCGACCGCTGTTGTTCCCATATCTTGACGTTCTGGATGTGCTTTTTGATCTTGGACAATAGCCTGATTTGCCTTGAGAAAAGACTGTTCCAGAAGATCATGGGAGCTATCATCCGCCTCCCAAAATCGCTCCAAATGGGCATACATTGCCTCTATTGCCAACCGACTAGCCTCCTGTCCGCCCGCGTGCCCCCCCATTCCGTCTGCCACCATAAAAAATCGGCCAACAGGGTCGATGTAGTAGGCATCTTGGTTAACCGATCGAACCAAGCCTGGGTCAGTTGTGCCAGCGTAGAAATGTTTCATTGAAGGAGCGCGAACCTATAGGAGTCAAAAAGGCGTAATAGCTTGAAGTTACGGCAGAGTTACGGTAATCGATCGAGGCGATCGACCTTAATCAGTTGACGAAATAGAATAATACCGGAAGAAATCGCCATCAGAGAAACAACGATCGCAACCCCATACAACTGACTAATCAGCAAAAGAGTCGCAGAGAGGGTAAACGTACAGACTAGCAAGGTGTAATTAATACCGAGATTAACACCACTGAGCTTACGGAGTAGCCGATCGGTTTCACTGGACTGGACCCGAACTTTTAGATCTCCGCGTTCGAGTTTATCCAGCGTATCTTCAACCCGACGGGGCAAGCCAAAGGCCGAATTACTGACCTGAATGGCTTGACGACTAATTTCATCGAATAGACTGCCCGAATTTCCGGATGGATTTTCATTTGACATGAGCTTCATCGCAAAAGGCTTTGCGACCTCCATAAAGTTAAAGTTTGGATCTAGTCCACGTCCAACCCCTTCCAGGGTCGAAAATGCGCGCATAACGAAGGTAAACGTAGCCGGGAACCGAAACGGTTGACCATAGGCAATCTCGTACAAATCGTCACTAATGGCTCCGATCGACTGCGATTCAAACGGTTTGTCCATGAAGTTATCGAGCATGAACTGCACCGATCGCCGCACTGCCCCTAGATCTGAGGTTGGTACCAATGCGCCCAAGTCAACTAGGGACTCAATCACCCGATCGGCATCTTTTTGAGCAATGCCAAAGAACGTCCCCATCAACTTTTCACGGGTTAAGCTTTTCACCTCACCCATCATACCGAAGTCATAAAAAATCAGCCCGCCTTCAGAACTAACGGCCAAGTTGCCGGGGTGGGGATCGGCATGGAAAAATCCACCCTCTAAAATCTGTTGAAGATAGGCTTGAGCACTGAGTTTAGCGATGTTTTTACGATCCAGCCCCGCAGCTTCGATCGCCTCATAATGGCTGATTTTAATGCCGGGAAGATATTCCAGCGTTAAGGTCCGAGGGGATGCATAGCGCCAATAGACCCGAGGCACCTTAACCCAGGATTCATCACGAAAATTACGACGAAACAGATCCGCGTTACGGCCTTCATTCAGATAATCAATTTCTTCCCACAAAATTTTGCAGCATTCATCATAAATGCCCATCCAGTCACGGCCTTGGCCCCAGTCGGGATGATTTTGAAAATAGCGGGTGATGCCCTTCAGAATTTCTAGATCGATCGCAAATAGCTTCTTCAATCCTGGACGCTGAACCTTCACCACCACTTCTTCGCCCGTTACCAACTGAGCGCGGTGAACTTGCCCCAAACTGGCAGCGGCCAATGGTATGGGGGCAAAATGGCAATATAAAACGTTGATAGGTTTGCCTAAATCCGCTTCAACTATAGAGACCACTTGGTCATAACTGAAGGCCGGAACTTGGTCTTGAAGTTTCGATAGTTCATCGACGAATTCTGAGGGGAACAAATCCGCTCGGGTCGAAAACAACTGACCGACTTTAATAAAAGTTGGGCCTAGCTCTAGCAGAGTTTCCCGGACATCTACTGCAATTTTGCGACGACGGTTAGCCTTGGCCTCATCAGTGATGCCACTGGGGTAGCTCCAAGCTTTGTTAAAGCGCCATCGTTCAAACGACAATCGCAGTACAAATGACCAGATGTCCACGAACCGTCGTTGCTTTGAATAATTTTCTCGGTTCCAGCGATAGGACCGATCATCGGATGTGGAATGGACCATGGGGACATCAACGTGGAGGAATCAAGAAACTAGGGCTGGGCATTGCGATAACGCTGAAGTTCGTTGCGGGTGGCGGCGATTTCGGCCCGAAGGTCATCGATCGTGGCTTGGAGATCAGATTCGCTTAGACTATTGCTGCTTTGAGCGGCGTTAGACTCAGCAGTATTAGCTTGAACCGTATTGGCCCGGATATTCACTTCATCAATGAACTCCCGCATTGCCTCACGGCGCTCCGCATCTAGCTTACCCAGTTCACTCAGTAGTTCTGTAGCCGCTCGGTTGGCTTTTTCGGTCAAGATTTCAGCAGCGACGCGTCCGAAAATCAATGTTTTGTTCCAAGAAGGTGTCATGGCGGCGTTGGCTGTCGGGTATTGGATAGATCTGTAATAAGTATAACTTGTGTAACATTTTACAAACCAGTATTCGAGATTTCAGGACCTGATGGTGATTCTCAGGGTTTAGGCTTAGCGTCTTTAGATAGTGATTCTGGGCGTTTATTGGCAGGAAGGATCGCATCGTCTTTGCTAAAGAGTTCGGCACGAGTGGGGAATTTAGCGATAGGTTTGACAGTAGGTTCGGCAATAAGTTTGCCCGGTGCGATCGCAGGTACAGCCGATTCAGAAGCGATCGATGCATTAGGTTCTATAAAAACATTATTGTTGATTTCATTTGGCGAAGTCGTACCCTTCCATTCCCGTGGAGGAAAGGATTGCCCCGTGTGAAAGAAACTTGCGCCGGGTCGCTGGGAGGCTTGAAACCTTAGGAGTAGGCCAAAGATTAACCCCAATATCGCTCCGATTGCCCCGATGATTTGAATCGTCCGTAATTTAGGCAAAAATAGTGAACCGCCCGGATTGATGTATTTAGCTCCACCGTAGGATTTTTCTGACACTGGCAATCGTTTCAGGGCGACCCGACTCGAGGGTATTGACCCTGCCAAATCCTGATCTGAATTCGATGGATGGGGTAGCGCTAAGGGCGTTGTTCGGTAACGCGGTAGATTTTCAGGAAGCTTGGCTCCAGGACGGACGGCTTTGGCCCGATCGCGGGGAATGCTTAGAGGTGGCTCCTGATTTGTTTGGATTGCCGTGTTCTGAATTGGGGATTGAATCGAGGTTTGAGCATGTTGGATTTGGGTGGTGGAAGGTAGATCTGACGGCGATCGTAATAATGGCGTTGAATCTGGATCTTGTAAATAGGTCGGGGCTGTTGATACTTCTCTTGATTCTTGTTCTTGGTATAGTTCTTGGACTGATTTTGGTAATGAGGGTACGATCATCGATTGAATTTGGGTTACTGGAGAAACCTTGGGCAGAGCAGGCTGAGATTTGCTCAGTTGGGCGAGCCATAGATCCGCGCTTGTGGGCCGATCGTTTGGGTTGAAGTGAGTTGCCGATCGTAACAATCGTTGGGCACCTGGTTTTAGCAGCGATAACAGGGGGAACCGATCGGATTTTGATTCCCCATCCAACGGCGGATGCTGCGTCAGACAATAGTACAAAAGTCCTGATAGACTATAGAGATCGGACTTGCCGCTGACCCTTCCAGTTCGGAGTTCAGGAGCGCTGTAGGGGTTGCGTTTGGCGATCATCTCACACAGCACAAAGCTAGGCGCAAACCCGACTAATACCAGTGTCGAAGGCATGGACTTGGATTCAGAGTCATATTCAGAGTCATTGCGAAAAATAATATTGCGGGGTTTCAGATTGCCATGATAGTAATTGTGCTGCTGTAGATAATTCAGTACTTGAGTCATTTGCCTGAGGAATTGAATTACCTCAGTCTCACTGCGGGGCCGATCATTCATCCAGTCGTTTAGGGAAATACCGTGGGAATATTCCATCACCACAAAGGGCATATCTTGATCTTGAAAAATATCAAATACTTTCACCAATGACGGATGTCGCAAATGACTTAAGTCACGGGAACGCGCTATAAAATCTTGACAAATCTGACCAAACTGCGGATGCGATCGTAGCGTCGGGTTCAGCGTTTTAATTAATACGGTTTGATTATGATCCGTTTGGGTGGCGCGATAGGTCCAGCCAATGCCCTGTTGATCGAGGATATGGTTCAGAATATACTGACCATTTTTTAAGGGTGTTCCTGCGACAAGATGCATAAATCAAGGATCTCCGGCACCGATAACGACTTTAACGACTTTTTAATCGTCTCTATGCTATCGCGCCCAGTGCAAGATGATCCAACTCAACCCCGCCGAAAGCCCGATCGTCATGGGAATTGTCATGACCCAAGTGAGACCAATTGCCTTTACCTTTTCCCATTTAACCTCGCCCTGCACCAGCCCAATCCCAACCACAGCCCCGACTAACGCATGAGATGTTGAGACCGGTAATCCCCCAAATGTGGCCGACAAAACCGCAATGGCCGTGGACAACTCAGCACAAAATCCTCCTTTCGGTTCTAGCGCAATTAATCCTTCGCCCACCGTCGCAATCACTTTTTTTCCCCACACCGCTAATCCGCCCACGATGCCCAATCCACCGATCGCCAGCACCCACAGCGGAATCGGCAAGCTACTAATCGGAATTTCACCGGTTTGAATCACCGCCAAAATATCCGCAAAGGGCGCGATCGCATTCCCCACATCGTTCGATCCATGGGCAAACGCAACCCCGCAAGCACTCAAGACTTGTAACTGACTGAAGGGAATCGCATCCGGTAATTTAAGAACTAAGAAATATAATAATGCCGCGATCACCCCACTCAGCAATGGAGTCAAAATCCAAGCCAATGAAATCACGCCCAAACTCGACCATTGCACGGCTCCAACTCCCAAACTCACCAGCCCAAATCCGGCGATCGCCCCCACCACAGCATGAGATGAGGATGCAGGTAAGCCAAACCAAGTCGCAAGATTCATCCATAATCCCGAGGCCAACAATACCGCCAACATTCCTAATACAAACCGATCGTTCTGGCCCGAAAACTGGTTTACATCAATCACGCCTGTTGCGAGTTTTTGAGACACCGTTTGGCCAAACAATACGGCCCCAGAAAATTCTAAAATCGCCGCTATGGTTAATGCTTGGCCTAAGCTCACAGCCTTAGATCCAACGGAAGTTGCCATAGAATTAGCGACATCATTTGCGCCTAAATTCCAGGCTAAATAAAAAGCTAAAAATCCAGCGATAAAAATCATTAGTTCTTGGGTATTATAGCTATAGCCAGTGAAGTTAGGACGCAGCAAGAGCAAGAACGGAGTCTATAGCATCATGAAGATTAGGTGAATCCCTTAGGAGTTTACGGATACGAGATTTCAGCCAAGCCCAACAGTTTTCAATACGGTTAAGG
>JAPLHZ010000032.1 GCA_026389365.1 Cyanobacteriota bacterium
CTTAACCGTATTGAAAACTGTTGGGCTTGGCTGAAATCTCGTATCCGTAAACTCCTAAGGGATTCACCTAATCTTCATGATGCTATAGACTCCGTTCTTGCTCTTGCTGCGTCCTAACTTCACTGGCTATAGCTATACCACTGCCCTGCTAGATTTTACAAGCGTGGCAGATCTGGAAAACTGGCTTCATTAACTGGTTGTTAACTACAATGGGTTGCCCAAGATAAAGTGAGCAACCCATTATTAAAGTTTTGTTGGATTTATAATCTGAAACAAGATTATATTTATTTATTCTTCAATGCGATATCCAAGTTCAGCCAGTCGAGTCCGAGACTGTCGCCATTTAGGCTGAACTTTTACAAATAATTGCAAATCAATCCGGCCATCAATTAGCTTTTGCATTTGCATTCGTGCTTCTGTTCCGATGCTCTTCAGCATTGCGCCTTTCTTGCCAATTAAGATTCCCTTCTGGGAATCTCGTTCTACATTAATCGTTGCAAATACCCGTGTAATACTGGCTTCTTCAACCACGCGTTCAATGGCGATCGCGACTGAATGGGGAACTTCTTCACGAGTAGACAGCAGAATCTGTTCACGAATCAATTCGCCCATGATAAAACGCTCTGGTTGATCGGTGACTAGATCCGGTGGATAGTAATACGGTCCCGGTGGAAGTTGGGCAATCAGCTTTTCTTGCAGGTCTTCTAGGCCATCGCCCAACAGTGCTGAGAACTTCGCGACAGTCCAGTTTTGAGCGCGGGCCAGTTCCAGGTAAGCCCGATCGCAAATGTTGCCGTTTACGACGGGAAGGTCACTGACTTGTAGCGATTGATCTTGGCAATCTGATTTATTGATTCCTAGAATAACTGGGACATTGCAATCTCTTAATAGGTCAGCAATAAACCGATCGCCGCCCCCAAGATCCGTCGATCCATCGACCACAAACACCAATGCGTCTACAGAATGGATTGCATTTTGGGCATTTTTGACCAGCACTTCACCTAAACGATGGTGGGGTTTGTGAATACCCGGAGTATCAACGAAAATAATTTGGGCGTTGTCGGTCGTGAGAATTCCCTTGAGACGGTTGCGGGTGGTTTGAGCGGTGGGCGAGGTGATAGCGATTTTTTGACCGACGAGGGTATTCATCAACGTCGATTTACCGACATTTGGCCGCCCGATGATGCCAATGAAACCGGACTTAAATCCTGGCCCCGCGATCGGCATTCCACCGACCCCATAGTCAATATCCGAGTCGCCGCTGCTGCTTTGCCCGCGCAAAAATGCTTCAACTAGGTCTTCACTAGCCTTGGCTCCAGTTTTTTCTTCATTTTCCGCAGCGTTTGACAAATCTGAGTTCATTGCGGGCTTCCAAAGGAATCATCTATCAGGGTAATCCAATGAATTGTAGTAGACTTCTGGACCCTCACCGCGTGTCATCATAATCCGATCGGCCTATCATCATTCTCACGGCCATAAAACAAGCCTGATCTTACGAGTTTAGGTCATCTTTCACTTAACTCGCTCCTTACCGACTCACAATTCCTGACCATTGTGCTTTTTTACGAGTTTCACGGCGATAGGAAAAGAAATTCACGGGATCGGCATAAGTGCAATGGGGTGCGATCGCAATCTGCTCATCTGCTAGTCCCAACTGTTCTAACTGCAACGCATTCACCCGTCTTACGTCCAAACGCACTTTTCCCGGTTCAGCATCATGCAAAATCGGTGAATTATAAATTCCTTTCAACTGCTCAATAGCACTCTCCAAAGGCTCCTGTGCCAAATGAGGCGCGATCGTCACTGCCGTTTCAAAGCCCACCGCATTATTCACCTGATACACCTCACCCCGAATTGCTGGACCCATAGCAACGCGTAAATCTTCGAGTTTTGAACCTTGAGCTAATAATCGATCGATCGCCATGGGGACAATTTTTTGCGCGGTTCCCCGCCAACCTGCATGAACCGCTGCGACTTGCCCCGATCGCCGATCGCCGATCAAGACAGGAGTACAGTCCGCTGTGCAAACCCATACCGCTTGGTTTGAGACCTCAGAAATCACACCATCACCATCATTGAGATTGTCATCGTGGTGGGGCTGGTTCAGTTCTGATGGTGCCAAGACGATATTCCCGTGAACTTGCTTGACTCGATAAGCGGAGGCTTCTGGATACAATTGCGCAGTTATTTTAAAAGGTGTCGTAGGTGAAAATTGTTGGGTAAACCAACCATGTTGCCACTCATCTAAAAGACTACAAGTTAGATAAGGCAGGTCGTTCCAGGTTTGCCATTGCCAGGTTTCCATCGATATTGCCTTCACTAAATTAAAGAAATCACTCTCAGTATTATGCAGAACCGATCGCCGATTTGCCCCTCTTCATGAAGTTTATGGCCGAATTCAATTGCAAAGTGACCAAAGCCTTCATCAGATTTTCTTACAGGCTATCCGGTTCTGTTCGTACAGTGGAGAATGAAGAGAAGCAACTGCTATGGGTCCTGTGTTTTAGGGTGGGTGATAATCTCTATGCCTTCAGGGGGAAACAACTGAAACCAGCTATTTATTATGACAGAATTAAATTGTTTCGCGAGGTAAGAATTCTGAAAGAATATCTCTTTAGCTAGGTCTCTAAGCCACAGTCCGTGGTAAAAGATACATAAATCCCTATCTGTTCTCGGTCAATAAATTACTACATATAATCTCGATCGTTAATGATGCGTTTGCCATAAGATAATCCTGCTGTGCGATCGTGGTCTTTATATAATGTCGTTATCTTGTTTGTCATCTCGACTGTAATTCAACTCGCATCTTATTTAATTAACCGCTCCCCTACCCTCAAGTTTTAATGACTTCTCCTAAGCTGCCCTCACAATCTCTATCCAAGATTGAATTTCCCTCGACCCATATCTCGATCGTTCTGTGGTCCCATCGAGTCAGTTTGTCGTTATTGTCTGCCCTTGGATTGGGATTGGCTGAGTTAGGGTTGCTGGCTGTTCCAATCGCCCAGGCTCAAACCACGGGCACTGACATCAAATTACTAGAGCCATCCGGACTTGCGGCAGTTCAGGCTCCTAGTCCAATCGAATCCATTAGACCGACAACCGCCCCCTCCATTGCACCGCCTGAAGTTTCTGAAGCTGAAGTAGAGCCAATGCCAACTGTTACGAGTGTTAAGCCAAAGTCAAAGGCTCCAGAAGCTATTATTTTTTCCGATCGAACCTCCGGCTGTCACACCACCGTGGCTTGGGGGGCTGCCGTCCCAGATCTCTGTAAATCCAAACCTACGGATGCCGTAGCAGCTCCGCACCCCACTAAATCGGTTGCCGCCCCCGAGTCTGTTGCCACTAAAGCTAGTGATCTAAAACCTGAACCCGAAGCCGAATCAAGCGCCGCCCATTGGGGACGGATTAGTGTCGATCGGCAAGGGATTCAATTCTCCCCTCCAGATGTTTTGAAGCCCTACTTCAATGGCAATCTAAAACTCCCTAAGATGCCCAGCTTGTCGAGTCTGGGAATAATGTTCCCTCTGGCGATTCCTTCACCCATTACGTCCTTATTTGGCTGGCGAATCCACCCGATTTTCGGGGATCAGCGGATGCACACGGGGACCGACATCGCAGCTCCATTAGGAACCCCTGTAATCGCCGCGTTGACGGGTAAGGTTTTGCTGGCTGACTTTCTCGGTGGTTACGGCATAGCTGTCGCACTAGAGCATGGTCAAGGAAGCCAACAGACCTTGTATGCCCATCTTTCCGAACTCTTTGTTAAACCGGGGCAAGTGGTTGAAAAGGGCACCGTCATTGGTCGTGTTGGTACAACTGGAAATTCCACGGGGCCACATCTCCATTTTGAACTTCGTCAACAATTGCCTGATGGTTCGTGGATTGCTCAAGATGCTGGGTTACAAATTGAAGTCGCGCTCAAGGATTTCAGTCAATCACTTAAAGTCGCTAAGCTTCCCCAGACTCCATCGATTTCATTGCAAGCTCAGCTTCAGCAGGTACCACAGCCGCAACAGATAGCTCAAGCGACTACTTTACCGCTGAAAGCCCAGTCCACGATCGTGAAGTATCCAAGGTAACCTGGTCAAAATGCCTGTAATACTTCAATCTAAACAGATGAAAACGGGCCAAACTCCTTAGCGAAATCAATCAACTCCATAAGTCACGAAATAAAGATAGACAAAGTTACATCTATTCGGTACTATAGTAGACTGTTGCAGTTTTATTGCAGCGCTCGCTTCTTCCCGCCCACCCTTGCAGTGCTACCGTATTTAATTTGATTTAAGTACAATTAGTAGTTATGTGTAGCGAGGGTTCGCAACCAATAGCTGAGTGGAAGTAGCAACGATGACTCCTTTTCGATTTGGAAACTGGCTTTTCATGGCAATTTTGATTGCTTTGTGAGTCCAAGTCTAAATTGAGACCCAGTTGGAGTGATGATGCATTTGAGTTGTGATGACTTGTCTGTAACCATGCCTCAGAAGTGGAGTGATTAAGGCGCACTAGTCGATTGTCTTTTAGGATACCTAAAGATGTATAGTGGTGTGCGGTCGATTTCCGTATTAATTCTGTCATGTATGGAATTAATTGTGCGATCGGTCAAACTGTACTGTCCAGAACATGTTGAGCGTTATTCGTCTCCAACCGCTGTTCACTACGGGATGTAATTAGTAAGGGAGACCCGACTATCGTGTCTGTTGGAATTTTAGGGACAAAGCTTGGGATGACTCAAGTCTTTGACGAACTCGGGAGAGCAATCCCCGTAACGGTGATTCAGGCTGGACCATGCCCAATCACGCAGATCAAAACAAAGGAAACGGATGGCTATACAGCGATTCAGTATGCCTATGGTGACATCAAGGTAAAGAACTTGAGTAAGCCAGAACTTGGACATTTGAAGAAGTCGGAATCTGCTCCACTTCGTCATTTGACTGAAGCCCGCTTACAGGACGTTTCGGAGTACCAACTCGGACAAGCCCTGACGGTTGAACAGTTTTCCGTCGGTCAATTGATCGATGTAGCTGGACACACGATCGGTCGTGGTTTTTCCGGTTATCAAAAGCGCCACAACTTTGCACGTGGTCCTATGACCCACGGTTCTAAAAACCACCGTGAGCCTGGTTCAACAGGTGCAGGTACGACTCCGGGTCGGGTTTATCCTGGTAAGAAAATGGCAGGTCATTATGGCGACGAGCAAGTCACCATCAAACGACTGCACATCATTCGTTTGGATACTGAGCGCAATTTGATTTTGGTCAAAGGTGCTGTTCCTGGGAAACCTGGTGCGTTGCTGAAGATTGTTCCAACCAATAGTGTGGGCAAACGATAGGCGGAGTACGACAGGAAAAATCTTAGGAGTAGAGAAGGACAATGGCTGAATGTATTGTAAAGGATTGGCAAGGCGCTGAAAAAGGCAAGGCCGAGCTAGATCTGAGAGTCGCAAAGGAAGAAACGGCATCAGCCGTCGTCCACCGCGCATTGGTTCGTCAATTGGCAAACCAGCGTCAAGGGACAGCTTGTACCAAAACCCGCGCAGAAGTGAGCGGTGGTGGTCGTAAGCCTTGGAAGCAAAAAGGAACAGGTCGTGCCCGTGCTGGGTCGAACCGTTCTCCGCTCTGGCGCGGTGGTGGGGTCATTTTTGGACCTAAACCCCGCGACTACAGCATCAAGATGAACCGAAAGGAACGTCGTTTGGCATTGAGAACTGCGTTCCAAAGCCGTGTTGCGGACTTAATTGTTGTTGAAGATTTTGGTGCAAACCTCGATCGTCCTAAAACCAAAGATATGCTTGCAGCATTTTCACGGTGGGGCGTTGTCGCTGGGGCGAAAGTCTTGGTAATCTTGGCCGATCGTGACGAAAATGCATACCTCTCGCTTCGCAATGTTGCTGGTGTCAAGGTAATTACGTCCGGTAACTTGAACATGTTTGACCTGTTGAACGCGGATCAAATTGTGGTAACGGCATCGGCGATCGACAGCATTAAGGAGGTTTACGGTGACGACTAGTACGACAGACCTGCGGGCGCTTGCGGACTTGATCCGTCGGCCAATCATCACGGAAAAAGCGACGATCGCGCTGGAAAATAACCAGTTCACGTTTGAAGTGAATCCGAAGGCAAAAAAGCCTGAAATTAAAGCCGCCATTGAATACTTGTTCAAGGTGAAAGTGGTGGGAATTAGCACCATGAACCCTCCATATAAGAAAAAGCGCGTTGGTAAGTTTTTGGGTCGCAAGCCTCACTACAAAAAAGCCATCGTGACCTTGGCTGAAGGCGATTCGATTGCATTATTCCCAGAGTCGTAGAGCTTTAGAGCCGTTCTCTTAAGCCTTCATCTCAAACATTCTGTAATCCATTCGTAGTTAGTAAGGAGTTAAGTCATGGGTATTCGGATTTATCGCCCTACGACCGCAGGCACCCGCGATCGTAGTGTGGCTGATTTCGTTGAAATCACCAAAAGTGAGCCTGAGAGGTCCCTCACCATGCGGGTCCACCGCAACAAAGGCCGTAACAACCGAGGCGTTATTACTTGTCGCCATCGCGGTGGCGGTCACAAACGCATCTATCGGATGATCGACTTCCGTCGGGATAAGAAAGGCATTCCCGCCAAAGTCGCCGCCATTGAGTACGATCCGAACCGGAATGCACGTATCGCTCTTCTGTTTTATCAAGATGGCGAAAAGCGTTACATCCTTCATCCCGTCGGACTGCAAGTCGGTGCAACAGTGATCTCGGCAGATACCGCTCCCTTTGAAGTCGGTAACACGATGCCACTGTCGGCGATTCCCTTGGGAACCACCGTTCACAACGTCGAATTGTATCCTGGCCGTGGTGGCCAAATGGTGCGATCGGCGGGTGCTGGCGCTCAGGTTTCGGCTAAAGATGGTGATTACGTCACCTTGAAATTGCCTTCAACCGAAGTTCGCTTAATTCGTAAAGAATGTTTGGCGACCATTGGTCAAGTGGGTAACACCGAGCATCGCAACATCACCTTGGGCAAAGCAGGTCGAACCCGTCATAAAGGTCGTCGTCCTCAAGTTCGGGGTAGCGTCATGAACCCTTGCGATCACCCTCATGGTGGTGGTGAAGGTCGTGCACCGATCGGACGCTCTGGGCCTGTTACTCCTTGGGGTAAGCCAACTCTGGGTAAGAAGACTCGGAACAAGAAAAAACTCAGCAGCGCATACATTGTTCGCCGTCGTCGTAAGTCGTCCAAGCGTGGACGCGGCGGTCGTGAGTCCTAGAATCTAAAGGGAGAAACCTTAAATGTCTCGTTCTCTAAAGAAAGGTCCTTTTGTCGCAGACCATCTCCTACGTAAAGTAGAAGCGGCTCGTGCCAAAAATGACAACTCGGTGATCAAAACTTGGTCCCGAGCGTCCACAATCCTGCCCCAAATGATCGGCATGACCTTCGCAGTTCACAATGGTAAAACCCATGTGCCTGTCTTCGTCAACGAACAGATGGTTGGTCACAAGCTAGGTGAATTCTCGCCTACGCGGACCTTCCGGGGACATGGTGCTGATAAAAAAGCGCGTCGCTAAACTGGAGACTAAGTTATGGCAGTTGCACTGAAATCTAACGAAGCGATCGCGAGCGCCATGTATATCCGCATGTCGCCTCGCAAGGTTCGCCGGGTTCTCGACCAAGTTCGAGGCCGCTCATACCGAGAAGCACTGATTATTCTCGAATTCATGCCCTATCGCGCCTGCGAACCGATTACTAAGGTTCTCAGATCTGCGGTGGCGAATGCAGAAAACAACATGGGTCTGAACCGATCGTCCCTTATGGTGTCCCAAGCCTATGCCGACATGGGTCCATCTCTGAAGCGATTCCGCCCTCGGGCACAGGGCCGCGCCTTCCAAATCCGCAAACCGACCTGTCACATCACAATTACTGTGGCTCCCGGCGCAGAAGCAGAAGAAGCTTAGTCCTTAACGGATTCGTCCTTAACGTATTAATCAGAGAGAACAACCCCAATGGGACAGAAAATTCACCCCACAGGCTTACGCCTCGGAATTACCAAAGAACACCGTTCACGGTGGTATGCGGATTTCAATCGTTATCCTGCCTTGCTCCAAGAAGACTATAAAATTCGCCACTTCTTCACGAAGAATCCTCTCAAGTTGTCTAACTTGAACAAACCGGGAATTTCCGACATTCGGATTGAGCGGAAAGCAGAACAAGTAGACATCGAAGTTCGCACCTCTCGTCCCGGCGTGATTGTCGGACGGGGCGGCGCAGGCATCGAAGAACTACGTCTTCGTCTTCAAACCTTGCTCGGTGGTTCCAAGCAAGTCCGTATTAATGTTGTCGAAGTCGCCCGCGTTGATGCAGATGCTGCATTGATTGGTGAGTATATCGCTGAACAACTCGAACGTCGGGTTTCCTTCCGTCGGGTTGTGCGTCAAGCCATTCAGCGTGCTCAGCGTGCTGGCGTGTTGGGGATCAAAATTCAAGTGTCTGGTCGTTTGAACGGTGCAGAAATTGCACGTCCCGAATGGACTCGTGAAGGTCGGGTTCCCTTGCACACACTGCGAGCGGACATCGACTATTGCTACTGCACCGCACAAACTATCTACGGAACATTAGGTCTGAAGATTTGGGTGTTTAACGGTGAGATCATTCCGGGACAAGAACTGGTGGAAGCAGCCGCTCCTCAGCAACGGCCCCGTCGTGGCGGCAATCAACGCCGTAAGTTCGAAGATCGATCTAACGAAGGCTAATCAAGATGTTAAGTCCAAGAAGAACAAAATACCGCAAGCAACAGCGCGGACGGATGAAGGGGTTAGCCAGTCGCGGTTGTGATATCAACTTCGGTGACTTTGGTTTACAAGCAACCGAATGCTGCTGGATTACCTCCCGGCAAATTGAATCGAGTCGTCGTGCGATGACCCGTCATATCAAACGGGGCGGCCAAATCTGGATTCGTATTTTCCCAGATAAGCCTGTAACTGCTCGCCCTGCTGAAACCCGGATGGGTTCTGGTAAAGGTGCGCCTGAATATTGGGTGGCCGTGGTAAAACCCGGTCGCATCATGTTCGAAATCGGTGGAGTGGGTGAAGAAATTGCTCGTGAAGCGATGCGATTGGCTCAGTTCAAACTCCCTATCAAGACCAAATTTGTTGTTCGTCCCACTCCTGCGGCTACGGAGGAGTCTTAATAAACTATGTCTCTTCCCAAGATTGCAGATTCACGGAAACTCGATGACCAAGAGCTTGAAGCTCGGGTCTTAGAACTCAAACGTCAACTTTTTGACCTTCGGTTTAAGAAAGGCACCCGCCAGTTGGACAAGCCCCACCAGTTCAAACATATTCGGCATGAGATCGCTCAATTGCTGACGGTTGAACGAGAGCGGCAAATCACAGCAGTTGAAGCGGAGTAACTAAACCCATGGCAGTCAAACAGAGAGTTGGTGTCGTTGTGAGCGACAAAATGGATAAAACCGTTGTTGTGGCGATCGAAAGCCGCACTACCCATCCGAGATACGGCAAAATCGTAGTTCGGACCAAGCGGTACAAAGCTCACGACGAAGAAAATAAATGTAAAATCGGCGATCGCGTCCGAATCGAGGAAACCCGCCCGCTCAGTCGCTCTAAGCGCTGGAACGTGGCCGACATCCTAACCGTTTCACAAGGCTAGAGGTTTAGTCATGATCCAACAGGAAAGTTATCTGAATGTGGCGGACAACAGCGGTGCCCGGAAGCTAATGTGCATCCGAGTCATCGGTGGTGGAAACCGTCGTTATGCGGGTGTTGGCGACATTATTGTCGCGGTTGTTAAAGACGCAACACCTAACATGAGCATCAAAAAATCTGATGTTGTCAAAGCCGTCGTTGTTCGGACCCGTCATACGGTTCGCCGGGACAGCGGAATGAGCATTCGGTTTGATGATAATGCCGCCGTCATCATCAACCCCGATGGCAACCCAAAAGGCACTCGCGTCTTCGGACCTGTGGCTCGGGAATTGCGCGACAAGAACTATATGAAAATCGTGTCTCTTGCTCCGGAGGTTCTTTAAGCCATGCCAAAGGTACATGACAAAAAGGCGAAAAAGCTGCATGTGAAATCCGGTGACACCGTAATGGTGATTGCAGGGCACAGCAAAGGCACGATCGCAGAAGTGATCAAGGCTATCCCCAGTGAAAACCAGGTGATTGTCAAGGGTGTGAATATGCGGACCAAACACGTCAAGCCCCAGGGCGAAGGCGAAACTGGACGCATCGACATCACAGAAGCGCCCATTCATGCGTCCAATGTCCAACTTTATTCCACCAAAGAAAGCACTGTGAGCCGCGTTGGTTCTGCTGTCAAAGATGGTAAAAAAGTGCGGATTCTTAAGAAGACTGGTGAGATTCTGGATTAATTTCCCGATTCAATCTCAAGACTTCTATCAATCATTAGCTATCCCTGACCAAGCCCAGGGAAAGGATTCACACCCATGACTCAGCGTTTAAAAACGGTCTATAACGAGACCGTTGTTCCAAAATTAATGGAACAATTCAGTTATACAAATATTCACCAGGTTCCCAAGCTGACTAAAATCAGCATTAACCGGGGATTGGGTGAAGCGTCTCAAAATGCTAAGGCATTAGAAGCGTCCATCAAGGAAATCTCAACCATCACTGGACAACGCCCCGTCGTTACCCGTGCTCGGAAGGCGATCGCAGGCTTTAAAATCCGCGAAGGAATGCCCGTTGGGATGATGGTTACATTACGCGGTGAGCGGATGTATGCCTTCCTCGATCGGTTTGTTAACCTAGCATTGCCCCGCATTCGCGATTTTCGTGGGGTTAGCCCCAAGAGCTTCGACGGAAGAGGCAACTACACCATTGGTTTACGCGAGCAGCTTATCTTCCCAGAAGTTGAGTATGACAACGTAGATCAAGTTCGCGGGATGGATATTTCAATCATCACCACGGCAAACACAGACGAAGAAGGTCGGGCCTTGCTGAAGGAATTCGGAATGCCCTTCCGCGAGAATTAATCGGTTCATCGAGAAAATGGCAGCTTATAAAGAGCGCACCCAAGAGGCAAATTAATGGCAGTTAATGACACCATTTCAGACATGTTGACCCGCATTCGTAATGCAGGCCTTGCTCGTCATGAAATCACCAATGTGCCTGCCACCAAGATGACCCGTAGCATTGCAGCGGTTCTCAAGGCGGAAGGATTCATTGGCGAATACGAAGATTCGGGTGAAGGTATTCAGACGAATATCGCAATCACCATCAAATATAAAGGTCGCAATCGCAGTAAACCGCTGATTACGAACCTGAAACGTGTAAGCCGTCCTGGTTTGCGTGTGTATTCAAACTGTAAGGAACTGCCTAAGGTTTTAGGTGGAATTGGGATCGCTGTGGTCTCAACCTCCAACGGCCTTATGACCGATCGCCAAGCCCGACGGGCAGGTGTCGGCGGCGAAGTTCTCTGTTACGTCTGGTAGATTCGTCATCAAGGTTGATTCAGTATGTCGCGTATTGGTAAGCGTCCGATTCCGGTCCCTGATAAAGTCACGGTGACGATCGAAGGTCAAACCGTAACTGTCAAAGGTCCCAAGGGAGAACTCTCCCGCACATTACCTCCTGAAGTCGAAATACTTCGAGAAGGTGAAACTATTCTCGTCAATCGACGGAATGAATCTCGTCCTGCACGTCAGCGCCACGGCTTATGCCGTACGTTGATTGCCAACATGGTTGAAGGAGTCTCCCAAGGTTTCATCAAAAAGTTGGAAATTCAAGGCGTGGGCTATCGTGCCGCAGTTCAAGGCAAAATCTTGAATCTGGCTATGGGCTATAGCCATCCGGTGAACATCGATCCTCCAGAAGGAATTTCTTTCTTGGTGGAAGGTACTACAAACGTTACCGTCAGCGGAATCGACAAAGAAGTTGTGGGTAACACCGCAGCTCGGATTCGTGCCGTGCGTCCTCCTGAGCCTTATAAGGGCAAAGGAATTCGTTATGCTGGCGAAATCGTCCGAAGAAAGGTTGGTAAGACTGGCGGTAAGAAAAAATAAATCATGAAAGCAAGAAGTCGCAAAGAATTAACTCAGCGTCGTCACTCTCGGATTCGTCGCGCTCTGTCTGGAACGGCTGAACGTCCCCGGATGGCGGTGTTCCGATCGAATCAGAACATCTATGTTCAAGTGATCGATGATGTTTCGCACAGCACTCTAGTCTCAGCATCTACTGTTGATCCTGAAATTAAAGGCAAGCTTGAATTAGGTTCTAATTGCTCCGCAGCAGTAGAAGTCGGCAAGCTGATTGCATCTCGTGCGAAGGCAAAGGGCATTGCACAGGTTGTATTCGATCGTGGTGGAAATCTCTACCATGGTCGGGTGGCAGCTTTGGCAGACGCGGCCCGTGAAGGCGGTTTAGATTTCTAAAAGAGGATAAAATGGCTAAAGGTCGTAAGAATACCAAAGCCCGCGAAGAGAAATCTGAATGGCAAGAACGGGTTGTACAAATCCGTCGAGTCACGAAGGTTGTCAAGGGCGGTAAAAAACTAAGTTTCCGGGCGATCGTTGTCGTCGGTAACGAAAAAGGTCAAGTTGGCGTAGGTGTCGGCAAGGCTAGTGACGTAATTGGCGCAGTTAAGAAAGGCGTTGTCGATGGTAAGAAGCATCTCGTTGAAGTGCCTCTAACCAAATCCAGCTCCATTCCTCACCCCACAACAGGCCGTTCCGTTGGTGCGAAAGTGCTAATGCGTCCGGCGGCTCCGGGTACCGGAGTAATTGCTGGGGGCGCCGTTCGGACTGTCTTGGAAATGGCAGGTGTGAAAAACATCCTTGCGAAGCAACTCGGTTCAAATAATCCTTTGAACAATGCTCGCGCTGCTTTAGAAGCACTCGAAACTCTCCGCACCTTCCAACAAGTTGCAGACGAGCGCGGCATTACCCTTCAGCAACTGTACTCCTAGAGGTAATCCATGAGAATCGCTGATGCACAGCCCCAAGAGGGTTCTACTAAGCGCGGTCGTCGCGTAGGCCGTGGTATTGCTGCCGGACAAGGCGCAAGCTGCGGATTTGGAATGCGTGGTCAAAAATCCCGATCGGGTCGTCCGACTCGTCCTGGATTTGAAGGGGGTCAAACACCTTTATATCGTCGCTTGCCGAAATTGAAGGGCTTCCCTCTGGTCAACCACAAGGAATTTACTATCATCAATTTGGATGACATTGAAGGACTTACGGCCAACTCTGAAGTCACTATGGCTAGCCTTTTAGAAGCTGGAATTCTTACCCAGAATGACGGTCCTCTCAAAGTGTTGGGCGGTGGTGAACTTAAAATAGCGCTTACGGTCAAAGCTGCTGCATTTACTAAAAGTGCAAAGGCTGCGATCGTTGCTGCTGGCGGAACCTGTGAAGTGGTTTAGTTTGAATCCTGATTTGGGATAAAACAATAGGGGGCGTTCTTGATAAAGGAACGTCCCTTAGTTTTGTTAAAACGGCATAAAATCTTAAAATGAACCCGTAACTTCAAGGAGTTTACTCAATGGTCGTCAATCGCGATAAAGCTCCCACAGCGCAAGAAACGTTGCTTCAAATGGTTCAGTCTCCTGCACTGCGGAGTAGATTGCTTGTGACCATTGGTCTGCTTGTTTTACTGCGTCTCGGCATTTTTATTCCTATCCCAGGTATTAATCGAGCTGCATTTGCTGCAAGTTTAAGTAACAATGCTGCGCTAGGATTTCTGGATCTGTTTGCCGGGGGTGGCTTAAAAGCACTTGGGGTATTTGCGTTAGGGATTATTCCTTATATTAACGCTTCTATCATTATTCAACTTCTAACGGCTGCCATTCCTTCCCTTGAAGATTTGCAGAAGAACGAGGGTGAAGCGGGACGGCGAAAGATTTCCCAGCTCACGCGCTATTTAGCGGGAGGATGGGCCGTTATTCAAAGTACCTTGCTTACGATCGGACTACTCGGCGGGTTAAGCGGGGCTAGTGGCTTTGTTTACCATCCTGGTCCTTGGTTTGTGATTGAGACCGTCTTGACTCTGACGGCTGGATCCATGTTCGTGATGTGGGTCTCTGAATTGATCACAGAACGAGGAATCGGTAATGGCGCTTCGTTGCTGATCGCACTCAACATTGTTTCGAGCTTGCCAGGGAACCTCGGTAAAACCTTGGAACTTGCCCAAAGCGGCAACCAAGAGCGATTGGGCGGTGTTGTGATTGTCTTGATGGTCTTCTTGGCCATGGTGTTTGGTATTGTTTTCGTCCAAGAAGCTATGCGTCGGATTCCAATTCTGATCGCCAGACGACAAATTGGCCGGGTTCAGGCTAACGACAAGAGTAGCTACCTTCCTTTGAGGCTCAATCAGGGGGGGGTAATGCCGATTATTTTTGCATCTTCCGTGTTGAGCTTGCCGTCATTTCTGGGGGGATCACTAAATAATCCTGCCATTAGCAATTTTATAGGAAACTATCTGCGTCCTGCGACCGTTTCCTATGATTTGGTCTATTTTGCAATGATCCTATTTTTCAGCTATTTTTACGCGTCTTTGGTGGTTCAGCCGGACGAGATGGCGAAAAACCTGAAGAAAATAGGAGCGAGTATTCCTGGGGTTCGCCCTGGACAAGACACGACTCGGCACATTCAAGACATCCTCAATCGCTTGACATTTTTGGGTGCACTCTTTCTCGGAGCCGTGGCCATTGTTCCTCAAGCAGTAGAAGGAATCGCGGATGTCCGTACTTTCCAAGGGTTTGGAGCGACATCGTTGTTGATTCTAGTCAGCGTCGCGATCGATACCTCTAAACAAATCCAAACGTTTGTAATTTCTCAACGATACGAAGGAATGGTGAAACAGTAGTGAGCAGATTGATTTTCTTAGGAGTCCCCGGTGCAGGTAAAGGGACTCAAGCCCTAATTTTGTCTGAGTCTCAGTGCATTCCCCATATTTCCACTGGAGATATTTTGAGAGCGGCGGTCAAAAAACAAACCGCTCTCGGACTTCAGGCCAAGGGCTTTATGGATGCGGGCAACCTGGTTCCAGATTCCTTAGTCATTGATATGATTCGGGAACGCCTCCAAGAACCGGATGCACTAAAGGGTTGGATCTTAGATGGATTTCCACGCACTTTAGAGCAAGCCGAATTTCTGGAAAAACTGCTCCAAGAGATTAACCAAGCCTGCGATCGGACTGTTAATCTGGATGTTGAAGACGAAATTGTGATTAAACGTCTCGTCGAACGGGGCAAAGAAAGTGGGCGATCGGATGACACCGAAGCGACCATTCGCCATCGTTTACAGGTTTATCGTGACCTGACCGAACCGTTGATCTCGTTTTATCAGTCTCGAAAATTACTAGTAACAGTGAACGGCGACCAAAGCATGGATGCCGTCACTGCTGACTTGAAAACCGCGATCGGGCCTGTGTAGCTACCCGATCGCGTTACACTCTGACCAAAGCCACACCTATTTGAATGGATTCCTAGGAGGAACCTTTGTCTAAAGAAGACCTAATTGAGATGGAAGGCACGGTTGTAGATTCGTTGCCGAATGCGATGTTTCGCGTAGACCTCGACAACGGCTTTAACGTGCTAGCCCACATTTCCGGCAAAATTCGTCGGAACTACATTAAAATTCTCCCCGGCGATCGGGTCAAAGTAGAGCTATCTCCCTACGACTTGCTCAAGGGCCGCATCACCTATCGTTTGAAAAACAAGCGTTAACTTCTGAATGAGCGCGCTTCAGCGATGTATTGAAACGCTTAAGACCCTTGGTATGTACTACTGAGGGTCTTTGCTTTAGTACCGTGGACTAAAGATTTTGAGAGTTGACTTATTTAGTGAGATTTAGTGAGATGAGGTGCGAATGAAACGATTGATTCCGTCGTCATTACGATTAAAACTAAAACTCATCCTGCGATTTTTGGCTGATGTGCAATCGGGCCAATTCCATCGAATCGTGCGATCGTCGCCAAAATCGGTTCAACTCCAAAGTCAGCAGTTTGAGTCAAGGGTCCAAGTCGTCCAAGTCCTCAAAGTCGCCAACTATTCTGAAAACAAGCGCCAAAACCTAACGATCGCCGCCAAAACCCTTCAAAACGTGATTATCCAACCGGGTGAAATCTTTTCCTTTTGGGCATTAGTCGGTGCACCTGTAGCAAAACGGGGCTATCTAGAAGGCCGTGCGCTGGTCAACGGAAACCTTAAAGCCGTCATGGGCGGTGGTCTGTGCCAACTGTCGGGAATTTTGTATTACCTCACGCTGCAAGCTGGACTCAAGCCAATCGAACGCTATTCCCACTCCGCTGACATCTACACGGATGAAACCCGCTTCACTCCGCTGGGTTCCGATGCGACGGTTGTCTATGGTTACAAAGACCTGCGATTCCTCAACAATCTCTCCCAATCGATATGCTTCAGAATCGTCATTACTCCCGATAAAATCACAGGCCAACTCTGCACCCCAAATCCCATCACGCTCTACCACATTGAATTTCGGGTCCAAAAATTTCCCGACCGCACCGAAGTCCAACCCCTTCGATCGCCGATAATGCCCAATGCTCAATCTAGCCAGATGGAACTCCAACCGATTGGCCTTAGTTGTTATCGATAGTTGTCAGTAATTAACGTCAGTTTTGGATAAGGTAGACGGCTAGAAAAGGCAAAAAAAGGAGGATCCGTTAGGCTGAAGTTGTAAACCAATCAGCAGGTTCCTCCCCTATGGATGGGTGACAGGTTAAGAAAATTAGGCTGATTGTCAAGGGGGCAAAAAAGGCTGATATTGAAGAAATAATTCTGCTCATTGTTGTCACTTATGAGTCATCGCTACTCCCGTAACCCAGACCACATCCGCAATCGCCAA
>JAPLHZ010000270.1 GCA_026389365.1 Cyanobacteriota bacterium
GAACTCTGGAAAACGCTGTGCGCCCGATGTGATGGTGAGCTTTGGGGTGAAGCCTGGAAGTCGGGATAATTACAAGATTTGGGAAGAAGGTGCAATTCCGAGTGTTGTATTTGAAATGACTTCGCGAGGCACTAGAGAAAAGGATAATATTGAGAAAAGAAATCTGTATACTCAAATCGGGATTGAAGAATATTGGCAATTTGATCCAAAGGGTGAATGGATTTCTGAACAACTGCGCGGCTTCCGGTTAGTTGATGGACAGTATGTTCCGATTCTGAATTCAGTCAGCACAGTTTTGGGATTACGGCTCGAAGTAACAGGTGCATTGATTTCATTTTATCGATCGGACAATGGTGAGAAATTATTGATTCCGTTTGAATTACAGGAAAAAGCAGAATGGGCACAGGAGAAATTGAGAGTGGAACAAATCCGATCGCAAGAATTACAAATTCGATCACAAGAATTACAAATCCAACTTAAAGTTACTCAATCGGAGTCTGAACAGTTGCGATCGCAGGCGGAAGAATTGCAAGCGCAACTCGATCGATATCGCGATCGGTTTGGGGAGTTGTAATCAACATAAAAATCGATAGGCTGGGTGGAGAATGAATTTCTAACCCCTGCAAACTGGTAGGGCTGATTCTTTACTCAAAAGAAATCCTTAAACCTGCACTGTTACGTTGTTGATATTTTGATTTTCAACGAACTTGCAGGGATTCAGCAGTTTCTCTCTTTTAAGAGAATCAGCCCTACTGCAAACTGGGAGGAAGCTGAGAAAGGTGAGCGATTAAGTTTATAATTGTTAACAATGTTCATCTAAATTCAGAGCGCCCCATGGATCGTCAAAAAGCCATCATCATCGGTTCAGGAATTGGCGGATTGGCCCTAGGAATCCGACTCCAGAGCCTTGGATTCGACACCACCATCTTTGAAAAACTCGATGCACCGGGTGGGCGCGCTTATGTCCGCCGCGCTGAGGGCTTCACCTTCGACATGGGACCCACCGTCATCACCGTTCCCCACTTCATTGAAGAACTTTTCTCCCTAGAACGTGACTGCGCCGACCTTGGAAGCCCCGACTTTTCCCCCGAACTCCTCGACATCAACAGCCGCATCAAAACAGGCACCAGCGGCGGACCGAACACCTCCAAATACGTCAACATCGTCCCCGTCCTTCCCTTCTATCGGATTTACTTTGATGACGGAAGTTACTTTGACTACGACGGCGACCCCGAAAGCACCCGCCGCCAAATTGAAGCGATCGAACCTGAGGATTTGGAGGGATACGATCGGTTTCATGATGCAGCCCGCGCTATCTTCGAGCGGGGATTTGTGGAACTGGGCTACACGTACTTTGGCGACGTGATGTCCATGTTAAAAATCGCGCCCGACCTCGTAAAACTCGACGCAGTTCGGCCTTTGTTTTCGTTTGTAAAAAGCTACTTCAAAAGCCCAAAACTCCAGCAAGTCTTCAGTTTTGAACCTCTCCTCGTCGGCGGCAACCCCTTCAAAGTCCCGGCCATTTACGCCATGATTCACTTCGTGGAAAAAACCTGGGGCATTCATTTTGTCATGGGCGGCACCGGAGAACTGGTTCTGGGATTTGTGAAAAAGTTTCAAGAACTCGGCGGCACCATTCACTATGACAGTGAAGTTAGTAGCATCGAAGTCGAAGGCAAGCGCTTTGGCAAAAAGACCGCAAAAGGCATTACCTTAGCCAACGGCACCCGCTACAAAGCAGATGTAGTGGTCTCAAATGGTGACTACGCCAACACTTACATGAAGCTGATTGAACCAAAATATCGGTTTATCAACCAAGATCTCCGGGTCAAAACTCTGAAGCAATCAATGTCGATCGTGGTCATCTACTTTGGATTCAAAGCCGACGGCCTAGAAGACTTGGATTTACAACACCACAACATCATTCTAGGTCCACGCTACGAAGAACTCCTGATGGAAATCTTTGAAGAAAAAATCCTTAGCCCTGACTTCTCCCAATATCTCCATGTGCCAACCCTAACGGATCCGAGCATGGCTCCTCCCGGCCACCACGCCGCCTACACCTTAATTCCCGTCCCTAACAATGCCAGCGGACTTGATTGGTCAGTTGAAGGTGACAAACTGGTGAACAAGGTGATTGATTTCCTACACGATCGGAATTACATCCCCGGATTGCGCGATCGGATTGTCTACCAAAGTTTCGTCACCCCAGACTACTTTGAAAATAACCTCAACAGCTACCTAGGCAATGGATTCGGCCTAGAACCCGTCCTAGTTCAAAGTGCATTCTTCCGGCCCCACAACCGGAGCGAAGACATTCAAAACCTGTACTTAGTGGGAGCAAACTCACAACCGGGCGGCGGAACTCCAGCCGTGATGATGTGCGCCAAAATGACGGCTCGTGAAATTGCTAAAAACTTTGCTATTGATGATGCGATCGTAAACGGCATTGCAAAATCATTGGTTACGGCATAGTCCCGATCCCCCTAAATCCCCCTTAAAAAGGGGGACTATGAAATAAAGTTTGCTCTTGTTCCCCCTTTTTAAGGGGGCTAGGGGGATCGAGATTTATCTAAAAAACTAATCAACATTCAAATGGTTTCCCTCCGCCGCATCACTCGCATTTCCACCACATTGTTGGCAACTTACTACGCCTACATGTTGGAGTATCGAGCAGAACTCATAGTCTGGGCACTTTCTGGCTCCCTTCCTTTTATTCTCATGGGAGTTTGGCAGAAGGCCGCCGCCAATGGAAATTTTGGTCTCACTTCCTTAGAATTTACCCGATATTTTCTAGCCAGCTATTTGATTCGACAGCTCACGGTGGTATGGGTAATTTGGGAATTTGAACGAGAAATCAATGAAGGAAAACTAGCGTTTCGATTGCTCCAGCCTTTAGATCCCGGATGGCATCACGTTTGGAATCACATTAGTGAACGATTTGCTCGGATTCCTTTTGTTGCTATATTAATTGCGTTCTTTTTCACACTTTATCCTGCCTCATTTTGGGTTCCAAATCTAACGACAGTACTGCTTTTTTTGTTGTCCGCAGGATGTGCCTTTGCGTTGCAATTTTTGATTCAATACACCTTAGCAATGTTGGCATTTTGGACTGAAAAAGCCACCGCCTTACAAGATATGTGGTACATTTTTCACCTATTTTTATCAGGCGCGATCGCCCCCATTACCGTCTTCCCCGAGAGTATCCAAAGGATCATTACTTTCTTACCCTTTCCCTACATTGTTAACTTCCCCGCCAGCATCCTCGCCGGATTACCCGTCAATTTAGCTCAAGGATTTAGCGTAATACTAGTTTGGATTATTGTCTTTTTCGCACTCAATCGTTATCTATGGCGCAAAGGACTCAAACAATTCTCTGGAATGGGGGCTTGACAACATATCTTCAAGGAGAATATATTTGGAAAATTTAGGGCGATTCAGAACTGATATTAGTTCTATCAAGGTGGCTTCAGAATATAAAACTGTTCCATTGTTTTCTGCCCAGTTCAAAATCTTGGCAGCAATAGATTTTGGGGACAACAATGCACTGATTAAAACATTGGTATCAAATACAAGACGCATAGAATTATTGATCGTTATTTAAAAGTTCTTGCAATTTTTCTTCAGTTAGTCCCTGAGTTTGTGCTTTGTAACCAATATTTACTCTAAATTGTTGAAACTCTTGAATATTGGTTTGGATGATGCGTTGATATTCTTCTACTGATAACATCACGGCAACGTTACGATTTTGCTGGCGAATCATTACTGGTTCGTGTTGAGCTTGGTCAATGACTTGATTAAAGGTTCGGTCTGCTTCTGGTGCTGAAATGATTTGCATGGCTATACCTTTTTACCTTTCATTATAATCAAGGGGATATGTAAGAGCAATTAACTCTCACTTTTCTTAGTCCGCTTTTTCTTCTCGACTTTGAGCAATGGCGCACTTAGGGCTTCATAGAGGCTAAATAAATACTCAATGCGATTCAGTTCACTAACGAAGGGCTGGGGACGATAACAAAGGTCTACGGCTTTGTCTAAGGCTTGATGGGCTTTTACTAGGTCGGGCGGCATGGTTAACGGATCGTAGAGATCGGCGAGGCTACTATCGGGATATTTTGCTCTTGTGTCTAATACTGTTTGTGCGGCAGTTTCCACTTTCTGTTTTTGTTTGTCGTTTGCGGTTTCTGGGAATGGGTAGTTGTTGTAAACGATCGTATTGGAATAACGAAAACGACTTTCTAATCTTCCACAGACATACTTAACCCAAGTCATGTGCATTTCAGATGTTATGATGCCAAAAATATAGAGATTGGCGTTAGGAACGCAACTACAACTATTTGCAACAATATTATTCTTATCAAACAAACCGATTGGAATATATTTCCTATTTTCAGAAGAGTGAAGTGGAAGAATTATATAGTCGTTATTAGGTTGTCTAATTTCAGTAAAGAGAGTTGGAAATTGCGCCCATTGAACTGTTGAGCTTTTAGTGCTTGCCAAACGAAATTTTCTAACAGCTTCTATCTTTTTCATTAATAGAGGTAAAGTTTTAAATTCATTGGGTTGTATATCTTTCAGCCAAAAACACCAACGTTTTTTATTATTTAAAAACTCATCTGCTGATATAAAAGGTTTAACAAATTTCTCTCCATAAGGTTCTTGTCGGATATATTCATTTTTCTCTGAGTCAGTCATTAAAAGATTCCCATCATCTGTTGGTTTACTTCCATAGATCATCTCAGGAATATTATTAACTGGCTTTGTTTTTTTCAAAATGACTAAATCATTCCCTCCAACTAAATAAGGATTAATATTTTTGACCTTCTGCTCTGTTGGCTCACCTTTGATATCTGCATAATCAAAGATTCTCTTATTATCAACATCCTGCAATCCAAAGCCAATGATCACACAATGCACAGCCGCATTAGCTTTTGCCTCATTACTCCAGCTAAAAGTCCGATGAGCAAAATGGATTTTAACTTTGTATCGGTTATAAAGTTCTTGCCATAAAATCCCAACCTGCTCACCTTGAGAAATTGAACTTGTGCTGACGAAAGCAATACGAATATTTGTATCTTGAACTAACTGAGCCGCTTTGATATACCAAGGCGTTACATAATCCAATACACCCGCACCCTTTACACCCGCAAATATTCTTTCCATATCTGCTTTCTGTTCAGCATTTTGTAAATGTTTCCCCACAAATGGAGGATTACCCAAAATAAAATTTAACTTCTCCTTTGCAACAACCGATTCCCAATCAATCCACAAGGAATTACCATGCACAATCTTCGCCGCTTTCTTCAAAGGCAACCGCACAAAATACTGCCCAAACTCATTACTCACCTTCACATTCATCTGATGATCGATCAACCACATCGCCACCTCAGCCACTCGCACCGCAAACTCATCGTACTCAATCCCCGCAAACTGATCCACATCCACCTGAATAATCGAATTAACATCCGTCACCAACTGCCCGCTCTTATTCAACTCCAACAAAATCAAAATCTCTAAATCCCGCAACTCCCGATAAGTAATAATCAAGAAATTACCGCAACCACAGGCAGGATCGAGAAAATACAAATTCGCAATCTTTTGATGTAACTCGTTTAACCTGTTGCGATTACCCTTTACTTTCTCAAATTCAGTATAAAGATCATCCAAAAAAAGCGGCTTAATCAACTTTTGGATATTCTTCTCAGACGTATAATGAGCACCCAAATTTCGGCGTTGCGTCTGATTCATCACCGCCTGAAACATCGACCCAAAAATCGCAGGTGAAATCTTCCCCCAATCAAACCCACAAGCCTCCAGCAACATCTCCCGCATCTTGCTATCAAACGCCGCAGGTTGCACAGGCTCTTCAAACAACTTCCCATTCACATAAGGAAACTGCACCAAATTTTCATCTAAATTCTTTAAGCGTCGCTCAGGAGGTGTATTCAACACATGAAAAATCGAAGCAATGTGCATCGCCAAATCGCTACCATCTTCCTTAGTATGGCGATCAATATACTCCCAGAAAATCCCCTTATTAAAAATCCCCGTATCATCAGCAAACAAGCAAAATAACAGGCGTACCAGATACACCTCTAAATCATGCCCCGTATAGCCAATTTCCTTGAGGCGATCGTGCAGCTTCCCCATCAACTCAGCCGCCGCAATATTGACAGGATCCTCATCCTTATAAACCCGCTTTTCATATCCCGCAATAAAGCCGAATAGATGCACCTGACTTACAAAATCCTTTAGCTCAAACTCTGTAGTCGTATCCGTATCCAAATCATAGAGCCTAAATTTCTGGAAATCCGACACCAAAATATACTTAGGTAACTCATGCTCCTTTAAATTAGGAAAATAGTCCTTAGCCTGTTGTGTCGCCTTATCTAAGTCCTTGCCCCTAGACTTATGCTCCACCAAAATTGTCCCCTTCCATAGCAAATCGATAAAACCTTGCTTGTTATTTGCTTTTTTAATTGGCAACTCAAAACTCGCCACCCGCCGTCGTGAGATGCCGAATACATTAAAAAACTCATTCCAAAAGGATTGTGACTCTGATTTCTCTGAGGTCTCACTTTCCCAATCTTTAGAAAATACGATCGCCCTTTGCTTAATCTCATTCCAACTTAAAGGCATAAAAGTTAACTTCAGAGCATGATTTTAGTATTTATTTATACTAGCACTGTTAAACTTAGCAAAAGAAACAATGGGAAATCGCGATCGCCTGCGTTCTTCAATTTCTCTCAAAAAACAAGAATTTGAAAAATCTCTTGCTTCTTTGCCTTAATTTCTGATTTATCATGTAGCTAAGGAGGAAAACAATTATGTTTAAGAGTTATGAAGCAACCTATGACAATGGACAAATAACATGGCTAAGCGATGAACCACAACTTAAATCAGCACGGATCATCATCACCGTTTTAGAAGAAACCCCAACATCCACTAAAACACCCAAACGAACAACACCCGTACATTTAATTGGCAAGGGCAAAACATTAGGCGATATTGTCAGTCCAATTGTCGATGAGGAGGACTGGGAATGTGATGTAGAAATTAAACTCAATGTTCGATAAACTCAATTGTACAATTATCTCTAAGTAATACTAGGAGCCACCAATGCCAACAATTAGCGAACAATATATCGTTGACTCCCAAGGACAACGCTTGAGTGTAGTTTTAGAATTTGATTACTATCAAAAATTACTGGCTCGCCTAGAAGAACTAGAAGAAATCTATGCTTTCGACCTAGCAGAAGAATCTCCAGATGAACCTATCCCATTTGCACAAGCGATCGCCGAGATTAACCAATCACGACCATGAGCCATAACTTAGAAATATTAAGACGCGCTCAAAAAGAACTTGCCGATCTTCCTAAAGAAACCTATCTAAAAATATGTGAGTCAGTTCAAAATCTAGCTGGAGATCCTAGACCATCAGGCTGTCTAAAGCTCAAAGGCAGAGAGGGTTGGCGGATTAGAGTTGGAAATTATCGGGTGCTTTATAGAATTGATGATCAACAGCGAATAATCACAGTTGTACACATAGGTCATCGGCGCGATGTGTATGATAAATAACTATATTTTACAAATCGGTTAGAACTTGAGAAGAGGACGCAACGGCAAAATCACCCTCTCAAGCAAACCCCTACAACCCTACGAATAATATCGTCAACGGCAAACCTTAGCCTAGAATGGATTAGGGCAGACTATCAACTCACCATAGACAAAAATAGCAGCATCAAAAACAACCTTAACAACTGGTCAGATGACCCGTGCTACATCCTCAACTGAGTTAAGCGCGTCATCAGTGCGGAAACCATTAAAATAGTAAATACCTTACCGGACTTAAATGAAACGTCACTTTAAACTAATTAGATTGTTTTGGAGTACCACGATCGCCGCCGCATTGGAATATCGATTAAATTTTCTATTTGCAACCATTAGTAGTTTAGGGGGCTTAACAGGTAGTCTGTTTGGGCTATCACTTTTTTATCGAAATAGCTACCAATTTGCAGGTTGGAACTGGGAACAATCATTGCTCCTTGTGGGAGTATTCACATTTCTCGAAGGCATCGCCACAACATTTCTCGCGGGAAGCTTAGGTAAAATCTACAAACATGTCGAACAAGGCACCCTAGATTTCATTTTACTCAAACCCGTCAGTTCTCAATTTTGGCTCTCAACTCACAGCCTCTCGATCTGGGGAATTCCAAACATTTTATTCGGCCTTTCCGTCATTCTCTACTCTGGCTCAAAACTTGGGCTAGGACCAATCAATTATCTGGCTGGAATTCTGCCGATCGCCAGCGCCATCATAATTTTGTATAGCATCTGGTTCATGATGAGCGCCACTAGCATCTGGTTTACAAAGATCTATAATCTCACCGAAGTTTTAAAAGGACTGCTCGAAGCTGGACGTTTTCCGATCGCTGCCTATCCCTCTGCTTATCAATTTTTCTTCACCTTTATTATTCCGATCGGATTCATCACCACTGTTCCAGCAGAAGCTATTCTAAACCGGGTTTCAAACGGGACATCAATAGTTTCATTGTTAATTGCAAGTCTACTGTTTATTATTTCTAATCGATTTTGGCGATTTGCACTGAAATTCTATACCAGCGCATCAAGCTGATCGTTCATAGGATAAGGTACATTGTCAGAACGCGATATCTCGGGACTCTCATGATCGAAGTCGAAAAGCTTAGCAAAATCTATGGCTCAACAGCAGCCATTCAAGACGTAAGTTTCTCAGTGGAACCCGGTGAAATCATGGGATTTCTTGGGCCTAACGGTGCAGGTAAAACCACAACAATGCGAATCCTTGCAGGTTATCTCCCCGCCACAACAGGAACCGCTAAAGTAGCAGGATTTGAGGTTCATACTGATTCTCTACAAGCGCGACAGAAAATTGGCTACCTTCCAGAAATACCACCACTGTATCCAGAAATGACGATCGAAGGTTTTTTAGCTTTCGTTGCAAAAATAAAAGGAGTCAGCGCTGGCGATCGTCCAACTCGAATAGATTATGCTCTAGAGAAATGTAACCTACTCGATCGTCGAAAAACTCTAATACGTAAGCTTTCTAAGGGATTTAGACAGCGCGTTGGTATTGCCCAAGCGATCGTTCATGATCCACCAGTTATTATATTAGACGAACCTACTGTCGGGCTGGATCCCAAACAAATTATCGATGTCCGAAAATTAATTAAAGGACTCGCTGGAAATCATACGGTTATCCTTTCAACTCATATTCTTCCTGAAGCAAGTGCTATTTGCGATCGCGTCACAATTATTAAAAGCGGCAAGATTGTTGCAACTAATAAGCCTGATAATCTGATGACTGACTTGCAAGTTAATACTAGCTACGATATTGAAGTTGATTCAAACTACGATCGCGTCCGAGAGATATTAATGGGAATTCCGCATTTAAATACAGTCACGATCGCTAATGCTAAAGCCTTTCGAGACGATCGTTTAAGATTGCTTATCACTTCTGAAGGGTCTCATGAAATTGGCCCTGATATTTCTACAGCATTAGTGGCTAATGGCATTCCCCCCTATGAAATGCGGAGAATCCAAGCCAGTTTAGAGGATGTATTCTTGGAACTCACAACAGAAGAGATGAATATCGCGCCGCCAATATTGGAGTCACCTGATGAATCCCAACTAGAACCCAGTGGAGAAGACAACGAATGAAACTAATTTGGGCTAATGTTTTAGCTATTTATACACGAGAGCTACAAAGTTACTTTATTACACCTTGGGGTTACTTAATTGCGGGTGTATTTTGGCTAGTATCAGGCTTCTTCTTCTCAATCCTTTACTATAATTTGACTGCCCAAAGTATTCTTATGGGAAGCGATCCAAATCTTCCATCCGTTGACTACGCATACGAATTAATTCGTACTTTTTTGCGGGTCTTAGGACAAGTGGTATTGTTCATTCTCCCGATTCTCTCCATGAATCTCTATACCGAAGAACGTAAACGCGGGACATTAGAACTTCTAGCAACGTCACCGATTACAAATTGGGCTGTGGCATTAGCTAAGTTAGGTGCCGTCGTGACCTTCTTTTTCACTATTCTCCTACCGATCGTAGCCTATCAAATCGTTGCGCTGGGTGGTGCGAGTCCTGCTATCTCGTTGGAGCCATTGTTGTGGGGCTATTTTGGATTATTATTATTGGCCTCTGCGATATTGTCACTTGGGATGTTCATTTCATCGTTGACCGATAACACAATTGTGGCGGCGATCGGAACCTTTGGCTTAGTGTTATTGCTCAGTTTAATTGATGCCGTTTCTAACTCAACAACTGGCATTGTAACTGATGTTATTGCCCATATCTCCCTGTTAAAGCACTATGAAAATTTAGTTCAAGGGGTGGTAGATAGCAGCAGTATTGTTGCGTTTGTTAGCTATATTTTATTGGGAATATTTCTGACAGCGCAGTCAGTCGAGGCATTTCGGTTTCAGCGATCGTAATGATGAAGCTCTACTAAAAGAGTTTATTAATATGTTGTTTTTAGTTTGATTTTATGAATGCGTTAAAACAGTTGGCTAAGTTCTTTTTTAAAAATTCAGTTTGGCTAGGAATTGGCTTAATTAGTGCGGCCTGCACCTCCGGGTTGATTCTTGGATGGATGGCGTTACAAACTGGGTTGACGATCGTTGGTATTGTTTTAATTGGTATTTGGTTGCTGATGTTGGGCCGCTTTGATGCTGCCAGTAATCAAACTAATTTCTGGCAACGCCGATCGACTCAAGCGGGCACTAGTGCATTGATTTCGACCGTTTCGGTATTTGTGATATTGGGATTGTTGAACTTCATGGCAGTGCGACATTTATATCGTGTTGATTTGACAGATACGGGGCGGCTATCGATCGCACCAGAAACGCAACAGATTCTTAAAAACCTCAAACAGCCTGTGACGCTTTACCTATTTGACAAAGAACAGTCTCCCGAAGATCGTGAACTGCTACAAAATTTTCGCCGTCAAAGTCAGAATTTTTCCTTTGAATTTGTCGATCCCGATACTAATCCAGCATTAGCTAAAAAATTTGAAATCAAAAATTCTAACCAATCTCGCGATGTTCATCTTGAATTACCCAGCAAAAATCGTAAATTATTTGTCCAATCCCTAAGTCCGCAACAACGAATTTCTGAAACCCGTTTAATCAGTAGTTTGCTGCAAATTCAAAGCGATCGTAAACCTCGTATCTACTTTACTCAAGGCCACGGGGAACGTAGTTTAGATCCGGGTGAAAAGAACTATAGCGCGGCATTTAAGCTTCTTCAGGACAAGAATTTTGAAGTATTGCCATTGAATCTGGCCCAGACTTTACAAATTCCTATGGATGCGGCGGTGGTAGTGTTAGCAGGTCCATCGAAGCCGTTTTTCGACGCCGAATTAAAGGCAATTCAGGACTATTTGGATCAGGCGGGAAATTTGATGGTTTTGATTGATCCAGAATCTAAGGCGAATTTGACGCAGCTGCTTAAAACTTGGGGATTGGTATTAGACAATCGAGTGGCGATCGATGCCTCAGGTTCCGGTCAATTATTAAAACTTGGGCCTGCTGCACCGATCGTTCAAGATTACAACGGCAATAGTCACCCAATTACTAAAGAATTCGGCAATAACATTACATTTTATCCATTGTCTCGTCCGATCGAAATTCAGGAGGTTGCCGGGGTTCAAGCCACTCCGATCGCCTTAACCAACAAACAAAGCTGGGGCGAAAGCAATCTTAAAGAAAAACCGATTAAATTGAATAAAGGCGATCGGCCTGGTCCCTTGCCGTTGGCGGTTGCATTAGTGCGACAAGTGATCTCGAAGCCAAGTCAACCCGCCCTCAGTCCCTCTCCTCCACTGGTCAATACCGACGGTCAAACTCCATCTCCGATCGTAACGCCGTCCCCCACCACCGTTGGTCCGATCGTCAACCCCACGCAAGCCCCGCGTGAATCTCGGCTCATTATTTTTGGCAACTCTGCATTTGCAACGGATGCTTTCTTTGGTGCGCAGCTTAATGGCGATATGTTTCTAAATTCTGTCACTTGGGTCAGCCAAATTGAGGGTCAGGCGCTCTCCATTCGGCCTCGCGAAATCAAACGTCGCCAACTCAGTGCAACCCCTCAACAAGTGCAAATTGTGATGTTGCTGAGTGCTGTACTGCTTCCTATTCTTGGGTTTGGGCTAGCAGCTCTGATCGGCTGGCGACGACGTTAACCCAGATTTAAATCTGATTCAAACCGGATCCAAATCGATCGCATTTAACAACACTCCGGACAGATTTTCAGTCGGTCAAGCCCTGAGAGAGCCGTATTCCAGTAGTCTCTGGTAGTTTGGATTTAATTTAACCAAAGTCGGGTCCAAACCAAACATTGCGATAAATAAGTCTAATAAATGCTCA